>QCCD01000008.1 GCA_003281405.1 Prochlorococcus sp. AG-347-K16 | reverse complement strand
ATATTGGAGAAGCTTTAATATAATAATCCTCCAAAGAACTAAATCCCCAACTAGGAGCTGTAAATTTCTGATCAAATTCTCTTATACTTTTTAAATTTCTAATTTTTATTCTTAATTTCTCGTTATCAAGGAGTTTGCCTTCATCATTAAATCCCTCCCACAACTGATTTTTTAAGCGGTGAAGTAACCATTTTTGATATATAGAATTTCTAGGTTTTTCAATACACAGACTGCATGAAGATAAATCTAAAGGGCTACTCACACAGGCTAGGCCATCTAAAAGTTTTTCTCCTTTGTTTTCATCGTAATCTAAGCAGGCGTTTAAAAGAATTGTTCCGCCTAAAGATAATCCAACTCCGTAAATTGGAAGATTATTCATCTTAATGAGATCTTTAAACTCTAAATTAATGAATTTTTTAAAATAATTAATTACTGAAATAACATCACTGGAGCATCTAGCACAATAATTTCCTTTAGCTAAATATCTCGCAGATCCAGATCCTCTTAGATTTAATTTAAGAACTCCAAAACCATTATTTGCTAATTTCCTAGAGATTCTTCTTAAACCAAACCGTTTAGTTGAGCCCCCTAAACCATGTGTAACGATTACAAAACCTCTAAGTGAGTCTAAGTTTTCAGGTAATTCTAAAAACCCTAGAAGATAATCACATTCAAATTTTTTAGAAAGAATTTTATTAATCGGAAAAAATATTTTTTTATTTTTTTTTGATTTACCAAAATCAATAACAAAAGTATCTCTCAAAGTTTGTAAGTCGCCACCTATCCAAGGTAAAACTTCTCGAAATGGCTTATTTTTTAGGTAATCTGAAAAACTAAAAGATATACTATTATTTCTCCCCAACCCCAAGATCCTTTAATTCTCCAATCAAATCATTCAGTACCTTTTTTGCATCACCAAAGACCATTGAGGTATTTGGTAAATCAAATAAATCATTTTTTATTCCGGAGTAACCTGCACTCATACCACGTTTAATTACAAATACCGTTCTTGCTTCCTGCACATCAAGAACTGGCATGCCATATAAAGGAGAAGAGCTATCATTTTTAGCTTGAGGATTAACCACATCATTTGCTCCTAAAACTAAAACAACATCCGTCGCTGGAAAATCAGGATTTACAACGTCCATCTCTTTAAGTTGTTCGTAAGGAACATCTGCTTCTGCTAAAAGTACATTCATATGTCCAGGCATCCTCCCTGCTACAGGATGAATTGCGTAAACAACTTCAATACCATTTTGTTCTAGTTTTTTTGTCACTTCCCTTAAAGTATGTTGAGCTTGAGCTACCGCCAGACCATAACCAGGAACAATAATTACCTTGTTGGCTGCCTCTAAAGTCAATGCACATTCTTCAACACTGCAAGAAGTTATATTTGTATATTCTCCTGAACCAGAAGAGGCTGTACTTTGTGCCGATAAAGATCCTCCAAAAAGAACTGAGACCAATGATCTATTCATACCCTTGCACATTACTTGAGTAAGTATTAGACCTGCCGCTCCAACCATTGCGCCTGCTACTATCAAAAGCTGACTATCAACAACGAAACCTGCTGCTGCTGCTGCAATCCCTGAATAGCTATTTAATAAAGATATAACGACTGGCATATCAGCTCCACCAATTGGCAAAGTAACTCCAACACCTAATAAAGAAGAAACTATAACTAAAAGCCAAATAGAACTTCTATTTCCGTTTATCAAATCAAAAAAGGCTATCAAGGAAGCAACTGCAAAAACAATATTTACAAAATGCCTAACTTTGCTTTGAGTCCATCCTGGAGTTGACAACCAACCCTGTAACTTTGCCATAGCCACAATTGAACCTGTGAAAGTGATGGCACCAACAAATATAGAAACAGATATTGAAACTTCATTTATCAGTGACTTAAAAAAATCAAGATTTTCTGCACTATTAGAAATAGGGAAAATAGCTACTCCTAAGGCCACCAAAAGTGATGACATTCCTCCACAACCATTGAACAATGCCACTGTTTCAGGCATGGAGGTCATAGGTACTTTTTTTGCAAGAATTGCTCCGAATAAACTACCTATTATTGATCCAATTATTATCCAAATCCAAGACTGAACAGCAATTCCAGAAGTGCCTAAATAATAAGAAAGTAATCCTACTACTGATAGCGACATTGCAAATGCAGCTAATCTATTGGCATCCCTTGCTGATTTTACTTTTGACAATCCTTTTATTCCCAAAGCCAGTAAAAGTACTGCTAGAAGGTCAATAACGAATTTAATGATTACAGGTAGATTCATTTTAAAAATTACTTCTTATTTGATGGTTTACGACTAAACATCGCGAGCATTCGATCAGTTACAAAGAAACCGCCTACAACGTTGAAAAGAGCAAATCCAAGAGAAACTGAACCAATAATTAAAAGTGGTACGTTACCCTCTGCTTTTACAATTAAAGTCAAGGCTGCAAGCATTGTTATTCCCGAAATTGCATTTGCTCCACTCATTAGAGGTGTGTGAAGAGTAGGAGGAACTTTTCCAATTAACTCGAGGCCTAATAAACTACCAAGTAAAAGAACCCAAAGAAGACTTATAAAAGACACAATTTTAAAACCTCAATTTTCAAAAACTTTATTTTGAAGAATAACTCCTTCATCGCTTAATAAACATCCAGAAATGAGTTCATCCTCTTTATCTAATTTAATTAGACCATCTTTTATAAATGGTGTAATCAAAGATGTTAAGTTCTTAGCATAAAGTGAACTTGCATCATAAGGAACTGAAGAGGGTAATTCCCCTGCTCCTATAAGTTTTACTCCATCTTTGATAATAGTTTCATTTGATTTTGTTCCTTCGCAGTTCCCTCCCTGAGAAACTGCTAAATCAATAACTACTGCTCCAGGCCTCATTTTTTTAATCATGGGTGAGTCTATTAAAACAGGGGCCTTTTTACCTAGAACTTGCGCAGTACATATAGCAACATCAGCTTCAGATAAATATTTAGTTAAAGTTGCCTTCTGTTTTGAGAGGAATTCGGGTGTTACAGCTTTTGCATAACCTCCTGCCTCTCCTGGCTTTTCCTCAACTTCAGGAAGTTCTATAAATCTTGCTCCGAGGGACTCTACTTGTTCTTTAACAGCAGGTCTAATATCAGATACAAATACTATTGCCCCAAGTCTTTTTGCTGTCGCAACTGCCTGTAATCCTGCAACGCCTCCACCAAGAACCACTACTTTGGCAGGTTGGACTGTTCCAGCTGCAGTCATAAGCATTGGGAAATATCTATCTAACTCACTTGCAGCCAAAAGAACTGCTTTATATCCAGCAATATTGGCCTGTGAAGAAAGAACATCAGAAGATTGAGCTCTACTAATCCTCGGAAGCAACTCTAGTGATAAAGCTGAAATCTTATTACTATTTATAATCCTTAGAAGCTCCTTATTACCATATGGGTTAAGAAGACCGAGAAGAACAGCGCCTTTCTTTAACTTAGTTAAATTATCCTCTAATGGAGTTTGAACGCAAAATATTAAGTCCGCTTCACCCCAAATTTTTTTATCTAAGTTGTTTATTATTGTTCCGCCCGATTCTTCATATGATAAGTCACTAAATCCTGATAATTTTCCTGCTGAACTTTCAATATAAACATCACATCCAAGGCTTTTTAATTTCTTTACAGCTTCTGGTGTAGCTGAAACTCTCCTTTCACCAGAGCTTGTTTCGGAAGGAATAAGTATCTTTGTCAATTTATTTTATTTTTTTAACATACTAAATATAAATTGAAGAAAGTCAAAAGTCTTGGATTTTTGTTAAAAATATATTTTCTTTTCTATAAAAAATAGCTATCTAGAATATATAAGTATTAAGAAATCCAATGAGTATAAAAGCAATCGAATGTCCTGATGGAATGTGCCACAGTCATCATGGTGGTCATGCTGTTCCAAGGCAAGCTATGCAGAAAAATCTAGAAAAGCATGGTAAAGACTGGTGCGAGAAGCTAGCAGAGAGAATTTATGAAATGTCAGTTGATACTTATTCACAGACAGTCATGCCCAGTCTCCACTCGGCAGGTTGGCAAAGAAGACATTTAGATTGGGAATTTAAGCTGGCAGAAAATGATTCTGAACCTGATGAAGCTCTTGTTGAAGGAATTATTAATGCCACAGAAAGCTTTCTAAGGAGTAGTGAGGTTCATCGATTATTTATTCAAGAATTAGTTCAGGGCACATTCGAGGAAGCAAATGATAAAAAAATAATTTCTAAAGCAATAAAATCTATCATTGAAGAAGAAATTGTTAGTTCACTAAGAGAAAAGAAAGAAACTCTTTTAAAGAAAATATCCGCAAAATTAATATCAGAAGAAAAAGTTAGCGAGGAACTTGCAATAAATTCAGCTAAAGAAGGTTTTGAGGAAGTCGAAAGGCTACTTGCAAATCACAGCGAGGCAGTCTAACTCTATTTCTTTATATTTTCTTTATAATTCACGCAAAAATTGGCTCAAATATAAATTAAAGATTAAATTATTGTTTGGAAGTACAAAGTTGTAACTTATTAGACAATACATAAGTTCTCTTATGTGTTTATCTATATACAACTTAAATCTTTCAATGGACAATTTCATTAGAAAAAGGATCGATATAGCGACCTGTTGGGCAACCAATAGAATTTCTGCAATGGACACTTTAGAAAGGTATGAAGACAGTTATGCAATCGCAGAAGAATTTAGAGAGTGGATATTACATATTGGAGAGAAGAACGAAAATTTAAAAGATTCTGTTTTAAACTTCCCAAAGGAATTAAAAAAGTTATTAGACCAAAAAGTCAACGATTGAGTAATAAATCTATCGAGTGAAATCCGCCCTACATTATTTGGGTTAGTTTATTATTATTAATAGTGAAATTAGCAAATAAATGGAAAATAAAGAGAAGATTTCAAACGTAGAAAATGTTGTAATTATAGGTTCGGGACCTGCAGGTTACACGGCAGCAATATATGCCGCACGAGCAAATCTTCAACCATTACTTGTCACAGGATTTAATTCTGGTGGAATTCCTGGTGGGCAATTAATGACTACAACATTTGTTGAAAATTATCCAGGTTTCCCAGATGGAGTACTGGGTCCTGAATTGATGGATCTAATGAAGGCTCAAGCAGAAAGATGGGGTACTAATTTATACGAAAGTGATGTTGTCTCAATAAATACTGATTTACACCCATTTGAATTAAAAACTTTAGAAGGGACTATAAAAACTAACTCAATTATTATTGCAACTGGAGCAAGTGCTAATAGATTAGGCGTGATAAATGAAGATAAATTCTGGAGTAAAGGAATAAGTGCTTGTGCAATCTGTGATGGAGCAACTCCACAATTCAGAGATGAAGAACTAGCTGTTATAGGAGGCGGCGACTCTGCATGTGAAGAAGCCGCATACCTCACGAAGTATGGCAGCAAGGTGCATTTGATTGTTAGATCAGAAAAATTAAGGGCTAGCGCTGCAATGGTAGATAGAGTAAAAGCTAATCCAAAGATAGAAATTCATTGGAACACAAAAGTTGATAAAGCTGATGGTTCTGAATGGCTTGAGAAAATAGAAACTATTAACTCTCAAGAAGGTAAAGGGGAAATCAATATAAAAGGTCTTTTTTACGCGATAGGTCACACACCAAATACGAAGTTTTTGGGCAACAAAATTGACTTAGATAATAAGGGATATATTGCTTGTAAATCAGGAAGACCAGAAACATCTATCGAAGGCATCTTCGCAGCAGGTGATGTTGTTGATTCTGAGTGGAGACAAGGAGTTACCGCTGCAGGAACTGGTTGCATGGCAGCATTAGCTACCGAGAGGTGGCTAGCCGAGAAAAACTTAGCAAAAACTATAGTTAGAGAAACACCCGAACCAGAAAAAAAACTTAATTCATCAGAATTTAATGAAGAAGAAGTTAATGAAGATACTTTCGATTCAAATTCTGAATGGCAAAAAGGGAGTTATGCATTGAGGAAACTTTACCATGAGAGTAAAAAACCTATTTTAGTAATTTTTAGTTCCCCTAGCTGCGGTCCATGTCATGTTTTGAAACCTCAGTTAAAAAGAGTAATTAAAGAACTTAATGGTGCAGTTCTTGGCGTTGAGATAGATATTGATAAAGATCAAGACATTGCAAAACAAGCTGGTATTAATGGCACACCAACAGTTCAACTTTTTAAAGAAAAATTATTAAAAAGACAATGGCAGGGTGTTAAGCAAAGAAGTGAGTTTAAAGAAGCGATAGAAAATATTATCTAAAGTAACTTTTTATTTATTATTTCTCTTGGGATTATTTTTATTAGTAGTAGGTTTAGCACCACCTGCATTCCTCTCTCGATAAGTTATCCTCCCTCTTGAAAGATCATAAGGACTTATCTCAACTAACACTTTGTCTCCAGCTAATAATTTAATTCTAAATTTAGTCAATTTTCCTGCAGCTCTACATAAACATTGATGTCCTTCAGGTTGTTCTAAGGTAACCAAATAAAATCCATTCCCTTGCTCTTTTTCTATTACACCTGAAGTTTCAATCATTAATTAATCTTTTACTATGTACATATTATCAGAAAAAGATTGGTCAAAATTGATTTAAAAATAATTACATACGTAAAATATGCAATTCAATTCAAATTGAAAATTTAATCTCATTAATTATTTGAAGTTGTCCATAGTAAAAATTTGCTTTCGCAATTTTTTCAGAATCTTCTAATTGATCAAAAAAAACAAACCCAAGGCTCTCCCATAAAGAAGATCCACAAACATTATTCAATTCATTTTTTGCTTCTTTTGCAAAATTATCTAGTTTTCGTTCAAGGTTTTTAGACTTAGAAACAGACATAGGTCAATAATATTTAATATAGTACAAATATACTATCTGATTCTAAAATTGCAATATTAAAAAGGCAATCTCTTTTTTTCTTCAATATTAAGATCTGCTTCCATTTCCCTTAATCTTTTAAGTATTTGTTGATAGTACTCCTTTACATAACTCTCTAGTGAGGTCATATCCTCTTTTTTAAGTTCCAATATTTCGTAAGTTTTGCTCATGTCAGCATCTAATGATTCACCACTACTAGTTACTTCAGCAAAAGCCAATCGCTCAGCAACATTAAGAGAATCTTGGAAAAAGGAAACTAATTTTTGAGTGACACTAATAAGGAAGGGGGAAACTCTAAAAATTTTCGCCTTTTTTTCACTAAATTTTTCACATAAAGATATAACTTCATTTGAATCCCATGCTTTGGGACCTACTAATGGCAATGATGTTCTATGAGTTTTTGGATTGTTTACTGCTGCTACAACAACTTTCGCCATATCTTGAGTATTCATATAAGCAATTTTAGTTGGAGTCCCACTCATCCACACTGCTTGACTATCCAAGATTGGGATTGCGAATTGGCCAATAACTCCTTGCATAAAAGCTGCACATTTGAAGATTGTATAGTCTAAATCAGATTTCTCAAGAAGTTTTTCAGTGCAAAATTTAATGTCCATTAAAGGAACATTCCTAAACTTTTCTGTTAGGAGGATAGAAAGGAATATTACCCTTTTTACATTTAAAGATTCGCAAGCATTGAATAAGTTAAGTTTTCCATCCCAATCAATTTCATAAATACTTTTAGGATCATCTGGCCTACTAGTCGCTGCATCAATAACTATTTCAATATCTTGCAATGCGTATTCGATATCAGAAGAACTTAATAAATTTCCTTTTGTTAGTTCACAACCCCATTCTTGTAGAAAGGAAGCTTTTCTTGGATTTCTTACAAAGCATCTTACTTCATGTCCCTCTTCTATAGCTTGCTTTGCTATTTGCCTACCAAGTGTCCCTGTTGCTCCTACTAAAAGAATCTTCATACTTAAGATTTACTTAACTTTAAGACCATAACTCAAATTGTGATGTATCCGTGAGAATCAGTCTCCCTGAAACTTTAATAACAAAGCACCACCAACTAATCCTATTGGTATCAGTATCCAAAAAACTGCTGCAATACTAAAAATTTCTTTAGCCATAGTAAAATTAAATGATTACTATAATTTACATTCAAAATACATTTATTTGTTAAAAATGTAGATAATTCAAATATCTTGAAAATTTTTTAATATATGAATAATAATTTTAAAAAAAATATAAACATTCCTAATTACTGGGATTGGAATGGTTTTAAAATTTGTTGGAGTGTTACAGGCGAAGAAAATGAGATTCCAATTATCTTTCTCCATGGATTTGGAGCAAATAGAAAACATTGGAGAAACAATTTAGAGTATTTTGCGAAAAAGAATTTTGTCTCTTATTCTTTGGATTTAATAGGATTTGGGGATTCAGATCAACCTGGGATTAGACAAATTGGAAAATTAAATAATGAGATTTGGTGTGATCAAGTGAAAGACTTTATTGCACAGGTAATAAGACCAAAGAATTCTGGGAAAGTAATTCTTATTGGCAATTCCCTTGGATCACTAGTTGCTTTAACATGTGCTGTTTCATTAGAGGATCAGATTGCAACAGTTATTGCATCGCCTTTACCTGATCAAATTCAAGAAAATAAAAAGTCCATAACAAAAAAATCATCATTTAAGAAATTTCAAGATAGATTCATAACAATATTTTTTTTGTTTTTCCCTTTGGAGATTATTTTATTTTTAATAACTAAATTAGGGGTTATTAAACTGGGACTAAATTCTGCCTATTTCAAAAAAGATAATATTGATCGCGAACTAATAGATTTGGTAACAAAACCAGTTTTAAGGAGAACTTCAGCTAGATCATTAAGAGCAATGTGTATTGGAATGTCTTCTAGAGATGAAGAATTTAAAGCTTCTCACCTTTTGAGAAAACTTAGCGCCTCAAAAAAAGTTCCTTTTTTATTGATTTGGGGCGAAAAAGATAATTTCATACCTTTGTTTGTTGGTAAAAAGATTGCAAATTTCCATAGATGGGTAAAATTAAAAATAGTATCCAATTCAGGGCATTGTATCCATGATGAAGACCCTTCAGTATTCAATAGAATTTCTTATGAATGGATTAGAGATTTAAAAACCTTTTAAAATATGAAACATACATTATCAGTTCTTGTAGAAGATGAATCTGGAGCCTTGAGTAGAATCTCAGGTCTCTTCGCTAGAAGGGGATTCAACATAGATAGCCTTGCAGTAGGACCTGCAGAATCTAAAGGAATTTCAAGGTTAACAATGGTAGTAGAGGGTGATGATGAAACTCTTCAACAAATGACTAAGCAACTTAATAAGTTATTTAATGTTCTGGGAGTTGTAGATTTTACTAATCTCGCAGCTGTTGAAAGGGAGTTGATGTTACTAAAAGTTTCATCGAAAGAAGATACTAGGAGTAATATCCTTGATATAGTACAGATTTTCCGTGCAAAAGTTGTTGACGTATCAGATATGGCCTTAACTCTCGAGGTGGTTGGAGATCCTGGGAAGTTAGTTGCTCTAGAGAAATTACTTGAGCCATACGGCATCCTTGAAATAGCGAGGACTGGTAAGGTAGCTCTTAAACGCTCTTCAGGAGTTAATACAGAAATGTTGAAAATAAATAAATATTCTCTAGAAATTTAATTAGAGATCTGGACTGCCTTAATGTAGTCTTCTTTATTGATTTTTTGGAGTACGTCTAATCCTTTAATAATCTTTCCAAAAATCGAATATCTTCCATCAAGTTCTGGGATCTTAGTCGTTACAAAAAAAAATTCAGTAGATGAAGACTTATCCTTACCGCTTTTAACCATAGCGATTGATCCACTCTCAAAAGCATTAACTAAATTTGCTGTTTCACCAGGATTTTTTATTTGATAATTATATCTCGGTTTTACTTCTTCTTTGAATTTTATTTCTAAAGGTATTGTTGGACTTGTCTTGTTCAGGTTTTGTTTTCGTTCTGTATAAGATTTATTATCTGGATTAACACCGCCATGTATAAATCTTATTTGAGGATAGTTTATTATTTTATAAAATTTTTGATTTACATAAATATTATTTTCTATGTTTTCCAGAAAATTTGATACTGTTACTGGGTTATCTTTACCAAATAATTTTACCGCAAAATCACCTTTTGAAGTTTTAAAATTGACTACTTTATTACTCTGAATACAACTAAATTTAAGTTTTTGGCAGTAATAATTTGGATCAATCTTACTTTTATAACTACAAGCTTGAACCAAAAACAAAACCTGTATAAAAGATAATGTTTTTAAAAAATATTTTATTTTAGGCCCTCCAAATTAACATTTAAAAATTTAGCTAGACGAGCTCCCTCTTCTTCAACCTGAAGCAGTGGTTTTAGTTCACCTGCACCGCTTAAAGGGAGAGGTTTTTTTCTACCTTTTAATACTAGAGCAATTCTTCTTCTAGGATTAAATCCCTCACTTATATCCAACTTAACAGATTTAATTTCATCAAAATTTAATTTAACTTCAACATCTTTAAATAATCCCTTTCTTTTTATTTCTACAGATTTTGAGGATTTATCAAAATAATTACTTCCTGAACCAAAGTTTATGTAAACCAAATACCACAAGTAAAAATTTAATAAATTAGCTATTACTCCGTATGCTCCCATTATTATCCCTTGAGGGATAAACAACAAAGTTGAAGGATTTCCTAAAGGTAATAAATCCGTTCCTGTGTAGCTAGATATAGAGGCCAAAAGAAAACCAATACCTCCTATAGTCAACATTCCTCCAATAATATAATTTGAAATTTTTCTTGATCCACCAATTTTTTGTTCGATTTTATCGAATGACGTGAGGTCTGAATTCATTTTTATCTTTTTTAGAGCCTAATTCAGATAATTTAACAAACTAAGGGAGTATTCTTACCTAATTTTTAATAAAAAAGTCAGGAAAGCTTTACAAGGCATTTCAGATATACAAATATTTCCCCACATTACTCTCAATCTTTGTTACAGTCACTGCGTATCCCGAAGCTAAAAACGATTTCTCATGACGATCGCAGTTGGTAGCGCCCCACAAAGAGGATGGTTTGATGTCCTCGATGATTGGTTGAAGCGCGACCGCTTTGTATTTATTGGTTGGTCCGGACTACTTCTACTTCCTTGTGCATATCTTGCTATAGGTGGTTGGTTTGTCGGAACAACATTTGTTACCTCTTGGTACACACATGGAGTTGCAAGCTCATACCTTGAAGGTTGTAACTTTTTAACAGCAGCTGTAAGTACCCCTGGTGATGCCATGGGACACAGTCTTCTATTTTTATGGGGTCCTGAAGCCCAAGGTAGTTTCGTAAGATGGCTACAGCTTGGTGGTCTTTGGAACTTCGTTGCATTACATGGAGTATTTGGCCTAATTGGTTTTATGCTTCGTCAGTTTGAAATTGCTGGCCTTGTTGGAATTAGACCTTACAACGCTTTAGCATTTTCAGCAGTAATTGCAGTTTTTACAAGTATTTTCCTTATTTATCCTTTAGGACAGCATAGTTGGTTCTTCGCACCTTCATTCGGTGTTGCAGCAATCTTCCGTTACATTCTGTTCATTCAAGGTTTTCACAATATTACTTTAAATCCCTTCCATATGATGGGTGTTGCTGGAATTCTTGGTGGTGCTCTACTTTGCGCTATTCATGGAGCTACAGTACAAAACACTTTGTATGAAGATACAAGTATTTATACAGATGGTAAGGTTCAAAGTTCAACATTTAGAGCTTTTGACCCAACTCAAGAAGAAGAAACTTATTCAATGATTACAGCGAATAGATTCTGGAGCCAAATCTTCGGTATTGCTTTCTCAAACAAGCGTTTCCTACATTTCTTGATGCTATTTGTACCTGTTATGGGTATGTGGACATCTTCAATTGGTATTGTAGGCTTAGCACTAAACTTAAGAGCTTATGATTTCGTAAGCCAAGAAATCCGTGCAGCAGAAGATCCAGAATTTGAAACTTTCTATACAAAAAATATACTTTTGAACGAAGGTATGCGAGCATGGATGTCTTCTGTGGATCAACCACACGAAAACTTTGTATTCCCTGAGGAGGTTCTTCCACGTGGAAACGCCCTTTAATAATTTATTAAGAGCTCCAAACCAAAGTATTGAGGAAACTGGTTATGCCTGGTATGTAGGCAATGCTAGACTAATCAATTTATCTGGACGTTTATTAGGTGCTCACATTGCTCACTCTGGACTAATAGTCTTTTGGGCGGGAGCAATGATGCTCTTTGAGGTTAATCATTTTACTTTTGATAAACCAATGTGGGAGCAAGGTTTAATCTGTATGCCACACGTAGCAATGTTTGGTTATGGAATAGGCCCTGGTGGTGAAGTTACAGATATCATGCCTTTCTTCCAGGCAGGCGTGGTTCACTTGATAGCTTCTGCTGTTCTTGGTTTTGGTGGTATCTACCATTCATTAGCAGGTCCAGAGAAACTTGAAGAAGATTTCCCATTTTTCTCTACTGATTGGAGAGACAAAAATCAAATGACAAACATCCTTGGATATCATTTGATTGTTCTAGGTGTAGGTGCATTAGCATGGTCAGTAAACTGGTGTTTTATTGGCGGTGCATATGACACTTGGGCACCTGGTGGAGGTGAAGTCAGACTTGTTAATCCAACTTTAGATCCAAGAGTTATTCTTGGTTATCTATTCAGATCTCCATGGGGAGGAGCTGGATCAATAATCGGTGTTAACTCCATTGAAGATATTGTTGGTGGACATGTTTACGTGGGTATTACTGCAATTATTGGAGGAATATTCCATATCTTTACCAAACCTTTTGGATGGGCAAGAAGAGCTTTTATCTGGAACGGTGAAGGACTTTTAAGTTACGCTCTAGGTGGAATTTGTGTAGCAAGTTTTATTGCTTCAACATTCATCTGGTTTAACAACACTGCTTACCCTTCAGAGTTTTATGGCCCAACAAATGCTGAAGCTTCACAGGCTCAAAGCTTTACTTTCCTTGTGAGAGATCAAAGAATTGGAGCTAATGTAGGTTCAACAATGGGACCAACAGGTCTAGGTAAGTATCTCATGAGATCTCCTACTGGTGAAATTATATTTGGTGGTGAAACAATGAGATTTTGGGACTTCAGAGGTCCATGGTTAGAGCCTTTAAGAGGACCTAACGGATTGAGCCTTGAGAAAATCCAAAACGATATTCAGCCTTGGCAAGTAAGAAGAGCTGCTGAATACATGACACATGCTCCTAACGCTTCTATCAACTCTGTTGGTGGAATCATTACAGAGCCTAATGCTGTTAACTTTGTTAACTTAAGACAATGGTTAGCTGCAGCTCAATTCTTCCTAGGATGGTTTACATTCATCGGTCATCTTTGGCATGCTGGACGTGCTAGAGCAGCCGCTGCTGGTTTCGAGAAAGGAATCGACAGAAAGAGTGAACCAGCTCTAGAAATGCCTGATTTAGATTAATTTCTATTTCACTTAAAAAAGCCCTATCTTTAGATAGGGTTTTTTTTTGCTCAATTTTATTATCTATATAAATTTTCTCTGAGCCATGGCAAACTTAAACCCATAACATTACTGAAACAACCTTCTATTTTTTCTATATATTTACCGCCTATACCTTCCAAGGCAAATCCTCCTGCGCAATATAAAGGTTCATTTGTATCTACATAACTCTTAATTTCCCAATCCTCCAAATTAGAAAAATAAACTCTTGAACTTACTGTTTTTTTTATTATTTCAGAAATTTTAAAAAATTTTGAAGTTGAATCAAAATTCCCAATTATTAGAGTATGACCAGTATGTAAAAATCCAAAATCTCCAGACATTTTTTTCCATCTAATATATGCCTCCTCTTTATTAGATGGTTTTCCATAAGCTTCTCCTTTAAATTCAAAAATTGAGTCGCACCCTAGTATTTGCAAATGTCCATAATTAAATTCTTCGGGCAATGATAAGTTTTGAATATTTCCAGATAAACTATTAGCCTTTTGAAAAGATAATTCCAAAGCCAAATTAACTATATTCTTTTCTTGAATAGTAGTTTCATCAAATTTACTTGATATTTGGATAAATTCGATTTGACAATTTTCTAGTAATTTCTTTCTAGATTGAGAAGCAGAGGCTAGAATTAACACAAATTTTTTACCAAATTATAATTCAATTTAATAATTAATAAATTTACAAATCAATATAAATTACTTATGGATTTAGAAGCAAAATTACATGAAATAAGGAAACCAATAATGGTCCTAGGTACTTCCAGTGGAGCAGGAAAATCGTTAACGGTTACGGCTATTTGCAGGATTCTTAAAAATTTAGGAGAAGAACCAATTCCTTTTAAAGGACAAAATATGAGTAACAACGCTTGGGTTGATTGGGAAGGTGGAGAAATGGCATATTCACAAGCACTTCAAGCTTTTGCTTGTGGTATTAATCCCTCTGCAGAGATGAATCCCATTTTATTAAAACCACAAGGAAACTCAATAAGCGAGGTGATACACCTTGGCAAGAGCATAGGGACCACAACCGCACAAAATTACTATAAAGATTGGTTTATTTCAGGCTGGGAAGTAATTAAAAAAAGTTTAAAGTCTATTTACGCACAGAATCCAAATTGTCGTTTAATAATAGAAGGTGCTGGAAGTCCAGTGGAGATGAATTTAATTCATAGAGATCTGACTAATCTAAGAATTGCTAAATATTTAAATGCAAATTGCATTTTGGTTACTGATATTGAAAGGGGAGGCGTATTCGCACAAATAATTGGTACTCTTGAATTAATGAAGCCTGAAGAAAAGAAGCTTATTAAGGGAATTATTATAAATAGATTCAGAGGAGACCTTTTATTATTTGAAGAAGGGAAGAAATGGATAGAGAATAAAACTCAAATCCCTGTTATTGGAATTATTCCATGGTTATATGATTCATTTCCTCCAGAGGATTCTTTAGATTTATTAGAAAAAAAAATCACTATCACAAACCCTGAGATCAAAATTGGGATTATAAAATTACCATCTATAAGTAACTTCTCGGATTTTGATCCATTAGAAAATGAAGCAACAATATTAATTGAATGGATTAGAGAGTCACAGAAACTGAGTAAGTATGACTGCCTTATTCTGCCTGGTAGTAAACAAACGATTAAAGATCAAATCTTTCTTGAAAATTCTGGCTTATCAAATGATATAAGGGAATATTCTAATAATAAAGGCAATATTATTGGAATATGTGGAGGTTTACAAATGTTAGGAACAACACTAGAAGATCCTTATTTTAAAGAGGGTTCCAAAAACTATTCTGAACAAAAAATTAAAGGGATTGGATTACTACCATTAAAAACGACTTTCTTTAAAAAAAAATTAACACGTCAAATCAACTCCCAATCTATATGGCCATGCCAATCAGAAATTAATGGCTTTGAAATTCATAATGGTCAAACCGTATTGGATGATATTCATAATTCATTACAGTTAAAACCTATTTTCAAAGATTTAGATCTTGGTTGGTACAAAGAAAATAATAAAGGCGGTTCTATTGCAGGAACATACATTCATGGGATCTTCGAAAATGACAGATGGAGAGACCAATATTTTAATTTAATAAGGAAGAGTAAAAATTTACCAACATTAAATAAAAAATCAATATCTTATAAAGAGAAAAGAGAATTCATTATTGACAAACTTGCGAATGAATTCCACAAACATTTAAATCTCAAATCATTTTTAATTTGAAAGAAAAATATATTAAAGTAATATGGCCAAACAATAAAGAAACATTTGTTTCAGATGGAGATAACTGGTTTTCTTCTGCTGAAAAAGCAGGTTTAGAAATCCCTACTGGTTGCCTCACAGGAAGTTGTGGTGCCTGTGAAATAGATGTTAATGGTAAAACGGTAAGAGCTTGTATAAGTGATATTAAAAATAATAAAAAAAGTCTATTAAAAGTTACTCTCACTACAGACCCGTTTTGGGAGGAATGATCTTTTTTTAATTCATTTAAAAAATCTAATTAGATTCCAATTTCAATTTTTTTCTTGAAGAAGTTATCCATAATTACCTTTACACTAATATTCCAACTTTATTTCCAGACAAAATAAAAGGTTGAGAGCTTTATTTTGGGGTCCCAAAACGCCAAACCAAACTTACATCCAAGGTATTAGCATCAAGATTCCCTTCTTTAGAAATTACTTTACCTATGCCAGTTTGAAGGCTGAAGTCGTCATTTAGTTTGTACTCTAACCCGATACTTGGTTTATATAGTAAGGCGCTGCCACTATCGACGCCTCCTCCCCCTCCAGCACCTATAAGCATTTCGCCATAGATTTGCCAATTATTCCAGCTTGGGCCAAGAATGCCTAACCCCCAGTGTCCCTCTGAATATCCACCCGCTCCTCCTTCATAAGCACTTAATCCTTGTCCTGTAAGATACCACCAATCGCCTACAAACCAGTCAATTTTTCCTCCCAAAAGTTGCATATCTCGAGAAGAGCTATCCTTACGTTGCGCATCAAAATACCATTGTTGCGCCGGGCGAAAACGCCATTTATTAGTTTGTATCAAGTTTGTTCCGGTTAAGGGTGCTCCTTTTTGGTCCTGAGCAAAAGTTTTCATTACATATGCCAAATTGAAGCCGACATATGAAGTATCAAAATTACCATCTGGGGCTGTAAGATAGCCGCCGTCCAAAATTATATTTAGATCAGGAGAGAGTCGGTATTCCAACCCTAGATTTGCTCGGGCAACAAATCCTCCGCCGGTTTCAACCGCTCCGCCCCCGGCACCGCCAATGGTTAGGGCAGGGAGGAGGGCCAAACGATTTTCTCTGGTTAGTGGTAAGCGATAGCCTATCCCACCCAAAAGTTCTGCGTATCCGCCAACGCCACCTGAAAAAGCACCGGCTGTCTCAAATGTGGCAAACCAGTTTTCATCAAGAAAATAAGAATAATCTACGCCGACCAGCCCAAATGCGTCATCAAACGATCCACCGGATGTTGTTTTGCTGTCGCTGGACGGATAATAAGCACGAACGCGAGCGGCTAAGTGCGATCGATGGCGAGTCACATTGCTCAATTCGGCTCCGAAGTAATCAACTTGTGTAAATCCATCATTTTCCCAATTTAATGCCGGTGACGTAAAAGGAATATCCAGTGAAAGAGCTATTGCATCGCTTGAAATATCTCCATTTGGGAAGTCTACATAAGAATAATTGAGCCCCAGCGAGCTCCAGCTAAGGTCGTACTTTAGACCGATATGGGGCCTAAGCATTAATCCTCCTCCTTGCGCAGCAGCACCGCCGCCGCCAGCGCCCACATAGCCTCCAAAGTCGAGAATCCACTTATCGGTAAACTTATGTTCCACTCCTATGGTGTAACCACCAGTAAAAAACCCCCCACGACGTCCTGTCGCTGCACCGTAAAGAGTTATACCGCCATAAAGCCAAGAGTTGAGTTGATCGTAAGCCCCTATACTGTATAAACCCATGAATTCGCCGGCATCTGGCATATCAATTTCCTCAAAGGAAAAACGCAATGACCGATTGCGCCAAATTGAAGGATCCATCACGGCAGATTTTGTCTCCGAAAATTGATTTATTGAAAAACCTTCTTTGTTTTCCTTTTTAAAATAATTTTCATCCCCTTTGTAAGATTTCCAAATAATATTTTTCAACGGTTTAGATTTTAGTTCCTCCACCTTTTGCCAATTAACAGGATTTTTTACAGATGAACTTTCTTTTAGTTTTTCTGCAAACACTCCAAGAAAATTTAATAATTGACTAAATAAAAATATATAAAACATTAACTTCATATAAAAACTTCCTAACTTCAGAAATCTGTTATTAAAATTATACTCAAAAATGTTATGTATAAATCTAATCTCAATCTAATTTTTCCAAAATATACTTCTGTTGGGAATGATCTAATATTTCAAATATTTTTATAGTTAAATCTATTTCTTTGAAAAATTTTTTTTGCCAATATAAGTTAGATTAATTTTCTATAAAAATAATAATGCTAAAGGTAAATTAACTACACATTCCTAATTATTAAATAAAGAAAAATATAATAAAAAACTGAACCTAAAAATGTATTTATTAAAATAAAAAATTTTTTTATTTTTGAAGAGGCGATAATATAACTTCCTAAAACATGAGGCAAAATTGGAAAAGATCTTATGATTAGTATATAAGAAGATTTAAAAGTAAAATTTTCAAATAATTTCACAAAATAATTATTTTCTAGTTTTTTAAAAAAGTAGATACTTCTTGAAAATTTAAAATTAATTTTTCTTAAAATAAGTACCTGAATTACACTTAAAATAGTTAAAGCAGGAGAAAAAAATAAAATATAATTTAAACCAAAAATCTTTATTAGCATAAAATCAAAAATGATTGATAAAGGCAAACCTAAAAATATAGAAATTAAATTTAGAACTATCAAATATTTGTATTGAACATTATTTAGTAAGGATTCAAGATCATAATTATATTTAAATATTAGTGCCAAAAGATATATTACTAAATAAGTAAAAAAGACTTTAAAAACTATTGATTTAAAATTAATATCTTTTTTAAACATATACGTTCAAATATTCAAAATAATTATAAAAGTTATCTTAAAAATTAATTTTAATGTAATACTAGACAAAATATACTTACCATGGAAGGTACAAATCATCTCCAGTAGTAGTTATCATTTTTTCTCCAAAATAGATAAAGATTTGAAAACTAGTTTTTAGTTTCTTCTATTGTGAGAATTATTCCACCGAGATTACTTAATAAAAGATTTAAATCCGGGTGAGTTAAAAATGATGAAGAAATCCTATAAGGTTGATCAATAATTAATCTTGGTACAAAGTAAAAATATTCTTTATCAATAACTCCAACTAAATCTGTAAAACTAAAAACTGAGGTTAAACAAAATTTTGTTACAAAAAACTGCCAATCATATTTTGATATTGAATTTTTAAAAGGCATTTTTTAGATATAAATTAAAATATAACTTCTTAAATAAAAGAAAAGACCCTGACAAGGGTCTTTATTAATATTTTAATTTATATTGCCTTTAGTAAAATTTGCAATGAGAACTTGTTGGGTGGTCTATGCATTCTTTTTCCCAATAATCTTGTCTAGAATCTTTAGGAAGTTGATAATTAAAATCATGCATTCTCCAAATATCTGAAGTTGCATTTCTAAGGGCATTTAATGGAGCGGCAAGTCTCATAAAAACTCCTATATCTTATTCCTTAATTATCCTCCTATTTAATTGAAATTAATAGAGTATTAATACCCTTGTATTAGTGCTTTGTCGTTGTTGCGACTGTCTTTTCTCATTCAGTAGGCATAGAAATAATTAAGCAGTCAAAATCACTTTTCCGATTTTATGGAAAACGGGGTGTATAAGACTCGAAGAGGGCAAACAAGTGCCCTATTATTTTTTTTTATTTACTTAGAACCTTTTGTTAAAGAATTAAACTTATAAGGTAAAACATTCTCTTTCTTATTCAAAGGATAATGATTAAAATTTCTTTTTAGGAGTGCAAAAATTATCTAGGTAAAATATGAGCACTAAATGGGATGAAAAATCCTGGCAGAAAGATTTCTTAAACATGAAGTCACATTCTCCTTCAGATGCAAAACTCTTAATGGGAGGTGTAAAAGGATTAAAAGATGCTTGGCGTCTTGGTGTTCTGCATGTTGAATACGAAAGACTGAAGAAAATACAGGAGGAACAGCAACAGCAATGACAGAAAAAATAAACTGGCAGAAAGAATTATTAGAAAGTGGAAAATTTAATGATAAATTTTCAAAAAATCTTCTAGAACATGGAGCAAAAAACTTTATGCAAGGAATCTATCTTGGATATATGTATTCCAGATGGAGAAAAATAAGAGGTTTAGATAAAGATGATCCAGTAGAAAATTCAGGTCAGATGCAATCTTCATATAAAGAATTTGAGAAGAAAATTAAATGAAGATGATATCTAATTACCTCCAGAAGAACCTGAACAACTTTTTTATTAACAAGCGATCTTGAGGAATCCACCAACACTGATAAAGATAAAAACTAACTATACGGAAATTGATATTTCATAGAACTCTTCTCTATCACTGCAATTTGAATTAGAACTTAAAAAATTAAGAGTGCTAATTATCCTATTAAACCGGAGAGGGTGGGATTCGAACCCACGAATAGTTTCCTATTAAACGATTTCGAGTCGTTCGCTTTCGACCACTCAGCCACCTCTCCGCCTTTTATAAGTATGTACAGAATAAAGAAATTTTTATAATAATCTTAATTTTTTAATTCCAACCTGCATCTTTCATCAATTTTATAGCTAAAGAATTTTTTTCTCCAAGGTCTTCAACAGTTACTCTATCAGGTGTAAACTCTCCAAAATTCTTTACTATTTGATTCTGATTAACTTGCTTCAAAGGATGTTCAAAAGTTGGAGCAGCTAAACCTTTACTTCCTTCAGGAGATGCTAAGAATTCAAGCAACTGAATAGCTTCATTTTTATTTGTTGCATATTTTGCAACTCCTCCAGCACTAATATTTACATGAGCAGGATTAGGTGTAAGGACTTTTGTTTTTTTTGCATATAAAGCATCTCTTCTGCCATTAACACCCGCCAACATTCTTGCAACATAATAATGATTAACAATTCCTACTCCGCATTTTTTCTTTGAAACTGCTCTAATTATTGCAATATCCCCAGGGAAAAAAGGTTTTGAAACGTTTGAAATCATTCCGCTTAGCCAAGCTTTAGTTTCTGATTCACCTTTGTTAATTATTTGATTGGCAACTAAAGATTGATTATATGGACTTTTTCTATTTCTTAAACATACTTTCCCTTTTAAAGAAGGATCAGCTAAATCAGTGTAGTCATTTATCTTGCTAACATCCACCACTTTTGGGTTAGCTATCATAACCCTAACTCTTCTTGTTAATGCATACCATTCCTTATCTGGATCTTTTAATCCAACAGGAACATCATTTTCTAAATCAGAAGATTCTATTGCTTGCAGTAATCCAGCTTTGGCTGCATTAGTAATTCTAGCTGCATCTACTAACAATATTAAATCTGCCTGAGAATTCTTCCCTTCACGTTTCATTCTTTCGATTAAAGAAATTCCTGCTGCCTCTATTAACCTAACTTTAATTCCTGTTTCTTCTGCAAACTTTTTATAAACACTTCTGTCTGTATTGTAATGTCTACCTGAATAAACTTTGACTTCTTTTTCTGTTGAATTAGAAGGTAAATTAACGTTTAGCAAAAATGTACATGTAAATACTGAAAAAATTATTTTTTTAATTCTTTGCACTTTTCTAAATTAGTATCTATGGTTACTTTATACCTATAAAAACGGTTCAATCTTTAAAAGAGAACTTCTATACATAGAGTTGTATCATTTTTTATATTTCATATGAATTATTTAATCCATCAGTTACTAAACACTGAAGAAATAAATTTAATAAAAAAAGAATTAGAGAAATGTAGTCAACAAGATTGGGAAGATGGGAAAAAAACTGCTGGCAGTCACGCCTCAATAGTAAAAAATAATTTGCAACTAAACAGAAATACTGAATTATCAAAAAAAAACGCTGCATTAATTAATAAAAAGATCCTTTCTAGCCAATTAATAAAAAGTTTTTCATTGCCAAAAAGAATACATGGAATAATGTTTACAAAATCTTCAAATAATATGCATTACGGAAGACATATTGACAATCCATACATGTCTTCTGGCAGATCAGATTTATCTTTTACTCTTTCATTGACAAATAAAGATTTTTATAAAGGTGGAGAATTAATTATTGAAACAATGAATACAGAAGAGAAATTCAAATTGAATCCTGGAGAGATAATTTTATATCCAAGTTCTTACTTGCATGCAGTGAATGAAATAAATAATGGTGAAAGATTAGTATGCGTAGGATGGATAGAAAGTTATGTTAAATCAGCTGAAAAGAGAGAATATTTATTTGATTTAGACGCGGGTGCAAGAAGTCTACTGACAAAGCATGGAAGATCTGACGAACTTGATCTTATTTTTAAATCTTATTCAAATCTCTTAAGAGTTATCGGGGATTAAAAAGAATCATTTTATACAACAAAAAGAATATTAATTTGTAATTGATTAAAATAGTGGAAAACTTATTCATCGATGCCAAAAAAAAGTTCAATTGCAATTTTTATCGCGGCCACAAGCGCATTAGCCATTTCAACGGCAGATAGTAATTCAGTTAAATCAGATGAAAATGATTTAGGTGGATTAAAAGAATGGAATACTGATATGCCTTTAGATGCAGATTTCATATTAGACACCGAAGCTCAAAAAATTGCTGATGAGGCTGCAAAATCAAGTGCCTGTATCCCTATTGGAGAGGGTGAAAATTGCTGGTAAATACTTAAATTTAGAAAAAAGTCGTCCTATTAGGCTTTTTTTTCTAAATTAAATTTGAACTTGAAAGTTGTTTTCAGTACTGAGCCTAATATATCTTCTCCAGTTGTTCCATTTCTATCACTTCCATCAAAATCGCTCAAAAAATTGCTGATTAGGCAACAAAATCAAGTGCTTGTATCCCTATTAAATAGAGTGAAAACTGATAGTAGATACTTTAAAAGACAAAATAAAAACGCCCCTATTGGGGGCGTTTATTTTGTCTAAATTAAATTAGAACTTGAAAGTTGTTTGTAAAACCGCACCGAATACATCATCGCCAGCTGTTCCACTTCTATCGCTTCCACCGAAAACAGTAGGTGTGATAGTAACAGAATCATTAGCTTTGAATTCATAATACGCTTCGTAAGCAAATGGATCTACAGTTTCGTCTTCATTTGTTGTAGGCTGTCCAAAAGCTACTCCGATTCTGTCATCGGCTTGGAACATATCCTGCCAAGATAATCCAGCAAACCATGCTGTTGAGTTGTTAGATGCCGCTGGAGCTCCATCATGGTCAGTAGTATCATATCCAAGGGAAACTGAAGGCATTGCTGTCCCAGTCTCAATTGGTCTCCACCATCCTCTTAAACCAATTGCAGTAAAGTTACCTACACCTGTTGAAGGGGTATGTCCTGCTGATTCGTAGTAACCATCAGTCCAACCGTTGTATTTCTGGTTAACAATCGTAGATACTGACCATCGATCAGTCGTGTAACCTGCCTGAGTAGCCCATGATTGTTTAGATGAGTCAGTAAATAAACCATTTGTTGTTAGATTCTGCTTGGAAACAACGTTAGAACTTATAGCAAAGCCATTATCAGCTTTATACGCCCAACCAAAACCTGAGTCGGTACTTGCACCATATGCATCACCATTACCACCAAGAGTAAATTGTTTGGTTACTGGCTTATAAATGGAAGGTGTAGTTCCATGCATATAGTAGTTTTCAATTTTTGGTCCAACCCAAACTGTATTATTTTCACCAACTGGGAAGGTATACCAGATTTTGTCAACCTTAAGTGCATCTGAATAACCAGTACCCATACTCAAGTATGTTCCAAAGGTCTTAGTAGTAAAATTACCAGTACCGTTTCCAGTTCTTAATCTTACGTAAAGATTATCATCTCCAGTAAAACTGGAGTTAAGATTCATTGTGTATTGATAAGCAGATGATAATGCATCACGAGCAGTCCCAGTTGAGTTTGGCTTGGTGTGGTCAGTTGCCATTAAAGCAAAAACAGCCTTACCATCTAATGTAGTTGTATCTGAGAAACCACCGGCTTCAAATTCATTTTGTTTAACTTCGAGGCCATCTACACGGCTCTTAAGAATTGCAATATCTTCACTAACTTCGTTAATGAATGTTTTACTATCAAGTCTTGAAGATTTTGGATTGCTACGTGAGTAGCTACTCATTTCTTCTAAATAGACTGCGTCGGAAGCTTGCGCAGCAACAGGAGCTAATAAGCTCAACGATGCACCTGCAACCAACATTTGTTGGAAGAGTTTCATTTTACCTCACACTAAAGTAGCCCAAACAATTTGGGTATCTATACTGTATCGAGCGTAACAAAAAGGTAAAGAAATATAAGTTTCAAGACCATGTAACTTTTTATACTATGATTTTATTCTTATATAGATTTATTAATTCTTCAGCAATGGGAAGTTAAGTAATTCTCTTTCTTCTTCCCATGATGATGCAACTTCTCTTGCTAATTTTCGAATCTTTTCAATATATTGAGCACGATCTGTAACTGAGATCACTCCTCTAGCATCTAGAAGATTAAATGTATGACTACATTTCAGAACAAAATCAAGGGCAGGATAAGTTAATTTCTTTTGGATTAAATTATTTGCCTCAGCTTGGTAAATTTCAAATAATTTCCTGAGATTGTCAGCACTAGATTCATTAAAATTATAAGAACATTGACTTTTTTCAAATTGAAGCCAAATATCGCTATATTTCAAATCCTTGTTCCAATTTAAGTCCCAAATACTTTCTTTATTCTGCAAAAACATTGCAATCCTCTCTAGTCCGTAAGTGATTTCAATTGGGATTGGATTACAATCTATACCCCCGCATTGTTGGAAATAAGTGAATTGAGTTACTTCCATTCCGTCTAACCAAACTTCCCAACCTACACCCCAAGCTCCAAGTGTTGGCGACTCCCAATTATCTTCCACAAATCTTATGTCATGATTTCTAGGATTAATTCCAAGAGATTCTAGAGATGTCAAATATTTTTCCTGGATTCCTTCTGGTGAAGGTTTAATTATTACTTGATATTGAAAGTAATGTTGCGCCCTATTTGGGTTATCGCCAAAACGTCCATCGGTAGGCCTTCTACATGGCTCTGCATATGCTACTCTCCAGGGCTCTGGTCCAATTGCCCTCAAAAAAGTATGCGGATTCATTGTTCCAGCGCCTTTTTCAGTATCATATGGTTGCAATATCAAACAACCTTCTTCTGACCAAAAATTATTTAAATTTTGAATTATATCCTGAAAAAACATTTAATTAAAATAATGGAAAAATTTAGATCAATGCCATTAGACATAATAACAAAGCTTTAAGGTATAAAATATTTTGAAATCCAAGTTCTCAAAAATATCATCCATTAAAAATTTGTAATTAAATTAGATTCTTAATAAGACCTAAAATAGAAATTTATTAAGTAAAGAAATCCAATGGTAATGGCCCAAAAGTATCAGATGATTTAGTATCTTCATCATACTGACATGTTATTAAAATTCCTTCACCAAGACCATTTTCAGATCTCACAAAAACATTACCAGTTTTTTGATTAGCTTTTAAAAAAACACATCCATCAGCATGAAGGGAATCTAAATTTCCAAATTTAATTGAGGCATATTTCTTAGAAATTGATTGTAATGATTCAATAGCCCTATTATCACAAGGTGCCATTATTCCTATTGTTAACCAATCAGTTTTAAGAATATTTGCTTCTAGTTCCTCCAAAAGTTTTTTCACTTGACTATTACTTAATTGAGGCGCAGTTCTAAGATTATTTAAATCAACTAATTTATTTATTTCCATTTCATTTATACAAAAAAATCCTTAACCAAATGTTCTACCATTCCAAGCCCAAAATGAGGCGGGTACATCCTGAAAAGAAATATAAATCTTATCTATTGGTATTCCCATTTTCTCATATACAAAATCCGATATTGGTTTTGCCATTTCTGTGGGATTTAGAGAACCTATTGACTTGATTTCCAAAAAGCAAGAAGGGGTAACATCATCAAAATAAATTTGGCAATTATCATCAATTTTCGCCATAACAAATCTTCTTGATTTTTTAGTTAAAGATGAAATTAGAATTGAAATTTCTTCGAGTAATTTTTCTTTATCATTTACTTTTACTGAAGTCGAAACATTAATATAAGGCATTTCTATGCAGCAAGATAATCTTTATTTAAATCATTTTCCTGATAAACAGTTTTATTTTTTAAATTTCTTTTTGATGAAAGATATGCCATATCGTATGAACTTATTCCGTTTTTATAGGGATTGAAAAGAGCATTTTTAGACCTGTTTTTTTTGCTCCTCCTGAACTCAATCATCATTATTAAATCATTAATTAATAATTTACCTTTTTTTGAATAGTTGTCTAGTTTTTTGGAAACTTTAAATTTATTCAATGAAAATAAATCCCTAATACGCAATTAGAATTTCTATTTACTAGATTTGCCTAATAGTTTCTAAATTAGCCGTTTTGGAAGTTTTAAATAATTATCAAAGAAAAAAACTTGATGAGAGTAATGATGAAGAGTTTTATTCTGACCCAAAATTCGTTTATCATCTAGATGCGAATTTCAGGCGAAATCTATTAAATTTGTATGAAAGAGAAATTGATAGTTATTCAACTGTCCTTGATTTAATGTCCAGTTGGGATAGTTATTTACCTAAAGGGAAAAAATATAAAAAAGTTATAGGACATGGTTTAAACAAGCAAGAACTTGCTAAAAACAAAATTCTTGATTCTTATTGGATACAAAATTTTAATTTAAATCAACAAATTCCACTAGATAAAGAAAGCGTTGATTATTGCTTAATGGTGGCCGCATGGCAATATTTACAATATCCAGAGAATTTAACCAAAGAAATTGCAAGAATATTAAGTAGAAAGGGCAAGTTTATTATTGCTTTTTCAAATAGAGCATTTTGGCATAAAGCTCCCAATATATGGACTTCATCTACTGAAGAAGAAAGGGTCAAATACGTGAGAAAAGTATTAATTTCAAACGGATTTAACGAGCCAAAAATTATCAAAGAGTTTCGTGAGCAAGCTCTTAATATTTTTAATTTTTTAAATAAAGACCCTTTTTATTGTTTAATCGCTACCAAAGAATAAATTTTTAATTACATTGAACTTATCAACCACCCTATAAAAAAGTTAACAACTATTTTTCATAGCCATAGTTTTAATTTTTTACTAATATTGGGTAGTTAAAATTTATCATATGGGTTCTAAAAGAGAAAAATATCCTGAAAAATGTCCCTGGGATCTTGGACCTAATCAACATTTAGCCAAAGAAGAGAACTGGACTTTAAGATTAGGAGAAGCAAACGTATGCTTTAGCAAAAATAAATTAGATAATAACTATTTTCATGTAATTAGTAATGAAAATGAAGAACAAATTTTAGCTTTTAGAGCAAGACTCTTATACCAAAAACTACTTGATAAAGGGTTTAGACTAGTTGAATAAAAAATCTAATTTAATAGGCATAGATCCTCGAAAACAAACTTTTGCGTTTCTTCTTCTTGATTTTGGTTTAAATATTTAATCGTCCTAGATTTTAATATCCAATAATCGTCTTCCCCTATATTTACAAATTCATCCTCATATTCCAATTTTTCGGAATTTATCTCAAGTGTATCTGGATTAATTTGTTGACTACTGTATTTTTTACTAAGGGAACCGATTCCTGTATCTAAAAATTCTTCAACAAAAATTTCAATTATAATTCCATGAATTTTTCTATAAACCATATTAATACAGTTATTTTTAACTCTATATTTATCACCTTTATTCTTACCTGAAACAATCATTTCGATCCCACTTTCAGAATTTTTGAGTAAATTAAAATTATTTTCTGAGTGCACTGCTTCGAATTCTCTTTTTACCCTATGTATACATACTTCAAATAACTGAGAGGCTATACTTTTAACAATTTTCTCATCTTTTATTTTTTGAATATTTGGTTTAAAGTCTTTACCTAATAAGAAGTTTCCTTCATGAATATTATTATTAGTCAAAAAAATACATTTACCTTGGTAACCATTAAAATCATTCTTCCACGTGTACCGATTTTCATAAGCCTTTCTAAAAATCTCCTTACAATTAATTTCTTTTAGATTATCCATTAATTTTTTTGAATCAATATAATAATTTTACAAAAAAAAACCTCCCTGTTAGAGGAGAGGTTTTTTTTATTAGATTGAACTAATTTTGAGTAATTTTTGTATTTTCAATATTGTCAAAAGCTTGACCAATTTTCTTAAAGTCAAATCCCATTGCTCTTAATGCATGCCAAAGATGACCTTGTAAGAAAAAGAAACCCAAATAAAAATGAGTATTAGCGAGCCAAGCTCTTGAGCTATATGTTCCTGAACCTAAATCTACCGTATCAGTAAAATAAGGTGCGAATTCAAATTGAAGCTTTAAAGGCTCTCCATACAAATCAACTGGATATATAGTTGTGTTTGAAGCACACCAAAAAGCAGCAACAAAAGCCATATAAGAAACTCCCACTACTGAATATGACAAAATTGCCTCAGCTCCAAGTAATCCTTTTCCTTTGAATTCAGTATATTCTCCAAATTGTTTTGTACAAATATGGAAAACTCCTCCAATTATTTCGAGGAAAGCTAGAAAAGCATGTCCACCCATAACATCTTCCAGACTATTTATTTTTAAAAAATCAAATTGATGATTCCAAATAGCGGCAATATCCAAATTGTAAATAACTTGTCTTGTAGATCCAATTGCTGGGTCGTAAATTCCATGAATACGAGCCCATTCAACGAACATAATTGCTCCAAGCCCCAGAAAAATTAGATGATGACCAAGAATAAAAGTTAATTTATCTGGATCATCCCATTCAAAATCAAATTTTTGTGGCTTACTATTCTCTGGATAGTCTCCAAGATCACCTGCAAATTTATTGGAATGTAGTAATCCTCCAGCACCCAATACTGCTGAGAATATTAGATGTAATGTGCAAATTACAACAATTCCATATGGTTCTGTAATAACACCATTTTCAATACCCCCAATTCCAATACCAGCTAGGTGAGGCAAAACAATTGCTTTCTGTGCACCCATTGGAATACTGGAGTCATAACGGGCTAATTCAAATAATCCAAAAGCTCCTGCCCAGAACATCATTAGACCTGCATGAGCAGCATGAGCAGCTATGAATTTACCTGAACGGCCAACAACACCAGAATTCCCTGCATACCAGTCATAGGTGACATCAGATTTTCCGTAAGTTTGTAACACTTGATTTAAGTAAACAGCAAATTGAGCATATTGCTAATCACTGTTATTTTTTACATGTTCTTTACAGATTTAATTAATTATGTAAAAAAAACATATTGTGAAAGAACAAATGATACAAATTAGCAGAGTATCATCTTTGAAAGCTTACGCCAATGAGGGGATTTCACCCTTAAGCTGGGAAGCCCATGTTTCAAGACGTGAATCTGTCAAATCAGATTCACTATCCTCATCGAGAGGTAATCCACAAAAGCTTTCCCCAATAACACTTTTCGACTCATCAAATGTATAAGAAGATTTATCTACATAACCGACCATTTCGGCACCTGCTTTTGTGAAGTAGCTATGAAGTTCTTCCATTGCATCACAATAGTTTTCTGTATATGTAGAAGAATCTCCTAAACCAAAAATTGCTACTTTTTTTCCTGATAAACTTAGTTCACCAATATCCTCTAAGATTGAATCCCATGCAGTTCCCGATCTTTCTTCATCGGCACCAGTATTCCAAGTAGGTATCCCGCAGATAATTCCATCAAGACCTTCGAATTCTGAAAGATCATCCACATCAGATACATCTTTAGGTGCTTCAGCTGAAGAGATAAAGTTGTGAAGACGGTCAGCGACATCTTCTGTTTTTCCGGTTGTAGTTGCGTAATAAATTCCTACAGTCATAACTTCAAAATGTTTACAATAAAATCATAAAATCTAAAAACGTTAAATTAATTTCTTTAAAAACTTTTTCATGTAAAATTTTATACTATCCAAGGTGAGAAATCTTTTTTGAGAATAATTTATAAATCATTTAAAACCTCGTGACTGACAAATTTCAAAATAATATCGAAAATCTGGTTGAAGAATTTAACTTTAATGGGCAAAAAAAATTTAAGTTAATTGTTTTATTTGGCTTATTGGGAGATTTTGATAGCTTTGAATATGCAATAAATTTGAAAAGTTTTATCGATAATAATCAAGATAAAAATTTAGATATTTTTGCAATTGCTATCGGGAACAAAAATGGGAAAGAAAAATTCTGCAAATTTACTGGCTTTCACAAAGAAAATTTAATAGTTGTTTCTGATAACCAAATTCACAATAATCTTAAAATCTCAAGAGGATTAGATATTGGTTTAGGAGGCTGGATCAATATGCTTTTGATGTTATCAGGGATAAATTCTTTTAAAACAATCAAAGAAGTTACTAGAGGTTATCTCGGAGACCGAAAAGCAAAACAAATCTATTCAGAATTTGACAAAATAGAAGTCTTAAAATTTTTAAAATTTTCCGGTAATTCATTTAAAAAGGTTTTCGGAGATGGTTATTTAAGACCATTTGAATTGGCAACATTTAGACTAAATAACATGAATGAAATAATTCAAAATTGGAATGATTATATTCTTAAAGAAGAATACCTGCCTCAGAGAGGGGCTTCTTTTTTATTGAATAATAGAAATCAAGTTATTTATAAATTTTTTTCAAATGATGTGCTTGGTTACTCTTCAAATATGAGGGATCCATTAGCTTTTTTAACTGATTTAGTTAAAGAATAGTTTTAAGATAATTTTATGAATGTAGATATATACGGATATTTTGCAGCGATTTTAACAACGGCAGCATTTCTTCCTCAATTGATAAAAACCTTAAAAACAAAAAAGGCGGATGATGTTTCTTTAATCACATTGATAATGTTCATAACAGGAGTTTTATCTTGGATTATTTACGGTTATGAAATTTCGTCAACTCCAATATTGATAGCAAATTTTATTACCTTGATCTTAAATCTAATGATATTAATCTCTAAACTATATTTTTCAAAGAACCATAGTTATTAAAGTATTTTTTTAAAGTAATGAATTTTAGAAATTTTACTTAAATCTTGATTAAGATAGATAAAAGATTTATTGATTTTGAAAACTTCAAAATGCTGGGTTTGGTTTAAAGGAAACCTTAACAATGGTGGATATTGGAAAGAAGGTTTTACATGTACTTTTGATGAGAAACCAGGAGTTTTAATAGAAAGTCCTGCTTACGTAACTTGTCGGGTTCCTAAATGGAGAGTTTTGACTAAAGAACCAGAAAATTTATATAAATCTCCTCTAATTCCTGACAAAGCAATCTGGAAAATAATTTAAATTCTAATTGAACTAGAAAACCTTTTTAATGCGCTACGGCGAGTTAATATTGCTTTAATAAATATCTAATTAATACTATCTACTCTCTTTTTATAAATATTATCCCTTTTTTAATCTTTGGTTTTCTTCTGGGGAAAAAGAATCCAAAGATTTCAAAATATATAGCAAGACCTCTAATAAGATTTGGAATTCCATTAAGTGTAATGGGTCTTCTATTAAAGGAAGGTATAGATATAAATCTAATTAAAAGTGCATTTTTAGCATTCTCTGTAATTGGATTTTTAATAACTTTAATAAATATAATCCCAATATTTAAGAAGAGGCTTCCAAATCACACATTTCAGCTAGCAGGCCTAATAGGTAATACATCATTTCTTGGAATACCAATTGCACTAGCTCTTCTACCTTCAAAAACTATAAATTTCACTATTGGATTTGATTTAGGAACAACACTTTTCGCTTGGATATTTGGACCCTTTTTTCTTCAAGAAAAAACCAACATAAATAAAATCCCAAACATCAAAGGACTATTAAATGCATTGATAAATAGCCCTGCATCAAGAGGTATTATTGGCGTACTTCTTGCATATCTTTTTCAAATAGATGAAATTTTAGGCAATTATCTTTGGATTCCTGCAAGAATAGTTATTGCTTTGGCAATAATAATTGTGGGAACAAGACTTGGAATAATCACAAATCAAAATGAATGGATTTTGGATCTAAATGAAGAAATTAAATTTTCAATTTTATTGAAGTTATTTATTCTTCCCTTTATTATTTTTTTTGTATGTAAATTCTTAAATTTTGACTTCTATCAATCATCTGCAGTAATTCTTCAGGCAGCAACCCCAACGGCAATATCAACAATATTGATGGCAGAGGCTTATGGTGTGAAACAAAAAATAGCTTCAAAAATTCTTTTTACTACAACCATAATTTCAATAATTACAATTCCTCTTTTAAAAATGTTTATGAATTTATTTATTCAAACGACTTGATTGAAAGTCTTTACTGCATGATTAATGAATATTGTAAAGATTATATCCTGATAACTAAATAATGTCTTAAGATTTAGGGTATGAAGTCAGCAAACCCTGAAAATGAATATATCCCTTTAGATCTAAGGATTTCTGTAAGGAGGGATACTCTAAGGCTTATCTCAGAGATGGCTCAAGATATGGGAATAAGCATTAATGAAGTTTTTAGTTTTTTAGCCGAAGATTCTGTCATCGATCTCGAATTAATGGAAGATTTGAATGATATAGACATCCCAAGCAAGTGCAGCCTTGATGATTTAAAAAAAGCTCTTCTAAAAAAAAGACTTTGTTAAAATTTTTCAACTTTTCTATTTTTCCAGTCGGATTTATAACCACTATTCACTAAAAAATTCGAATACTTATTTAAATCACTTTTTTGAATTCGCCATAAATTATAAATCCCAAATTCACCCAATTTTTGATGATTAATTTTTGACCATTGCTGTCGGCGGGACGAGTATTCATCTATGACGACCAATAGAGATTTGTATTCATAATCGGGTTGATCCTCATAATTTTCTCGCCTATCATTATTTAGCCTTTCTGACAGATTAATTAATCCCTCTTCAGTGCTTGGCTCATAAAAAACTATTTGCCTGGAATAAAAATGCAATGAAGGCTTTCTTATACCAATCATTGCTAAAGTTTCCCTTCCCTCGCGAATATCTGAAATTAATTTTGAGATATTTCTCAAAGGTAATTGCCTAGAAGTATCTGCTAATTTTCTAATTGGCGACATCAAAAAGGATTGTCCAATTAAAAGTAAAATTTGAAGATAAAGAAGGATATTTCTGGATTTTAAAGAAAATATAATTATTGCAAGCACTGTAAATGAAGAGAAGAATAATTTGGCTTTAAAAATTATCCCAGAGCTTATTAGTTCAGATGCAAGATTAGGCATTTCGGGATCACTTATTGAACTTAACCAATTATTTGAGAAAAAGAATGCCATCGAAACACCGAAGAAAATTAAAATATTGAAAATCCATAAATATAGATAACTTTTACTTGAATTTTTTAAGTTTATAAAGCTATTACTTATTAAGATTGCCGCTGCTGGAATTGCTGGCAACCAATAGCTTGGTAGTTTTGTAGCAGAAAGGCTAAAGAAAATTAAAACTGATATTAACCAAAATAGAGAATAGGTATAAAGGGTCTCAGTGACATTGCAACTTTGTTTTGAACTTTTCAAGAAATCCTTAAAGGATTTGAATATCCCGTGATACAAAAAAGGCGTGAACGGTAATGAAGCCAATATCATTATGTAAAGAAAAAACCAGAATGGTTCAGCATGATTATTTACAACTGAGGTATATCTTTGAAAATTATGGTAACCAAAAAAATTGTCCCAAAAAGGCTTTCCCTCTTTTATGAGTTCTAATATGTACCATGGAACACTTATAAGTATTGTTATTAAAAAACCTTTCCTAGGGTTGATCTTACAGAGCAACGTTTTCCAATTCTTCTGACTAAATAAGAAAGATGTAATAGTCAATAATGCCAAAACAAATGCAACAGGTCCTTTAGTTAAAATTGCAAAACCTAAAAATACCCACGCTGAAATACATTGGTCATTATTTTCACTTGCCATTCTTCTCCAAAACAAAAGGAGGCTAATCCCCAATGTCCCAGTCAAAAGAGCATCACTCACGGCAGTTCTACTCCAAATAATTATTAATGGAGACAAAGCAAAGGCTAATGATGCAACTATTGAAGTGAGGAATTGCTTATCACTCTTCTGTGGCCAACAAAATAAAGTATCTCCAATCATCAACATTAAAAATAATGATCCCAAAGCTGAAGGAAGTCTTGCTGAGATTGTCCCGTAACTATCCCAGATCTCGCTTTTGGGCAATGAGTAAAAAAAACCCATTAGCCAATATATTAGTGGAGGCTTATCAAAACGGAACATTCCATTGACCTTTGGAGTTATCCAGTCACCAGATTCACTCATCGCCCTTGCCGCAGCGGCAAATAAAGGAGGAGTTTCATCCACCAGTCCTGTATTACCTAAACCTAAAATAAAAATAATGATCCCAGAAACTAAAATTATTACTGCGTTTAAAAGCCTTTTTTTTGAGTTCAGAAGAATCATTTAATATTATTTATATTCATGCATTACCTTATTAAGCCAGTTCACAACCTTGTTAGCAAATATATCTGCGGAGGCATTTTTTTCTACCCATTCTCTACATTTCTGACGCTTTATTTTTTCAATAATCTCTACATAAGAAAGCATATTTTTTTTATCGTCAGGATCAGCAAGATAACCTGTTTGGCCATGCTGAATAATTTCACTAGGTCCTCCCCTTTTATAAGCTACAACTGGCACCCCGCAGGCCAAAGCTTCAACAATAACGTTCCCATAGGCCTCATTCCATTTCGGAGTATTTAGCAACCCTCTGCATTTACCAAGTTCTTTTTGTAATTCGTCGGTTGATAAAAAACCCATCCAATCTATAGCTCCTTGAGGGAATAATTTTTCTATCTTTGAGGCATACATCTCATCTTCTATAAATCCCCAAACTTTTAATTTTTCGCCAAGTTGATTTGCCACATATACTGCATCCTCTAAACCTTTCTCCGGAGCCACTCTTCCAACCCATGCCAATGGTCCCTTCACTGAATCTTGAAAAATATAATTATCTAAATTAAACCCATTCCCAATAATTGTTGGTTTTTTTATGAATGGATAATCATTAGCCTGCATTTTTGAATGAAAAGCAAAATTATTTGGATATTTAGCATATACCTTAGAGATTAAATTACTAATTACTGAACTTTCAGAACCCATACTAATAATATGTGCAATGGGTATCTCTAAATTTAGAGTCATCCAGATAGGCAACCAATCATAGGACATGTTCAACAATACATCTGCATGTTTAGCGATATCTATTCCTTTTTCAAGCATTCCCGCTAATAGCGAATTGTCTGGAATACTTACGTGAGAATTGAAATCTTGGTGTTGCCAACTAATTTGATCTTCACCTTCCACAAAATGTAATTTCGCATTTACATTACTTTCATGTAACTTAGAATTTTTTGGAGCTACAACCTCAACAGAATGACCTAAAGAAATTAAACCTGAAACTAAAGAATTTAAAGTTAATTCAACACCACCACCTTTACCACTACCTAAGAATCCTATTGGTGTACTAATCAAAACTATTCGCATTATTAGACTTTTTACAAAAAGACACTAATTAAATAGTAGTGTCAGAAAACTTATTTTCCCATAAACTCTTTCGCTGGCTAACAAGAAATACCGAGATAAGAACAAACACTACCCCAATCCACTGAACAATATTGAGCCTTTCATCTAACCAAACGCCTCCACTAAGAAGAGCAAATACAGGAGTTAAAAATGCAAGAGTACTAAATCCAGTTATTTCTTTATTATTAGCAAAATAGAAAAACAATCCATAGGCTATTGCTCCTCCAAAAATACTTGCAAATGACATAAGTCCCCAATCAAATAGTGACCAATCTGGAATTATTTTGAAACTTGATTGTAAGCAGTGCTTAATAATTAAGGGCAACCCTCCTAAAACCATATGCCAACCTGTAACTGCAACTGGATCACTTTTAGTGCAAGTGAATCTAATTAAAATTGTTCCTAGTGCCATAGCTAAAGAAGCTGCAAGCATCCAAAGTTCTCCAAAGTTAAAAGCAACATCATTTATAGACTTGTCAGACATCAACCACCAATTACCTAAAAATTCTTGTGGAACTCCTAAAAATACTATTCCTCCCAATCCGAAAAGTAGTCCTAACCAACCTATTGGATTAATTAAATTTCCAAAAATTGCTCTCGCTAAAATTGCTACCAAAAGCGGCTGAGAATCAATTAAGACAGAGCCTAAACCTGCTCCAGTCTTTTCAATACCATAAGTTAAAAACAACTGAAAAAAAGTAGCATCGACAATTGTAAAGACAAAAAACCACTTCAAATCACACCTATAAATTTTTAAATCTCTTTTTAACAAATATGTTGTAATTAGAACAAGAATTCCTGCAGGAAGTAATCTTAAAGAAGCCACAAACTCCGGGCCAGCATTAGATACTAGGGGCGTCATAGCCGCCATTGAAGTCCCCCAAAGTGCAAAAGGGAGAATCATTAAAAACCAATTTAGGATAGAATTCATTAGTTATGCTGATAATCTTTTTAAAGTAGTTTTATGTTTTTACCTTAAAAGAATGATTTGGCCTTTTAGACGAAAGTCAAAAAAAAGAATGGCTCGTATAGTTATAGATGAGCCTATTACAAGTTCAACAAGAGTTTCTGTCCTTAAAGCTCTTAAACAAATTGAGGATAGGGAATTTCCTGCTTTAATCGTGAGAATTGATTCACCAGGTGGCACTGTCGGGGATAGCCAAGAAATATATTCTGCTATTAAAAGACTAAAAGATAAAGGATGTAAAGTCATTGCTAGCTTTGGTAATATCTCAGCATCTGGAGGTGTTTACATTGGGGTTGCATCTGACAAAATAGTTGCGAATCCAGGAACAATTACTGGTTCTATTGGTGTGATTATAAGAGGAAATAATTTATCTGAATTATTAGATAAAGTTGGTATTAAATTTGAAACCGTTAAAAGCGGTGTATTTAAAGATATACTTTCTCCTGATAAGCCTTTAAGTGAGGAAGGGAGGAGTTTGCTTCAAGGCCTAATTGATGAGAGCTACAAACAATTTACTGAAGCTGTTGCTGATGGAAGAAATTTACCTGTTGAAGAAGTAAGGAAATTTGCCGATGGGAGGATATTTACTGGAACTCAAGCGAAAGAATTAGGACTAGTTGATGAGGTGGGAGATGAATTTGTTGCTAGGGAACTAGCTGCAGAAATGGTTAATATTGACCCTAAAATTCAACCCCTAACATTTGGTAAGAAAAAGAAAAAAATACTTGGACTAATTCCTGGAAGCAAAATGATTGCGAAAATTATCAATAATATCTTTTTTGAGTTTGACTCTTCTAATAAAGTACTTTGGTTATACAAGCCTTAAATCAATATGTATGAAAAAATGAAAGATGATTATAAAATTACATTTATTCGTGGCGCCACAACAGCATCTGGGAATTCAGTTAGGGAAATAGAAGTTGCCGTAGTGGAACTAATTAGTGAATTGATTTCACGCAACGATCTAATTAAGACGAATATTTTATCCATTACATTCACAGCGACAAAGGATTTAAATGCATGTTTTCCCGCTTCAATTGCGAGGAAATTTAATGGACTTGATTCAGTAGCATTCTTAGACTGCCAACAAATGCACGTTTCTAATGATGTTGATTTTTGCATAAGAATAATGGCTCAAGTTTTATTGCCACCCAATTATGCAATAAAGCACCCTTATTTAAGAGGCGCTGCAAAATTAAGGACAGATAGATGTTAACCTTAGTGAAATAATTTTTCTGCTTTAAATTTGAATAGCACAAACTAAACCTTTTAATTCAATTCGCTTAATGTTTAAAATCACAAAGAAACTTACTTTAAATCTTAAAATTTTAAGATTTTTTCTCATCCCAACAATTTTAGTTTCGACTCCTTTTTTTAATTACATCCAAGAGGCTAAGGCAGGATTGGAGTTTCAGTGGAATCAAGACTCTAGTTACAGAAAATTAAGGTGGTTTCAAAAAGAAAATAAGAGAAGATTTAGAAATACAATCTATTTTTTCCTCAGGCCATCTGATAGAAGAACTGATATTTTAAAAATTAACTTGGCAATTCCCAAAACCTTTAAATCCAATTTAAAAAGCGAAAAACTTAGTTTTTGCAAAGTAAAAATAGGCGGTTTTGATAGTAGAACAAAATGTTTAGAAGATATTCCAGCTGATATAGAAATTAATAGTGATGAATCCGGCTTACGTTCATTAGATATTTATCCCTACAGTCCAATTCCTTCTAATAAAGAAAGTTATGCAATAGTCTTAAAAGTCTTTAATCCAAAAAAATCCGGTTTATATCAATTTCATTCATATGGCCAACCTAGTGGAAAATCATTTACAAGTTATTTAGGAAGCTGGACTATAGTGATCGATTAAATGATAAATTAAATAAGGATAATTAAACATATGACTAAAAGAACTTTTGGCGGAACTTCAAGGAAAAGAAAACGTGTATCTGGTTTTAGAGTAAGAATGCGTTCTCATACAGGTAGAAGAGTTATTAAAAGCAGAAGACAAAAAGGTAGAGAGAGAGTAGCTGTATAACTTCAATTATAAATGGCCTTACCTAAGGATATGCGTTTAAAAGGTCATAGGACTTTTAATTACATACATAAAAATTCCATAACATATCATGGAAAATTAATGACTTTTAAAGTCGCAAGATCAAATCCAGATATTCTTTTAACCCATAAACTCAAAAATACCTCAAATAAATTTAGGGTTGCAATAGCTATAAGTAAGAAAGTTTCAAAAAAAGCTGTAGAAAGAAATAAATTAAGAAGAATCCTGCAAGAGTGGTTATTAACAAACATTCAAAAAATTAATAACCACAAACCATATTGGTTACTTGTTAACCTTAAATTTGGAGATTTCTGCAATGATAAAAGTAGACTTTTGGAGGAATTTCAAAACTTAATGTTCAAATCTCGTCTAATCAAATGATTAACATGAATGAAGAAGTCTTTTATGAAGGTGGACCAGCAAAAGGTGATTTAATTTTAAATCTTTTTGCAGGTATAACTATTCTTGGATTACCATTTACCTTTGCCGCAATAGTTAGAGCATTGTGGTTGAGATATAAAATTACAAACAAAAGAATTTCAATTGATGGAGGTTGGTTCGGTAAAAACAAAACACAAGTCTCATTAAGTAATATTGAAGAAATTAGATCTATTCCAAGGGGATTCGGATCATATGGCGATATGGTTCTTATCTTAAATGATGGATCAAAGGTTGAAATGAAATCTTTACCCTTATTTAGAGAAAAGCAAAAATTTATAGAAGAACATATAAATAAAAGATCACAAATCACAAATCTAAAAGAAGTAGAAGGATTTGCTACTAAATCCTAAATAAATTAATTACAAAAACCTTTTTTTCCTGTAAAATAAAATGTCTAATAAAATTACACTCTCTTTAATATCGTGATAGGGTTCATTTCTGAAAAACTACTTATCCCGATTCTAGATTTTTTCTACGGTTTAGTTCCTAGTTATGGTTTAGCAATTGTTGCATTAACTGTCGTAATTAGAATTGCACTTTTCCCCCTAAGCGCTGGTTCTATTAGAAGTGCAAGAAGGATGAAAATTGCCCAACCAGTAATGCAAAAAAGACAAGCAGAAATAAAATCCAAGTTTTCAGGTGACCCCAAGAAACAGCAAGAAGAGCTTGGTAAATTAATGAACGAATTTGGCAGTCCACTTGCAGGTTGCTTGCCTTTGATCGTCCAAATGCCTGTTCTTTTTGCCCTTTTTGCAACTTTAAGAGGTTCTCCTTTTGCTGATGTTCCTTACAACATAAATCTTAAAGTTGTCCCACAGGATCAAATTGCAGCTATAGATCCAAAACCTTATAAATCTCCAAGACATTCTATATTCATAACAGAAAAATCACATTTCCCCGTAATAGCTACCATTTCCAACGGAACTAAATTAGGAACGGAAGAATCCATCAAAATAAATCTCCAAACAACTAATGGAAATAGTTATTCGGAAGTTTTATCTAAATACGACAATGGATCAAAATTTCTACCTACTTGGAAGGTTTCAAAAGGCTCCGAGAATCTAAAAGTTTCACAAGACGGTACAGTAACTGGAATTAAACCAGGTGATGCCACAATTGAGGCGAAAATACCTGGTTTAGCCGCAAAAAGTGGTTTCCTTTTTATAAAAGCTCTTGGTCAAGTTGGGTTTTATGTAGATGGGGCAATTAATTGGGATATTGCAGCACTAGTTGGTGCATTTGGATTAACCCTTCTTCTTTCTCAAGTTCTATCTAGTCAAGGGATGCCTGCTAATCCACAACAATCAACAGCAAACAAAATTACGCCAATTATGATTACTGGTATGTTTCTGTTTTTTCCACTACCAGCAGGAGTTTTACTATATATGGTTGTCGCTAATATATTCCAAGCATTTCAGACTTTTCTGCTTAATAAAGAGGCTCTTCCTGAGAATCTACAGAAAATTCTAGATCAACAATTATTGGCTAAAAATGAAGTAATAACAACTTCTGCTTCAACTATTTCAGATAAAAGATTACCTTTTGAACCAAATAGTAAAAAATAGTCTGAATCTTCAATAATGAATTCTTGGTGTAGAAATTTAGAATTACTCATAAAATCAAGAACCTCATTAATTTGGATAAGGACTAAAGAAGAGGAAAGATTAGAAAAGTTGGTTAATTCCTCTTGTGAAAGATTAAATATAAAAAGATTCATTTGCTGGGATTGTGTTAGCGGTATAAAAGGATTAATAAATGAAGAAGGTAAATTTTCTAATAATCCTTTAGGAGTGCTTAATTGGCTTAAAGAACAATGTTCTGAAGTCTCAATAGTTTTATTAGTAAAAGATTTTCATAAATTTTATGACGATCCATCTATCAATAGAACTATTAAAGAACTATCTTCAGCGCTTAAGAAAACTAGTCATAATTTAATAATAAGTTCCCATTTATTTCCATCGTCAGAAGAACTAGATGAATTAATGACGATTGTAAATTTACCTTTGCCTGATCAAAAAGAATTGAAAAGTCTAATAAAAAAAATTGCTATTAATACAAATTCAAATCTTGAGGAAAAGGACTTAAACGAACTTTCTTTAGCCTCAAGTGGACTTACCGAAACAAAAGTAAAGCAAGTCACGGCAAAGGCCCTTGCTCAAAGAGGGAAAATAAGTAAAGAAGATATTAAAGATATTCTTGAAGAGAAAAAACAAGTGATCGCAAGAAGTGAAATTTTAGAATTTTTCGATGCCAAATCAAGTCAAGATGATATTGGTGGTTTAAGTGTTTTAAAAGTTTGGCTCAATCAAAGATACAGGGCCTTTTCTAAAGAAGCTAGAGATTATGGATTACCTATTCCTAAAGGGGTCTTACTAGTTGGAGCTCAAGGAACGGGTAAATCGCTTACCGCAAAATCAATTTCCAAGAGTTGGTCGATGCCGCTACTTAGGTTAGATGTTGGAAGACTATTTTCTAGCCTTGTTGGTTCAAGCGAGGCAAGAACAAGAGAAGCAATATTAAGAACTGAGGCCATGTCTCCTTGTATTCTTTGGATCGATGAAATTGATAAGGGCTTTGGTGGCGATGCTAGAAGTGATGGGGGTACAAGTCAGAGAGTATTGGCAAGTTTGCTAACTTGGATGGCTGAAAAAGAATCCTCCGTATTTGTCATAGCTACCGCTAATGCTATAGATAAACTTCCTGCTGAATTATTAAGGAAAGGTAGGTTTGATGAGATATTTTTTCTTGATTTACCAAATTCTGAAGAAAGATTAAGTATTTTAGATTTGCACTTAAAAAAAAGAAGACCAAGTTATAGTTTTCCTCTATCTACTATCATCGATAGAACAGATGGATTCTCAGGCGCAGAACTTGAACAAGCAGTAATAGAAGGTATGCATATTTCATTCTCTGAAAATAGAGAACTTATGGAGAAAGATTTAATAAAGGCAGTTTCTGAACTAGTTCCCTTATCCAGAACAGCTAAAGAGCAAATTAATTTACTAAAAGAATGGTCATCTACAGGGAGGGCTAGACCTGCATCTTAACTAGGAAATTTTGTCTAAAAATATTCTTTAAGTTAGGAATCATTAATTTAGTTAATTTTTAGTCAAAAATCCCTAATAATGAATTTAGATTAATTATCTTAATTAAGGTATAAAAAAAAAGAGTGTTAGATCAAAAATTAATAAGGGAAAATCCAACAATTGTTGAAGAGAGTTTATCCTTGAGAGGAAAAGTTTATAAGTTATCCCACATACATGAGTTAACTGTTAAGAAAAAAGATATTGATATAGAAATATCCAGTCTTCAATCTGAGAGCAAAAAGTTAAGCAAACTATTTGGTCAGGAAATTAGCAAATCCCAAAGTGATAATTCTCCAGAACTAATCTCTTTAAAAAAGAAGGGGAACGAATACAGAATCAAAATTTCTGAATTGGAGGAGAGACAAAAGATATTAGAGAAAGAAATTCATAGTCAGCTTTTAAATTTGCCTAATTTCCCTAGTAAAGATGCGCCTATTGGAAAAGATGAAAGTAATAATGTCCAAGTAAAAACTTGGGGAGATCCTTTGATACAGGAGAATCTTAAATCTCACTGGGAAATAGGTGAAAATCTTAATTTATTCGACTCTATAAATTCAACAAAAATATCAAAAAGTCGGTTTATTACTCTTACTGGTAATGGTGCAAGATTAGAGAGGGCATTGATTAATTTCATGCTGGATATGCATATTAAAAATGGTTATTTAGAGTTAATGCCTCCAGCGTTAGTAAATTCAGAAAGTCTCACGGGATCTGGACAATTACCTAAATTCTCAAATGAAAGTTTTAAGTGTTCAAATGACGATCTTTGGCTTTCTCCAACTGCTGAAGTTCCAATTACCGCTTTTCATAAAAATGAGATAATTGATTCCAAGCAATTACCTCTTAAATATGTTGCATATAGCCCATGTTTCAGGAGAGAAGCTGGCAGTTATGGAAGGGATACTAAAGGTTTAATCCGACTTCATCAATTTAATAAGGTTGAGCTTTATTGGTTTTGTGATCCCAGCAAATCTAATGAAGCTCATAAAAAAATTACACACGATGCAGAAAGTATTTTAAAAAAGCTAAACTTACCCTACAGATTAGTAGATATTAGTACTGGAGACTTAGGGTTTTCTTCTAGTAGAACTTTTGATCTCGAAGTCTGGCTACCTAGTAGTAAATGCTACAGAGAAATTTCGAGTTGCAGCAATTGTTTAGACTTTCAGGCCCGCAGATCTTCAATAAGAACAAAAATTGATAAAAAAAATATCTACTTACACACCTTAAATGGAAGTGGTCTTGCTATTGGAAGAACAATGGCTGCAATTCTTGAAAATTGCCAACAAAAAGACGGTAGCGTAAGGATTCCAGATGCTCTGGTTCCATATTTTGGATCAAATTTTTTAAAAACTGCCTAATATAAAAAAATGAATGTTTTAACCTCAATAACAGTTCTGGGATTTCTCATTTTTTTTCATGAGATGGGTCATTTTCTTGCAGCAATTTTGCAAGGCATCTATGTTGATGGATTTTCAATTGGTTTTGGACCTTCAATAATTCAAAAAAAATATAAAAACATAACTTATTCATTTAGAGCCTTTCCTTTAGGGGGATTTGTTTCATTCCCTGATGAAGAACTAAATAATATTGACCCTAGAGATCCAAACCTCTTAAAAAATAGACCAATAATTCAAAGGGTTATTGTAATATCTGCTGGAGTATTAGCTAATTTAATTCTTGCCTATACAATCTTAATTTTAAATGTAACTACTATTGGTATTCCTTTTGATCCAGAACCGGGTATTTTAGTTTTGGCAACTCAACCTGATAAGGCGGCCTCTTTAGCTGGCTTAGAAGCAGGAGATAAAATATTAGAAATTGAATCTCGCAGTTTAGGGGTAGGTGATCAAGCTGTTTCCACTTTAGTAAAAGAGATTCAGAATTCTTTAGATGAACCAATCTCATTAAAAATTGAGAGAGATGGGATTCTTAAAGAAATAACTTTGATACCGAAGAATGTTGATGGGAAAGGAACTATTGGTGCTCAATTACAGCCTAATATAAGAAAAGAAACTAAAAAGACAAAAAATGTTTATGAACTTTTTAATTACACCAATAATGAGTTTTCATCACTTTTGGTAAAAACAATTCAAGGTTACAAAGGTTTAATAACAAATTTCTCTTCAACAGCTCAACAATTAAGTGGGCCGGTCAAAATTGTTGAAATCGGCGCCCAACTATCACAACAAGGGGGAACAGGGATATTACTATTTGCTGCTTTAATTTCTATTAACTTAGCAGTACTCAATTCATTGCCTCTTCCTTTATTAGATGGAGGACAACTTGTTTTCACTTTAATTGAAGGGTTCAGGGGGAAACCCGTGCCATTGAAGGTCCAAATGGTTGTTACTCAATCCAGTTTCTTTCTTCTGGTTGGATTAAGTGTGCTGCTCATTATTAGAGATACTAGTCAACTTTTAGTAGTACAAAGATTATTAAACCAATAAAAAATTTCAAAAATTGTTAGGCTAGCTGTTAAGATATATTTATAATTTTTTAATTTTTTTTAAATGGCTAAAAAGTCCATGATTGCGAGAGAAGTAAAACGTAAAAAACTCGTTAATAAATATGCTTCAAAAAGGAAATCATTATTAGACGAATTTAAAGCCGCAAAAGATCCAATGGAAAGGTTAGAAATTCATAGAAAGATCCAAGGTCTGCCAAGAAACTCTGCACCAAATAGAGTAAGAAATAGATGTTGGGCAACTGGTAAACCCAGAGGAGTGTATAGAGATTTTGGTCTTTGCAGAAATCAGTTAAGGCAAAGAGCTCATAATGGAGAACTTCCTGGGGTAGTTAAATCAAGTTGGTAAACTAATCTAACTGCTTTAAAGCAGTACCATATTTTATAAAATAAATATTTTTCAGAGAAATTAATATTTATTTTTAGGTCATTTTTAAAAATTTTATAGGTTATCTAAATAATTTAGTCTATTTGTCCCTATTAAATGTAAGAATAAATTATGTATAGATTTATAATTTAAAAAGTGGAAGGACAAAATAAGTCGATCACGTTTGACGGACGAGAGATACGACTAACTACAGGACTATATGCTCCTCAAGCAAATGGATCAGTAATGATTGAGTGTGGTGACACCTCTCTATTAGTTACAGCTACAAAAACTACAAAAAAAGATGCTTCAGACTTTCTGCCTCTGATATGTGACTATGAGGAGAAACTATATGCTGCTGGAAGAATTCCAGGTGGTTTTATGAGGAGAGAAGGTCGCCCTCCAGAAAGAGCCACTCTAATTGCGAGATTGATTGATAGGCCAATGAGGCCACTTTTCCCTTCATGGATGAGAGATGAGATACAAATAGTTGCCTCTTGCCTCTCTCTAGATGAGAGAGTTCCAGCAGATGTTTTAGCAGTTACTGGTGCATCACTAGCAACATTACTTGGTGAGATTCCATTTTATGGGCCAATGGCAGCGGTTAGAGTTGGTCTTATAGGGGATGATTTCATCTTAAATCCAAGCTATAGAGAAATAGAGAAAGGAGATTTAGACATTGTTGTTGCAGGTTCTCCTGACGGTATTGTCATGATTGAGGCAGGTGCCAACCAATTATCAGAACAAGATACTATCGAAGCTATAGATTTTGGCTATGAAGCAGTTTCCGAGCTTATTAAATCTCAAGAAGATTTACTAAAAGATTTGGGAATAAAACAGATTAAGCCATCTGATCCTGAAGAAGATAAAACATTGCCCTCTTATTTAGAGAAAAATTGCACAAACCCTATTGAATTAGTTTTAAAGAAATTTGATCTTTCCAAAGAGGAAAGAGATCTTGAACTCGAAAAAATAAAAATTGAAACGCAAGGTAAAATAGAATCTTTGAAAGATGAGAACCAATTAAAAGTTCTTCTTTCAGAGAATGATAAGTTATTAAGTTCCGACTTTAAAAAACTTACAAAGAAATTAATGCGTTCACAAATCATTAATGATAATAAAAGAGTTGATGGAAGAGATTTAGACGAAGTTAGAAAAATATCAGCTTCTGCAGGCATTCTTCCAAAAAGGGTCCATGGTTCTGCATTATTTCAAAGAGGTTTAACGCAAGTTTTATCTACTACTACATTAGGAACGCCGAGTGATGCTCAAGAAATGGATGATTTGAATCCCAGCACTGAAAAAACTTACTTACACCACTATAATTTTCCTCCTTATTCAGTAGGAGAAACAAGACCAATGAGAACTCCCGGGAGAAGAGAAATTGGCCATGGAGCTTTAGCTGAGAGAGCAATAATACCTGTATTGCCGGGGAAAGAAACATTTCCTTATGTACTAAGAGTAGTTAGCGAAGTTTTAAGTTCTAACGGTTCAACTTCAATGGGTTCTGTATGTGGAAGCACGCTTTCATTATTAGATGCGGGGGTTCCTTTAAAAGCTCCTGTAAGTGGTACTGCCATGGGTCTTATCAAGGAAGGTAAAGAAGTCAGAATCCTTACAGATATTCAAGGGATTGAGGACTTTCTGGGAGACATGGACTTTAAAGTTGCTGGTACTGAAAAGGGAATAACAGCATTACAAATGGATATGAAGATTACAGGTTTGCCTGTCTCTATTATTTCTGATGCAATTAATAAAGCTCGTCCAGCAAGATTACATATCTTAGAAAAGATGCAAGACGCGATCGATAAGCCTCAGGAATCCCTTTCTCCGCATGCTCCTCGACTTTTAAGCTTTAGAATTGATCCTGAGCTAATAGGAACAGTCATTGGACCTGGGGGCAGAACTATCAAAGGAATTACTGAGAGAACTAACACAAAAATAGATATAGAAGATGGCGGAATTGTAACTATTGCTTCTCACGACGGAGCTGCGGCAGAAGAAGCTCAGAAGATAATAGAAGGTTTAACACGCAAGGTTCATGAAGGCGAGATCTTCTCTGGTGTTGTAACTAGAATCATACCCATTGGTGCTTTCGTAGAAATCTTACCTGGCAAAGAAGGGATGGTTCACATTTCTCAATTGTCAGAAGCAAGAGTTGAGAGAGTCGAAGATGTAGTGAGGCAAGGAGATGAAGTAACCGTAAGAGTTAGAGAGATTGATAGCAGAGGGAGAATTAATCTTACATTGAGAGGCGTAGGACAAAATAATGGGATGTCTTATCCCGAACCAACTCCTACTCCAGTTGCCCCGCTTAATTAAAAACTAGAGGGGGATAAATTCCGTTCTCCTCAATAATTTTCTTTATTTCGAAGCAAATAATTCCGTGCGTTTTCTTGTCATTTGTGGCAACTATGATGCCACCTTGCTCGAAACTATCTTTTCCGTATGATAGTTCTTGATTATCTAGATTTGTAATTGCCCCACCAGCTGCTCTCAGAATCGATTCTGGTGCAGAAAAATCCCAATCTTTAGGTGAGCTTTTACCCGGCAAACTAAGACTTATATAAATATCACTTTCTCCACGAATTATAGAAGCTATTTTGCATCCAATGCTGCCCATCATTTTTACTTGATAGAAATTAATTTTCTGAATTAAGTTTTTCAAAATTTTATTACTATGATTTTTACTAGTTACTAAAGTCATTTCATGAAGATTTCTATTTTTTAAAAGAATTGGTTCATATTTTGATCCATCTCTTCTTTCACACCATGTTTTTTTTCCGTCTGAAATCCATAATTGATTTTTATCCGGAATCAAAACAAAACCTACATAAGGTTTATGTTTAAAGTTCAATGCCAAATGCATTGCGTAGTTGCCTGTTCCCTGAATGAAATCTTTCGTTCCATCAAGAGGATCAAGAACCCAGATCCAGTCGTTCTTACCATCAAAAACTTTTGAAGAAGTTTTTACATTTTCTTCGCTCAAAATATCCCAATTAATATTTTTATAATTTTCATTTAATCTTTTAATGATTAATTCATTAACTTTTAAATCAGCCAAAGTAACAGGTTCGTCCTCATTATTATTTTTGAGTATATTTTTTTTATCATTTGAATTTTCTAACAATTTGGAGTAATAAAGCAAAATATCTGCTGCTTCCCAGCTGAAAATTCTTATATCATCGATAAGATTATTAATATCAACACCAGAAGGTAATTCAGTCATTAAATGAATATTAATTACTCATTATCCCATAGAAAGGAAGAACCAGAAAACGGTATTTTATATATAGTTGGTACTCCGATTGGGAATCTAAATGATATTTCCCAAAGAGCATTAAATATTTTAGAAAAAGTTTCTTTAGTTGCTTGCGAGGATACAAGACAAACAAAAAAAATAATGAACAAGTTCAATATTTCAAATAAACTTATAAGTTTTAATAAACATAATTCTTTAATAAAAATTCCCAAAATAGTAAAAGATCTTAAGGAAGGGAAATCAATTGCCATTGTAAGTGATGCAGGCATGCCTGGTATTTGCGATCCGGGGGAAGATATTGCTAAAAAAGTAAAATCTGAAGGAATTGATATGATTTGCGTTCCTGGAGCGTGTGCTGCGATAACAGCGCTTGTTTCAAGCGGACTACCCTCCTCTAGTTTCGTATTTGAAGGCTTTCTTCCTAAAAAGAAAATAGATAGAGAAAAAATTCTTTTAGAGATTAGCAAAAATGAAAAAACAACTATAATTTATGAATCCCCCAAGCGACTCATTAAATTACTAAAGGAATTACTTGAATTCTGTGGAGGAGATCGGGAGATTATGGTAGCAAGAGAATTAACAAAAAGATTTGAAGAACATGTTGGTAATAATATTAATAACGTTATAGAATTTTTCAATGATAAGGAAATTATTGGTGAAATAACAATCGTTATAAAAGGTATAAGAAAAAGAGATTTTAATCCAAATAAATCAAATATTAAAAGAGATCTAAATGATTTAATAAATGCCGGCTTAAGTTTATCAGCAGCATCAAAATATTTAGCAAAGAAAAATGGTCTTAAAAAAAGCGAAGTTTATAATTTGATTTAAAATTTAATTAAGACTTTTAATTGATATGAGCTTATTTTTTAAAAAATTATTCTTCACAGCAATTTTTAATTCTTCTTTATTCGTAATTTTATTAATTGGAATACAAAATAGTTCAAACAAAACTAAAGTAAACTTTTTAATCAATGAAACTGTTGAACTTCCAATAAGTTTCATAGTGGGATCTAGTTTTATATTAGGCTCGATTTTAGGAAACTTTTTTGTTTTTAATATGAATAATGAATAAAAATATCTTATAGAGCTATTAGATTTTCGGCAAAAACGATTCTTGAAATTCCCCTCGTAAGTAGTATAGGAGCTGCGATTCTAAATACGTCAGTGTTTGGAACTTTAAGAACCTTTTGCTCCTTATTACAAGATCTTTTAGCAAGACTTAAATCAACAAATATTTCTATGGCTTTTCTATTTAAATCATCATTAGGCAAAAATTCCCATTCTGGGAAATCTTTTAAAAGTTTTATCTCTAACTCAATTTTCTTATCCACGACCATATAAACAATTTTAGGGAAATTAACTTCAGAGATAGGAAATGAAGACAACTCTTTTCGAGATGAATTATCTATTTCAAAATCAATAGGAGCAATTTCAAAAAAATTATCATTTGAAGCAAAATTTGAAGAAGTTATATTTTCATCTAAAACTTTAGGATCATTAGAATCATTTTTAAAATTTTCATTTTCAAAATTTGTTTTCTCTAAATCTTTATTTTGATTTTTATGCGTTTCAGATTTTTCTTTCGCGTATTTACTTTTTTTGATTAATTCTTTATATTTCAATTCTCCAAGATTTTTTTTCAGATTTCTTATGATTGTTGAGTTAGTGCAAGCATGTTTTTTTGACAAAAACTCAATAGCTGTACCAGATTTAAAACTTTTGACTATTTCATCTTTATCATTTTCTGATAGTCTTTTGCTCAATTTGTTAATTAAAACTTATCTTTATTCTAAAAGTTTTTGGAATTAAAAAAATTTTCAGTCATAATTAAAAATATTTAATAACTTAAAGTGAAAGTTTTTTGATTGTATAAGTCTATGGTCCGATATAATAACATAGTGCTTCCTTAGCTCAGCTGGATAGAGCAACTGCCTTCTAAGCAGTGGGCCGCAGGTTCGAATCCTGCAGGAAGCGTTAAAGATCTGCAATTTATAATATTAATGAACATTAAAAATATCAAAGATTTGATTTTCTTTAATTCAATTAATATTGATCAGAAGTCATTTTACTTTGGTACATTCTTCCTCGGATCAGCATTACCTTTAAGTGTTATTTTCTATTTGGTTTCGATATACTTTGTAATTAGAAAGAATAAATTTTATTTTTTTAAGGACAAATATAACCAATTACTATTAGTTTGCTCTGGCATAATGATTTTTAGTAATGTAAATTCATCTATAAATATAAAAGGACTGACTGGAAACGAAATCTTAAATATATGGGTAAATTTATTCAATTGGATTCCGCTTTTTTTACTATTTTATTGCTCGTCTTTTTATTTAAATAATGAATTAAAAAGAAAAACTTTTTCAAAATTTTTAATTGCAGGCACAGTTCCAATTTTAATAAGTTGTATTTTAGAAAAATGGTTTAATGTAAATGGTATTTTTAGTACACTATACGGATCAATAGTTTGGTATTTAAAGCAAAATAATAGTCTTGAAAATTCAATATCAGGATTATTTAGTAATAGAAATTATACAGGTATTTGGTTATCCTCTCTAATTGGATTTTCCTTATATGAACTATTGACAATAAAAAATAACTTGTTCAAGAAAATATTTATATTAACTTTGAACATATTGATCATATACTTCAATTTTTATACATTTTCAAGAAGTGCAATTATTGGGAGTATTATGATTTTTTTAATAATATTCAATAAGCTTAAATTATTAATACCAATATTTTCAATATATACTTTCATAAGTCTAATTTTATTAAGTTTTCCATCTTTAAACTTCATACCTTTAAAAAAATTATTTTTTTATTGGAGAGAAAATACTAATTTTTTAGAAAATATTCTTCAATTTAATAGAGTAGAAATATTTTCTGTGACATCAAAATTAATTTTAGAAAATCCAATTCTTGGATGGGGAGCATCAACATTTCCCAAAATGTACGAATCAAGTGGAGGAATACAATCTACACAACATTCTCACAATATGATTCTTGAATTGGCTTATAACTATGGAATTCCATTATCTATATTATTAAGTTCTATGATTTTTGTATTATTATTCAAAGCATTCAAATTACTCTACAAAAAAAATACTGATATCTATCATTTTTCTATAAACAAATGTTGGTTCGCTTCAACAATTCTTGTTACTTTTAGTCATCTATCTGATATTACTTATTATGATGGAAAAATAAGTATACTAATTTGGGTTTTGCTTTCGGGATTAAGATCAATAGTTGAAGAAAAAAGTCCAAGCATTAATATAAAAACAGGTGATATATATAATTAATTGTATAAAAAGTTTTAGTCTTATTTATTTTTAAGGGAAATTTCAAAATTCTTATTAAACATGGAAATTAAAAATATTTGTTGTATTGGTGCAGGATATGTTGGAGGGCCTACTATGGCTATCATTTCTTATAAGTGCCCAAATATTCAAGTTGAAGTAGTCGATAATAATGAAGATAGAGTGAATCAATGGAATAGTGAGAATTTTGATAATCTCCCTATTTATGAACCAGGTTTAGCGAAGATAGTTAAAAAATGTAGAGGCAAGAATCTTTATTTTTCAACTTCTGTAGAAAATAGCATACGAAAAGCTGATATGATTTTCATCTCAGTTAATACTCCGACCAAGAAGAAAGGAATTGGTGCAGGGATGGCAAGTGATCTGAAATGGGTTGAAGCATGCGCAAGACTAGTCGCTAATTATGCAGAAGGGCACACTATAGTCGTAGAAAAAAGTACAATACCTGTTAGAACTGCAGAAGTTATAAAATCTATATTAGAAGGCTCAGATCATAGTACTAATAAAATAAAAAACTCAACTTATGAAGTTTTATCTAATCCTGAGTTCCTTGCAGAGGGTACTGCTATTAATGATCTTTTATATCCCGACAGAGTTTTGATAGGAGGAGAAAATGAAAAGGCAATTATGTCTTTAAGTAATATTTATAGTAATTGGGTCCCAAAAGAAAAAATAATACATACAAATATTTGGAGTAGTGAGCTAGCAAAGCTCACTGCAAATGCTTTTCTTGCACAAAGAATTAGTTCAATAAACTCTGTTGGTGCATTATGTGAGGCAACTGGAGCTGATGTTAGAGAAGTAGCTAGAGCTATAGGCTCAGATAGTCGAATAGGGTCAAAATTTTTAAATGCAGGACCTGGTTTTGGAGGAAGCTGTTTCAAAAAAGATATTTTAAATCTTGTATATCTCTCAAGATATTTTGGTCTTCCAGAAGTAGCTGATTTTTGGGAAGGTGTCGTAAAGTTAAATAGCTGGCATCAGCATAGAATCTCAAAACTAGTAGTTCAAAAACTTTTCGGCACAGTAACAGGCAAGAAAATTTTAATCCTTGGCTTTGCATTTAAAGCTAATACTAACGATACAAGAGAATCTGCCTCTATCAAGATATGCAAAGACTTAATTGAGGAAGGGGCTTTATTATTCATTCATGATCCAAAAGTAAGTTCTAAACAAATAAAAGCTGACCTCCAAATTGATGAAGATATTTATTTGAAATCAAAAAGCGAAAGTCAAATAACCCATGCTGAAGGGGGCTGGTGCGCTATTGAGACGATTACTTCATCAATAGATAATGCAGATGCAATAGTTATACTTACTGAGTGGAAAGAGTACTTTGATATTGATTGGGAAACCATAGCAACAAAAATGAGGCGACCAGCATGGATATTTGATGCAAGATCAGTTCTTAAAGATGAAAATATTAGTAATTTCGGTTTAAATTTCTGGAGAGTTGGGGATGGTTCAAAAAATAATATTTCTAATTTATTAGAGAATTAGATAATGTAAGTGCAAAAATAGAAAGTAAATAAATAACCATTACAGCATCTCTATGCTTTAATCCTCTTGCTATTAATCTATGATGTAAATGCTGATTATCTGGATAAAAAGGAGATCTACCATCTAAAATTCTTGAAATTATTACAGAGCACATATCTAATATGGGTACAGAAAATAAAATAATTGGGATATAAATAGCAGTTGCCAAAGTCTCTGAGTTTCCCAATGAGAATCTTGTTGTAGAGATAATCGAGACAAAAGCCAACAAGAAACCTAATAAATATGAGCCTCCGTCACCCATTAATATTTTTGCAGGAAAAAAATTGTATTTAAGAAAGGACAAACAACCTCCGGCAATTGGGAAAAGGATAAAGAGAGTGTCAAATTGTTTTAAATTAAGATTTATTAGTATAAGTCCAACCACTCCAATAATTGTTACACCCACTGCCAATCCATCTAGACCATCTATCCAATTAATTGCATTAGTGAGTCCAACAATCCAAAATATTGTGACTATGAAACTTATAAAATTTGGTAATAAATAAACTTCGGGTCCAATATCCAAATACGATAAATCAATAGATTCTATTCTTATATTTTGAATCCAGGCAATTGATGCTAAAGCAACTTGCATTATTAATCTTGGCCATGGAGAAATATTTAATAAATCATCAACAAATCCAACAAGGAAAAAACCAATTGATAAAACCAAAAGAACATTGATATCTCCTATACCCAAATTTAATTCTTTGTTTAAAGTAAGAAAGATTAACGAAGCTATTATCCCTAAAAAAATACTTAATCCGCCTATTCGGGGTACCGGCTTACGATTTTGCTTTCTTTCGTCTAGAAAATCAAATAATTTATTATTTAAGGCAAATTTTATGATTAAAGGTAAAGTTATTAAAGTTACTAAGGAAGAAATCAAAAAAGTAGTTATTAGAGATGACAACTTTATAAAAACTTCAAATTATAAAAATCATTATACAACGCTTGGTAGTGATATAATTTCAAGGCGGTTTTTCTATTTTATTCCAAATGTAAATGGTTTAAATTTTTTTAATATATGATCATATTAGTTACTGGAGCTTCGGGATTCATAGGATTTCACCTTACAAAAAAATTAATCGAATCTGGGAACTCTGTCATAGGGATAGATAACTTAAACAACTATTATGACCCTAATCTAAAAATTGCAAGATTAAATATCTTAAAGAAATTAAGTTCAAAGAATGAAAAAAAATTCAAATTCATAAAGGCAGATTTAAAAAATAGAAAAATTATAGATGAAATTTTTGATAATCATGAAATTACTCATGTAGTTAATCTTGCGGCTCAAGCAGGGGTTAGATATTCAATTACGAATCCTGATTCCTATATTGATTCAAATCTGATTGGTTTTTTTAATATCATAGAAAATTGTAAGAGGAAAAAGATAAAACATTTTTTATACGCAAGCAGTAGTTCAGTATATGGGGGTAACACTAAAACGCCTTTCTCAGAACTGGATACTGTAGATCACCCTGTTAGTCTCTACGGGGCAACAAAAAAATGTAATGAGTTAATTGCACACACTTATAGCCATCTTTATAATTTACCAACAACTGGATTAAGATTTTTTACCGTTTATGGCCCTTGGGGGAGACCAGATATGGCATTATTCTTATTTACTAAAGCCATCTTAGAAAATAAGCCAATTAAAGTTTTTAATGAAGGAAATATGGTAAGAGACTTTACTTATATTGATGACGTAATTCATGGTCTGATGTATTTAATTAATAAACCTGCAACAAACAAATCAGATTTTAATAAATCAGAACCAGACTCATCTTCAAGTTGGTGTCCCTATAAAGTTTTTAATCTTGGCAATTCCAATCCTATTCCTTTAATGGACTTTATTAAAGAAATTGAGAAGTCACTTGGGAAATCAGCTAAGAAAGAATATTTACCATTACAACAAGGAGATGTGCCTGCTACTTTTTCAGCGCCTGATTTATTAAACGAATGGATAAATTTCAAACCAAATACCTCAGTCCAAAAAGGTATTTCTGAATTTATCACATGGTACAAAGATTTTTATAAAACAAAAATTTGAATGACTATTACAAGTAATTTACCAAATTTAAAATCATGTACAATTTCAGTTATCGGTCTAGGATATGTGGGACTTCCCTTAGCTGTTGAATTTGCAAAGTCAAAAACTTGCCTAAGAACTCAAACGCATCTAAACAATAAAATCATTGGTTTTGACTTGAATAAAAAAAGACTCTTGAATTTAAAAAATGGGATTGACAATACAAAAGAAGTCCCTGAAGAAGTCTTAAAAGGACTGCAAAATATATCTTTTACAAATGATGTTCATCAGTTATCAAAAGCAGATGTTTTCATAATAACAGTCCCAACTCCAATCAATAAAGATAAAGAGCCGGATTTAGAAGCCATAAAGTCAGCGACCAAAACAGTTGGGCAAGCATTAAAAGTTAGATTAATAGAAAGTTCAGATACAAATCTAAAATCTTCTCCAGTGATAATTTATGAAAGTACAGTTTATCCTGGAACCACAGAAGAAATTTGCATCCCCATTTTAGAAAAAGAATCTGGCCTAAAATATAACCACAAAGAATTCAATCAGGGTTTCTTTTGTGGATATAGTCCTGAACGGATAAATCCAAGTGATGAGATTCATACTCTAACCTCTATAATAAAGGTTACAAGTGGTGGAGATCCCGAATCAGCATTATGGATTGATGATCTTTATGGATCCATAATTAAAGCTGGAACGTATAGAGCTCCAAGTATAAAAGTAGCAGAAGCAGCTAAGGTAATTGAAAATACACAAAGAGACCTTAATATCGCTTTAGTTAATGAATTAGCTTTAATTTTCGACAAAATTGGAATTGATACTCAAGATGTATTAGCCACCGCAAGTACCAAATGGAATTTCCTGAAATTCGAACCTGGTTTAGTCGGAGGCCACTGCATTAGTGTAGACCCCTATTATCTAACATATAAATCTAGACAAGTGGGTTTTTATCCAAAAGTAGTTTTAGCAGGAAGAAAAATCAATGATAATATGAGTTATTGGATAGCTCAAAATTTAATAAAAGAATTAAAGAATAGGGTAATAAATAATCATAAAAAATTGAATGTCCTCATATTAGGCTTTACCTTTAAAGAAAACTGCGTTGATATCAGGAATACTAAAGTCTTTGACTTAATAAATACTTTAGTTTCAAATGATATTCATTGTGATGTGTATGACCCATGGGTAAATAAAACTGAAGTTTATGAAATGTATAAATTAAAAGCTTTGTCAAAATTAGAATTTAACAAAAAATATTCAGCTGTTCTAGTTGCAGTGGCACATAAAGAATTTTCAAATATCGAAAAGAAAGATTGGGAGTCACTAATAGTAAAAAATGGTATTTTTTATGATTTAAAAAATATTATCCCGAGAAGTTTAAACCCAATAAGACTTTAATATAAACGATGATTGACTCTTCCTCCGTAATTCATAAAACTGCTCAAGTTGATGAAGGCGCTAAAATTGGTGAAAACTGTAAAATATGGCATTGGACTCATATTTGTGGAGGTGCAATTATTGGAAATAATTGTTCTTTAGGTCAAAATATTTTTGTAGGGAATAATGTAAGAATAGGCAATAATGTGAAAATACAAAATAATGTTTCTATTTACGATAATGTTCTCCTAGAAGATGATGTTTTTTGCGGACCGAGTATGGTTTTCACGAATGTATATAATCCAAGATCAAAAATAAATAGAAAAAAAGAATACAAAAATACCATCATAAGAAAAGGCGTAACACTTGGAGCAAATTGTACAATTATATGTGGCATAGAAATAGGCCGGCATGCTTTTATTGGTGCTGGAGCATTAGTCAATAAAGATGTTAAACCATATGCATTAATTGTTGGTTTACCTGGCAAACAAATTGGATGGATGAGCGAATATGGTGAGAGGATAAATTTACCTCTTAAAGGAGATGGTTTCTGGGAATGCAAAAAAACTAAAACGATGTATACTCTACAAAATAATTATTTAACTTCCTCTAGAATAAATGAGCCTTAAATGATAAATTCTAGTTTTAGATTAGCAATTAAAGATAGGTTAATTCGAGTAGCTATTATAGGTTGTGGGAGAATTGGCTATAAGCATTTAAAATCAGTTATCTTTCACCAAGATAATCTTCACTTAGTAGCAATATGTGACAAAGATTTAGATAATTTAGAGAAAGCGAAAGATTTTCTAGAAAATGAATTTGATCAAGAAGATAAGATTAATAACATATCTTTCTATTCAAACTTTGATAGTTTGTTGGAGGATAATTTAAAGAAAAAGTTAAATATTGATCTTGTTGTATTGGCAACTCCTAGCGGACTTCATGCCATGCAAACAATTAAGGCAGCAAAAAATGGGATGCACGTTTGTACTGAAAAGCCAATGGCCACAAAATGGTCGGACGGACTATTGATGGTCAAAGAATGCGAGGATGCTGGAGTGAATCTTTTTGTAGTAAAGCAAAATCGTTATAATCAAACACTACAAATACTCAAAAGACAAATTCAAGCAAAGAGATTTGGCAAGATCTTTATGATATCAGTAAATGTTTTCTGGCAAAGACCTCAAAGTTATTATGATAAAGACAAATGGAGAGGGACTTGGGAGTTAGATGGTGGTGCATTAATGAATCAAGCAAGTCATTATGTAGATTTAATTTATTGGCTAAACGGTTCACTTGAAAGTTTAAGTGCTGAGAGTGCAACTCTTGGAAGAAAAATTGAGGTTGAAGACACACTCGCCATGAATATGAAATGGGAGAACGGAACACTCGGAACAATGGCTGTGACAATGCTTACATATCCAGAAAATTTAGAAGGATCAATTACAATTTTAGGTGAAAAAGGCAGTGTAAAGTTAGGTGGCAAAGCTGTTAATAAATTTGATTATTGGAAATTCGATTCAGAATCTGAAGATGACCACTTAGTTGAAAATTCAAACTACCAAACTAAAAGTGTATATGGCTTTGGCCATCCTATTTTCTACAAAGATATGATTAAAAAATTAAAGGGAGAAGAATCAAGCATATGTACTGGATATGATGGTTTAAAAAGTTTAGAAATTATTATTGCTGCTTACAGGGCAGCTAAGACTGGCGAAAAGGTTTATTTCCCTCTTTTTAAAAATTCCAACTAATTAAAAGTTAATATGTTTTTTTCAAAAAATTGAGCAATAATTTAGAACGAGTATTCCAAGTGTAATTTTTTTTAACCTTTTTTTTAGCCTTTAATGCTTTTATTTTTGATGTATGAGGATTTGACTTGGCTTGGAAAAAACTTTTTTTTAATGACTCAGAACTGTTTTGATACAAGTAAGAATTTTGAGTGTCAATCATTTCAGTAATCGATCCAATATCAGAAGCTAAAATTGGTGTGCCACTTGCCATATATTCAGGCAGTTTCAATGGAGAACAACACCAAAATGTAGGCCATTGATCTGTAATATTATAAAATAATAAGTCCGCTGCCTTTTGGTACTTTATAATTTTTTTTTCACTAATGTTTTTTAAAAAACAGCAATTTTTTATATTATTACTTTTTGCTAATGATTTCAATCTAGATATATCGTTATTTCCACCTCCTATTTGAATAAAAAAGACATCTTCTGAAAAATTACATAATTCTATAAATCTTTCAATTCCTCTTCCAATATAAGGATTACCTGTATGCAAAATATAATACTTATCTTCATTAAGTCCTAATTGCCTTCTACATATTTTTTTATTGGGACTAATTTCATATTTATCAATTTCTACGGCAGAAGGTAAGACTAAAATTTCCTTCTTATAATTCTTTGTTTTTTCTAAAACATTATTTTTTAATGCTTTAGAAATAGTAACCAGTCTTGTTGTCGGAAGAGTATTATAAATGTTAAATAATATTGTGTTTAAAAAGGGAGCAGGGTGATGATATTCATATATGGTTCTATATTTCATAAATGCCAGTATTAGCAATAATAATAAGTCCCTTGAATAAACAAAGTCTGTTTTCCTAAGAATTCTCTTGGAAAGAAGAAAAATAATCATTTTTAAATTATTAACTATCCTTTTTTGTGATAATTTCTTTTTAGCTGATTTAAAATAACTTTGATTACCTCTAGGAATTTCACTCAATGAATATGCAAAAAATTTAATTTTTTCTTTTTGTGATACATAAGATAATGATTTAACAAATCTCTGAATTTGTAATGATTGAGCTCTTTTTGAAGAAAGATTTACACTTGAGATGTATATTAATCTATTTCGATTCATGTTAATTTGATAAAGCTATTATATTAGCTGCAAAAAAATCATTAAAAATATTAAATAATGCATTCAAATATAATTTAACATTATAATTTGTACTGAAAATTAAATTTAGGAAAATTAAAATATAAATTTTTAAGCATAATTAATATTATGAAAAACAAATACCTAAAAAAAATAAATTCAAAGATTAAAAATATATATAGAAACTTATTTTCTTATCCAAACTTTAAATATAAAAAAAAACATATTAAAGAATATTGGCAAAAAAGAAAAAGTAATTTCAAAGAAATAAAGCCCAACGATTTTCAAATTGAAAGGGCTTTATTATTTAATAAGTTTTTTGATAGTGATGATTCACTACTTTTTGATATTGGTAGCGGAGATGGCGCACAGCTAATAGCAATAAAAAAGTATTGTCCAAATCTAGAAATAATAGGATCTGATAAAGATTCATTCGCATGCGAGTTAATGAAAAAAAATGATTTCCGCCATTATCATCTTCTTGATGATAAAAGCATTTTTATTCTTTTAAGCAAGTTTAAGCCTAAATATGTATCAATTTTTGAGGTGTTAGAGCACATGTATTCACCTGAAGAATTTATTCTAAATTTGTTAAAGAACAAGGAAATTAAAGTGATTTTTGCTTCTGTGCCTAATAGTGGTTTTATAACTCACAGGCTTAGATATCTCATGGGGAGATTTCCTTTGCAATGGATAGTGAGTCCAAACGAACATATTAGATTTTGGACAATTAAAGATTTAAAATGGTGGTTAAGATATTTAAATATTGATCAAAATTCAGAAATAATCCCTTATAAAGGATTCCCTTTATTAAATAAATTTCTACCAAATATATTTGCACAAGGATCTTTTATAATTATTAAAAACAATACATAACCAAGATTATGAAAAGGGCAATTTTACATCATATTGCTAGTGATTTTGGAATAAATTCTTCAATTGGATATAGATCTAAAAAAATTTGCCAATATTCAAAAAATAAATTCGATATAACCATAATTTGTAGGTCATCCAAAAACACACACAAGCAAATCAATAATATCTGGACACTAAAAATAGTTTTTTTAATTTCTAGAGTATTTGCTCTATTAAGAATTTATGGCTTTCAAAATATTCCAGGGAGAAAATACGAATTATTCATATTTAACTCTTTTTCGGTTCCTTTAATTTTTATTCATTATATTCTTAATAGAAAATCTAAAAGATATTTTCACTCTTGGGATACATCATATTGGTTATTATTTATCGTAAAAAAATTAAACTATATAATCATTAAAGATTGTGCTATGAACCCTTCAAAGATTTCATTATTACACACAAAAATTCATCCCAAATACTATTTAGATAAGACTACTAAAGATAGTCATATCAAAAACGAAAAAAATATTTTTGATATTTCAGAGATAATAATATCGCCATCAACTTTTACAAGTAATTTCATAATAAATGAATATCAAATATCCCCTAAAAAGTTAAAAACAATACCCTTTGGAGTAAACCACCAAAAGTTTGAAACTTCAAGATCAAGAAGCTCAAATAATAGAAATTTAAGAATTGGTTTCGTTGGAGTCGTCAACATGAGGAAAGGAATTAGATGGTTGATAAATGATTTAAATAGAATCTCCGAAAGTGAGCAGCCAGTTTTTGAATTACATCTCTTTGGTCGAATATTTAACGAGGAGAAAAATCTATTAAATAATTTAAAATTTAAAATCTTTAAACATGGATTTATTGATACTTCAAAAAATAATATTTACAAATTATTTGATGTCCTTATTCATCCATCTTTCATTGAAGGATCTGCCAAGTGTATCTATGAAGCGATGGCCTCTGGCTTGCCAATAATATGTACAAAAGAATCTGGATCAATTGTTGAAAACAAAAGAAATGGTTTTGTTATTAAGGCTGGTAATTCTGAAAACCTTATAAATTCTATTGAATACTTTTTGAAAAACAAAGAAGAAGTTATCAGAATGGGGAATGAAAGCATTAAAATAGTTAAGGATTATTCTTGGGAAAGATACGCTAAAAATGTTACTGATAATTATCTATTTTAGACTTTTTTTTAATTAGTTTGGCAGGATTTCCAGCTATGATCGAATTATCACCAAATGACTTTGTTACTATTGAGCCTGCACCAACAACGCAATTATCTCCCAAATAAACTCCAGGAAGTATTACGACATTAGCTCCAATCCAGACATTTTTTTTTATTTGGATGGCATCTGCAGGATCCCAATTATCAAAATCATCTAAATTATGGTTTGCACTTATAATTTTTACATCTGGACCAATAAGAACTGATGCATCTATAAAAATTTTATTAATTGCTTGTATGTAAAGGCGCGAAGAAATAAAGGATCTCAGCAACTTACTTTTTAATAAAGAACCATTTATTTTAATATTATCGATACCAATAATTCTTGTCTCAGGAGGCATTAACAAAAGTAGTCCCTTTCTTCCCATTAATTTTGATTTCATAAATTGCAGTATAAATCTGTACTTCCCAACACATAAGATATCTTGAGTAGTTAAAAATTTTAATTCATCAAAGAAAATTCTAAAAAACTTTAAAAGTAAATTACGTTTAAAATCATTCATATTTTTTTATAATTTTTAAAATAAGCACTTTCTTATATATTAATATTATATTTTTCTGTCAAATAAAAAATTCACAAAACAGCAACTCAAATTAGTTAATTTTATGATTAAAAAATTTCAAAAATTTTATATTTTTAACTATAAAATAGTTAAATAAATTTAATTAGTTAGTTTTTAGTTATATATATATTATTCAAATAAGGATTAAAATATATTTTTAATTTAAATAACTGAAAAATATTGATAAAGAACTTATTAATTCCTTTGGGATGGAGTGGAATCACTATAAACAAGATAAGGTAAAGAATTTAAGATCTGCTTTTAATCAATATTTTCATATATTTCCAAAGAAATATCTTGATCAAGAGAGAGTTGGTTTTGACATTGGTTGCGGTAGCGGTAGATGGGCCAAATTAATTGCCCAAAAAGTTAAACTACTAAATTTTATAGAAACAAGTCAGAAGGCAATTTTAGTTGCTAAAAATAATTTGAAGGAATTTGATAATTGCAAATTTGAATGTGCCTAAACTTCAAGAAATAATCTTAAAGAAAATTCCCAAGACTTTGGATACTGTCTAGGGTTCTTCATTATACGCCATTTCCTGAAGTTGAATTAAAGGACCGCTTCTCAAAATTAAATAAAGGTGGTCCTTTATTAATATATATTTATTATCGTTTTGATAATAGACCAAAATGGTTTAAATTTATTTGGTCAATTACAGACATTGCAAGAAAAGTTATTACCAGGATACCTTTCTTTGCCAAATTATTTATCAGTAAAATTATTGTGTTATTTATATATTTACCTTTAGCAAAATTAAGTAAATATTTATCATATAGAGTACTAGAATTAGAAAAAATACTATTGTACGATTATAGAGAGAAATCTTTTTACTTTATGCAAACAGATGCATTTGAAAGATTTGCGACAAAAATTGAAAAACGTTTTACTAAAGTTGAGATAAAAAAAATGATGAAGAAAGCAGGTTTAATTAATTTAAAATTCATCAAAAAACCACCCTATTGGGTTTGTATTGGATATAAAAAATAATTTAAAGTTATACAAATAATGTCGGATAATAATTCAAGGCCAATAATATTAATATCCAATAGTAGCTGGTATTTATATCACTATCGGAAATTACTTATTGAAAAGATAAAAAAGATTAAAAATCACGTCATAGCTCTTTCTCCTTATGATTCTACATCAAAAAATTTATCTGAAATGTTGATTCATATACCATGGAGAATGAGTAGAGCTAAAGATCAAAATTTATTCTCATTTTGTATATCATTTCTAAGAATGATTCTCTTAATCAGAGCAATTAAACCAAAATTGATTCATTCACATACTCTTCAAGCAAATCTGATAACCTCATTAGTAAGTTCTTTCTTTGGTATTAATTGTGTCTTATCCTTTGCAGGAATTGGACGTTTTTCCAGTTCTAAAGTATTTTCAAAAATATTTTTTATTATTATTTTTAAAATAATAAATTTTTTTAATGCCTATGAAAGAAAATCAAGATTCAAATTTACATTAAATAAAAGTCGTACAGTTTTTATTTTTCAAAATCAAGACGATATAAATTTTATAGCAAATCAAATATGTAATTTAAATGATAAAAATTTCTATTTAATTCCAGGTTCAGGCGTGCCAGAAGAATATATTTTAAAGTCACCAAAATTCAAAAATAACAGTAAATGGTTAAAAAGAAAGTCTTATAAAAATTTCAGAAATGAAATAACTTTTATTTTTTGCGCAAGATTACTCAAAACTAAAGGTATATTAATTTTCTTAGATCTTTCAAAAAAGTTTCCTAAAAATAAATTTTTAATATTTGGTGGTATTGATCCATCCTCAAATCAATCATTAACAGAAAAAGAGATTTCTTACTATAAGAAAAACTATAAAAATGTTAAATTTATGAATATACAGAAAAATCCGTTACTTAAAGAAGATATTTCATTCCCAATACTTCTAGTTCCATCTTTTTATGGTGAAGGATTCCCAAGAGGAATTATTGAAGCAAATACACTTAGCATACCTGTCATAGCATCTATAGATTCAGCAAAAAAAATAACTTCAAAATATTCTTCTTATATTAGTAAAAAAAATGATTTAAAAAGCTATATTGGATGCATCGATAAAATTATTTATGATTTTAAAAATGAAGACATAGGGAAAAGACTTGAAAAAGCAAGAAAAAATGCTATCAAAAATTTTTCAGAGGAATTTGTCGTAAAGAAAACCATACAAATATATAACTCTTTTAATTTAGATAAAAACAGATCTTATCTTTTAAATAAAGATTTAAAGGGAAAGAATAATTGGCTTCCTTAAAAAATGAATATACTCGTATACTATAGTTAAATTATGTGCGGAATATCTGGATTATGGTTTGGATCTGATATCAAAGAAAAAATACTTAAAGAGTATGGCTATCAGATGTCAAACAGTTTATATAAAAGAGGGCCAGATGCAAGAGGGATTTGGAGTGATCCAAATTTAGGAATTGTTTTATCTCATACCAGACTTTCCATAAGAGACTTAAGCTCAAATGGTTCTCAACCAATGGTAAGCTCGAATGAAAATTTCATAATAATTTTTAATGGAGAAATCTATAACTTTGAAAAAGTCAAATCAGAGTTAAATTATTTAGGGTGGAAAAGCTCTTCTGATACAGAAGTTTTGCTAAATGCCATTCAAGAGTGGGGTATTAAAAAAACACTTAGAAAATGTTATGGAATGTTTGCTTTTGCATTATGGGATAAAAAAGAGAGAAAATTAATTCTTGCAAAAGATAAATTTGGTCAAAAACCTCTTTATTGGGGAAGAATTAAAATAAGAGACTTTGAAAATCAAGTAATTGCTTTCTCTTCTGATTTGTCAGCAATATGGTCTATCCCAGGTGTAGAAAAAAATATAAATTATGAAGCTTTTTCCGATTTTCTAAAGTATGGCTATGTATGCGCGCCAAAATCTATTCAAAAAGATATATACCAACTGGAACCAGGGAACTTTATAGAAATTTCGGAGAAAAATTTTTATTCACCAGAGATTTTAAAAAATCAAATATGTTGGTGGGATATAAACAATATCTCAAAAAAATGCTTTGAATCACAAAATCATGAATCGAAAATTTTATTATTAGAGGAAACATTAAATGATGTTTTGAAAGAGCAGAAATTAGCGGATGTGCCAATTGCCACATTATTATCTGGAGGTATCGATTCTTCCTTGATTACAGCTCTTTTACAGAAGCAATCTTCCAGAAAAGTTAAAACTTTTAGCATATCTTTTCCTGGAACAGGTTATTCCGAAGAACTATTTGATGAGGGGCCATTTGCAAAAAAAGTCGCAAGCTTTTTAGGGACTGATCACAATGAAATAAAATTATCTAAAAATAATCTTCAAGACATAATACCAAAAATAACTAGCATATACAGCGAACCATTTGCTGATGCATCTCAAATCGCTACATATCTAATAAGCAAAGAAATAAGTAATCGCAATATAAAAGTTGCTTTAAGTGGAGATGGGGCTGATGAATTATTTGGTGGATATAATAGGCATAAATTCTTGCCTTTAATTCATGAGAAATTCAGGAATTTCCCAAGCCTTTTAAAAAATTTCTCTGCAAATTTGATAAAATTTTATCCTTTCAATAATAAAGATCTTGCACAAGAAAGGAATAGAAAATTTATTGACTGTATTCTAAGTAGTTCAGAAATAGAATATATGTATGAAAATACTCTCAGTAATAATAGAAATATAGAATTTTTTCATAAATATCCTAATAAAATTAAATATTGTAAACCTTTTATGAATAATATAATTGCTCCTTCTAATGCAGAGAGGGTAATGTTAGCTGACTCTATTTCTTATCTTCCAAATAATATTTTGGTAAAAATAGATAGAGCCGCAATGCATGTTGGACTAGAAACTCGTTCTCCTTATTTAGATGAAAGAATCGCCAGAATAGCCTGGAATATAAAATCTAGTAAAAAACTTTCTCGCAATGGCAAAAATTATATAAGCAAATCCCCTTTAAAAGAAATACTTTTTAAAATGATTCCAGAATCTTATTTCAATAGAAATAAACATGGCTTTTCTATTCCTCTAGCGACTTGGTTAAGAGGTCCATTAAGGGAATGGGCAGATGATCTGCTCAATACTGATCTAATAAATAAACAAGACTATCTTTCATCGAGTGAGGTTAAAAAAATCTGGAGATTACATTTAAAGGGAAACTCAGAAAATACTGAATTATTATGGACAATCCTAATTTGGCAATCTTGGATAAATCAATGAGTAAATATTTATAAAAAATATATCAAGAAAGATATGGCAAAAACCTTCTTAAAAAAAATATTTATGAAAAGGAAATCAGATGTTTCCTTTTTAATTTATGGGAAAATATTGTTTTCTTTAATAATCTCTAAAATTATCAATAATTTCCAAAATAAAAAGATAAAAAAAAATTCATGTTTAATTATTTTTCCTCCCTCTCTAGGATTAGGAGATTTAATTATGCTTTCAAAAATTATTGATATTGTGACTAGTTCTAAAAAACATGATTTAGTTAAATTAGCTCACTTGCCCCCTTATTTGCAAAGACATCATTTTCCTATCAGTTCTGTAAAATTATACAAATGGAATGAAATCATCTGTTTTGAAACTTTTATATTTCCTAGTCCTAGTTTTCTAAATTTATTTATCTCAATACTTTTAGGTAAAAGAAAATGTAAGGGATATATAAATAAAAACCATGTTAATTTTATTACTAGGAATCTCTATAAAATTAAATTCGATGATCCATACCATTTCAGACTAAAACCTTTTAAAGAGTTGTATAACTCAAACGAGTCAACCAGTCCTTTTATTTGGAATAAAACAGATCGGATAAATCTTAAGTTGCAAAAAACATTTCTACCAATAAGTATATTTAAAGATGAAAATAATAATAGATATTCCAGATATATAGTATTAAGTACTTATAATTTTTATAAAAAATTCAGACCCTCTAAAAAAAACATTTTAAATGAAATAAAAATAATATCAAAAAAATATAAAAGTTTTTCAATAATAATATTAGGTGCTAATAAGAAAAAAGAATTAGACTATAATATACATCTTGAAAATATCCTAAAATTAAATTTCACAAAAATAGAAATTATAAACTTAACAGGGAAATTAAGTATACAAAACTCATTAGATATAATTTCTCAATCTAATTATTATATTGGAGCAAATAATGGTTTGGCTAATATAGCTCAAATGCTTGGAGTAAATTGCACGCTTTTATTTACTGGACCAGAAAATTCTAAAAAAAGAAAATTTTCTAAATTTTCTAAATTTATAGATATAAAATAAATTTACAATTTATATGCAAATATAAAATCCGCGAAGCCAGTTATATCCCAAAAAATACCTGCAGGACTTTTTTTAAATAATATGCATCTGACAATTCTAAAAGGAATTAAAATTATTGAAAAAGTATTAAATCTTTTTCCAGCTTTTATAATAGAACACTGATTAACAAGCAAATTATTTGCAAGTTCTCTAATTGAATAAACTCTTAAATGAGTTTTATCATCACAAAAATTAAGAGTTCCTCTCATACTTGGAAGAGATAATGATTTGGTTGATGGGAACTCAATATAAACACAGCCATTACTCTTTATTTTAGGAATAATAGTATTTAATATCTCCAATCCTTTTATAGTGTGTTCGATTGTATGATTAAAAATAACAATATCAAATTTTTCATTGCCAATTTTTTTCTCTAGAATATCTACACTATCATTTAAGTCATGCTTTATCTTTTTATCAATAATATCTATAGATTTTTGACTATTATGATATTTAAAGTCTCTATCAATTCCAATATATCTTGAATATGGAAATACAATTTTTGTTTGTAAAGGACTTTCTCCCCCACAACCAATATCTAAAATATTATATTTGTTTTTGAAATTTTTTTTAGTAAGAATAAATCTAAACTTTGGCATACAAAGCGTATAATATTTCCTTTTCAATAAATTCTTAAAATTAATAGAAATAGATACCATTATTCTGAAATAGGACTTATTAATACTAAAACATTAAATTGAATTTATAAAGGTAATTTAAAAGAGAGAAAATTTATATATGAAAAGAATTTATCATAAACTTTTTATGGGAATACTTGTAAAGTTTTATAGCTATCTAGTACTAACTTAGAATAAATTAGTTATCAAAGAGATTTTAATATTAAAAGATCTCTTAGAATAAAAAAAATTTTTAAAATTGCAAATTTTATAAAAACTTACCAAAAAACTGATTAATTTTTAAAATGCTGCTTCACAAGAGTTTTCAAAAAAATTTAAAAAAGACTTTGAAGCTTTTTTTTTATCCAATTAATTACTTATTAAATGTATTTCTAACTAAGATTAATTTCTATATTATTTGGCGATCTGGTCAGGCTATTGGTGACCAATTACTTATGGCTGGATTAGCAAAAATATTAAATAAGAATTACAAATATAAAGTTATTGTTTTTACAAATTATTCTTCTCTTTTATCATTATCACCCTGGATTCTTAAATGTATTGATTCGAGAAAAATAATAGGATGGAAATTTATTTATTACCTTTTAAAAATATTTGAAGGAAGAAGAATACTTGAATATAATTTCCCCTATAAAGACTTTGGATATCAATCACAACTAGAAGCTTATAGATTAGGCTTTTACGACTATTTAAATCAGCCACCCATTTGGCATGCTCATGTAGCAGACAGATTAGAAAAGAAGATTTTTAGAAATTTTACTGGAGGACTTAAAAACCCAAATATGAATAAAACTAGAGAAATAATAAAAAAAATAAGAAAAAACTTTCCTAATTTCAAAATTGGTATTATAAATCCTTTAGGAAAAACAACTTATACAAAAACAAAAGCCTATGGATTTAGAAATTATCAAAAAATTATAGATCTTACTTGTACAAAAGTTAAATGGTTACAGGTAGGATTACCAAATGATTTAGTTCTTAATAAAATACATCTTGACTTGAGAGGCAATAATTTTAAATTTTTAGTAGATATTATTGCTTTTGCGGATTTAATTCTTTCTGATGAAGGCCTTTTAAATCATATAGCAGGTTCATTCCCTAGTGTAAATTCGTACGTTGCTTTTTCGGAATTCTCACCAACTAAATATTATAGTTATGAAAACACAATTACTTTAGGAAAACCTGATAATGAAAAATTAATAAGTTATTGGCAAAATAAAAAAAATATAGTACGAAATTCAAATCTACCCGAAATCATGGCTGCGGAAATATTAATTAATGAGAACTTATAAAAATTATTTCTAAATCAAACACTTTAAAAAAATTTTGTTAGAAATAAAATAGATTATTAAAAAACATCTTGATATAGAATTTTATTTATTATTTGACGATGTTTTTCTTCTAGAAGTTTACATTCCATTGATTTGGGTAATTTATATTTTTTAGCTTTAATTTCTCCCTTGATTCTCTTAATTATCTCATTAAAGGTGTAATAATAATTTTCTTTTACAATTTCTTTTGCATCACCTATGGGTGAATAGCATATGATCTCAGTATCACACAATATACTTTCAATCATAATTTGGCCATAACCAACTCCAAGTGGTGTAGACCAAAAAAGAAAATCAACATTTTTAAGTAAAATTATTAAATCTTTGCGATCCATTGGTGTAATAACATTCACATAATTATCTAAACCAAGATCAATAACTTTTTTTTTAATTTTTTTTGATTGTGAAATCCATATTATATTTGCTGATATATTTTCTTTTTTAATACATTCTGCCAGCTTAAATGTCTCATTTATTCCTTTAAATATATTAGATCCGATAAATAAAATCAGCTTCTCATCATTTGTGATTTTCTTTTCATTAATTAAATTATCTTTAATTATTAAATTAGCTTTTTCATGATTTTCATAGCATATTGAATAATCTACTGGGCCAGGGATCATGAAAGATTTTTTATGATCCAAATTATAAACATCTCTAAAGTAATTTAAAGACCAATTCCCAACGGTTAAAAAGTAATTAGATTTTTGTATCGCATATCTTGATAAAATAGCTCTTAAAATCAAATAAATTTTAAACAAATTGAATGATTTTTGAGACCTTGCCAACCCAATATGATCCTCAGCGCTCCTAACTAAAGTTTTAATTTTTAATATTTTCCCAACCATTACAACTCCAATACCATTATAAAAAACGCCTCCAAGGCACATAATTAAATCTGGTTTTAATAAAAAAGCATCTACAAAAGTATTTAGAAATGCAACAGGTATATGTATGATTTTTTTTATTTTATTCAAAAATAGATATCTAATAAATGGTTTTCTTATCACAACTCCTATTGATCTAAGTTCGTTAACTAATTGCGATTCACTTTCTACTCCACTTAAAACAATATTGTGATCTTTAGCTAACCACTTACAAAAATAAAGAAGTGTGTGAAATTCTGCATTATGAACCATTGATTTTCCGACAGAACTTGTAGCTTTAATTAAAATTGTTTTTTTTAAATATTTCATTAATTAATTTTGGTATGAATAGATACTTAAATTATCAAAATTTATTTTTTCTTTTTTTAAAGAAATCTATTGTTTTATCTAAACCATAATTTAGATCAACAAATGGTTCCCAATCCAAATTAGATTTAGCAATCGTAATGTCAGGTTTTCTTCTTGTAGGGTCGTCCTTAGGAATTTCCTTGTAAACAATATTCAAATCAGGATTAATCTTAGAAATAATTTTTTCTGCTAGTTCAATTATTGTCAACTCATTTGGATTCCCTAAATTAACTGGTCCAGAAATTCCACTATTCATTAATTTAATAAATCCCTCTATTAAATCATTTACATAACAAAAACTTCGAGTTTGTGTTCCATCACCATAAATAGTTAAATCTTTGCCATTAAGTGCTTGAACTATGAAATTACTTACAACTCTCCCATCATTAGGTAACATTCTTGGGCCATAAGTATTAAAGATCCTTGTGACTCTTATATCAGTATCGTGTATTCTTTTGTAGTCGAAAAATAAAGTTTCAGCAATTCTTTTTCCTTCATCGTAACAACTTCTTGGACCTATAGGATTAACATTTCCTCGGTAGCTTTCTTTTTGAGGATGCTCTAAAGGATCACCATAAATCTCACTTGTTGAAGCTAAAAATATCCTTGCATTTAGTCTTTTTGCTAAACCGAGCATATTTAAGGAACCAAGAAAAATTGTTTTAGATGTTTTGATAGGATTATATTGATAATGAACAGGAGAGGCTGGGCAAGCCAAATGCCATATTCTGTCAGCCTCGAGTAAAATTGGTTCTGTAACATCATGTCTTATAAATTCAAATTTTTGATTATCAAAGAGATGAAATATATTTGATTTATGCCCTGTAAAGAAATTATCTA
>QCCD01000007.1 GCA_003281405.1 Prochlorococcus sp. AG-347-K16 | reverse complement strand
AGTGCTGTAGCAAAACATAAAAGAGGTCTAACAACTGCAATTTTTATATTGCCTAAAGCAGTTTGACAATACTTATCTATTTGTAAAATTGCCCCTAGAAAATAAAAAGTAATTTTTTTTATTTTTACACCCTGATTTAGAGAAACAAATGTATGAAAAATCTCATGAAAAATAATTGAAGATAAAAAGAAAAAAGAAGTTAAAAATCCTATAATCCAAGCTTCTTTAGTATTGTAAATATTACCTGAGGTTAAATTAACCTGATTACTTATGCTCCATGAGAATAAAAAGAGAATAGCGAACCAATAAGGATGAATTTTAAAGGGAATTCCCCATATTTTAAAAACTTGCCAACTTCTCAAAAATAATCTCCGCTATATTGAGCAATAATATCAATTTTACATACAGGATAAATATATGCCCAAGACTAATACTTTAATTAAAATTTGTGGCCTGACTTCAGTAGAACAGGCTCTTCAGGTCTCAAAATTAGGAGCGCATGCTATCGGCATTATTTCAGTGAAAGAGTCACCAAGATATGTATCAGCTGAAATTAAGAAAAAAATTTTTAAAACCTTAGAAAGGTTATGTCCAAACATCGAGAGGGTATCAGTTGTAAAAAATTGTCCAATAGACTTAATTATTAAAAATTTCTTAGGAAAACCAAGTGAAACTATCATTCAATTACATGGAGATGAAGATATTGATTACTGTAAAAAAATAAGAAAAAAAATTCCCAATATTGGCCTATGGAAGGCTTTCAGAATAAAAACGGAAAAGGACATAGATAAAATTAAACCTTTTGAGGATTTTGTAGATGCGATACTACTTGATTCTTGGAATAAAGAAACTTATGGAGGCTCAGGAAAAAAAATAAAATCTACTTATTTAAAAAATCTACAATTTAGCAAACCTTGGTGGTTAGCAGGTGGAATATCAATTGAATGGATTGATGAAATCCTTACAGATATCAAACCTGATGGGCTAGATATTTCAAGTAGTATTGAGATTTCTCCAGGTTTAAAAGATATAAAAAAAACAGAAGAACTTTTTAAGTTTTTAAATAGGGATTAGTAATTATTAGTAGCGGACTGCTGTTTTACAAGTTCAAAAAATTCTTGTTTTAAACTTATATCGTGCCTAAAATCGCCTCTCACCACAGAATTAATCATACTTGTATTTGGTTCTTTGACTCCTCTCCACTTCATACAATAATGTTGGGCCTTTACAATAATTCCTAAACCCTTAGGTTCACATAGTTTTTCGATTTCATCTGCAAGAATCATTACAGCTTCTTCCTGTATATGAGGTCTTGAGAAAACCCAATCAGCAACTCTCGCAAATTTTGAAAGTCCTATGACTTTATTACCAGGTTTAATACCTATCCAACATTCTCCTAGAATTGGAACTAAGTGATGCGAACAAGCAGACCTAACAGAAATTGGGCCGACTGTATAAATCTCATCAAGATTCTTGTCATTTGGGAAACTTGTAACTTTAGGTTGTTGATGATATCTGCCTTTAAATACTTCATTTAAATACATTTTTGAAACTCTTTCAGCAGTTTCTTGAGTATTATGATCATTTTCAACATCTATAATGAGAGACTTTAGTAAGTCCTTAACTCTTGAGGAAACCTCTCTTTCTAAAATCTCTAATTCTCCAGGGTTTATAAAATCTGCAATATTATCGTTGGCGTTAAATCTGGTTCCAGAATTCTTGATTCTGTCTCTTATTATTTCGGAGATTAATTTATTAGTAATCTGGTCATCAAAGTTTCTAATATTATCGTTGGGTAATGTAGAGGTCATAAAATTTTAAACAGAAAATTGTATGCAACTTAATTTACTGTATCTTCCAAAAGCTTAATTGCTTACATACTATATCACATTCTATTGTTCAATCGGGTTCAAATAGCACTAAAAAAAATCACTGTTTTAAGATTAATCAGATAAACAAAATGTTTAAAAGGCTCCGCCAGAAGGCATCAAAGTCAAGTCTTCGATCAATTGTGATTCAGGTTTTTGAGCCATGTAGAGAATAGTTTCTGATACCTCTTTTGAGGAAAGCATAGAAGTTCTATCAAAATCAGAATTGATTGATTCGGAGTCCCAAAGAGGAGTATTAACTGAACCAAGAGTTATTGTGCACGCTCTTATTGAATTAGATCTCTCCTCCTCTCTCAAGCATTTAGTAAACATAGCTAGCGCAGATTTTGAAACACAATAAGCTCCCCATTGGGGGAATGCATTATAAGAGGCATGACTACTAACATTAATAACTAAACCACCATTTTTTCTCATTTGAGGGATTATTGAGCTGCAAATTTGAAAAACACTTGTGAGGTTTATTTGAATTGTTTGTTCCCATTGACCTAAATCCGTTTCAACTAAAGGGCCATTAAATGCGCAACCGGCATTATTTATCAATACTGAAGGGCACCCATACTTCTTAATTGCTTCTTTAACACAATGCTCTATTTCTAGAGGATTAGATAAATCACATTTAATTAGGTTAATTTTTGATTTAGTAGTCAACAGTTCGCTCTTTAGTTTCTCCATTAAATCCATATTCCTGGAAAGTAAAATTAAATCCCAGCCAGCATTAGCAAAAGTAATTGCGGTAGATCTACCAATACCTTTCGTAGCACCCGTTATAAAAGCTAGTTTCAATTTATTCAGTTTTTTGGGGGATTTCACTATAAATCTCTTCAATATTATTTGCTTCGATAAATTTACCTAAAACCCTAAACTTTTTGTATCTTTGCTCAATTAATACGTCTTCAGGCATTTTCAGTAAAGCATTAAGGTGTTTCTCAATAGCCTCTTTTAGTGTGTTGCCAGCATCTAAAGGAGCCCAATTATTCCCACCAGAAGGTTCTGGTAATACCTCATCTATAATCCCCAATTTGAGTAAGTCTTTACCTGTAATTTTAAGTGCTGATGCAGCTTCTGGTGCCTTCGCAGCATCTCTCCACAAAATTGATGCACATGCTTCCGGACTAGCAACTGTGTAAACACTGTGTTCGAACATTAGTAACCTATCTGCAACACCTATTCCAAGTGCGCCTCCTGAACCTCCTTCTCCAATGACAGTAGCCACAATTGGGACTTTCAATCCAAACATCTCTCTAAGGTTTCTTGCAATCGCTTCCCCTTGACCTTGTTCCTCAGCTTTTAAACCAGCATAAGCTCCGGGAGTATCAATAAATGTAAGGATTGGCAAAGAGAATCTATTTGCGTGCTGCATTAATCTAAGAGCTTTTCTGTAACCCCCTGGTTTTGCCATCCCAAAGTTTCTCACTACATTTTCTTTTGTGTCCCTTCCTTTCTGATGCCCTAACATCAACACTGGCCTATTATTTATTGAACCAATCCCCCCAATTAGTGCCATATCATCGCCACCATTTCTGTCTCCATGTAATTCGATCCAGTCATCACAAAACATTTGAACAAAGTCCAAAGTACTTGGTCTTTGAGGATGTCTAGCTACCTGAATCTTTTGAGCAGGGGTGAGAGATTTAAAAATTTCTTCTCTTCTCCTAGCAGCTAGGGTTTCAAGCTGTAGAAGCTGTTGACTAACATCTACCTCTGAATCTCGAGCTAATTCTTTAATTTGCTCTATCTGCTTCTCAAGTTCAACAAGAGGCTTTTCAAAATCAAGGAGGTAACGTTTAGCCATAATTTAGACAGTTAATACTTTAGGCTGCTTATCAAGCCCAATTGCGGAGAAACCATGCTTTAAAGAAGCTGCTCCAATAAATTCCATCTTTTCAAGGGAAATGTTATTTCTTCCCCAACTAAAGTTTGTATGACACTTTTCAAATTCTAAAATCATAGCTTCTGCAAAGCAAGCAAACATCTCTCGCTGAGGGTTTTGCATTTCCGCAAGTTCCATCATATTCCAACCAATATCATTGAAAAACTCTACTATCCCTCCTTTTAAAACATAAATATTGTCACCCTGAAATTTCTCATCAAGATTTTTGGGGTATCCCCCATCAATCATTAAACATGGTTTTTTTAAGTTATCAGTATCAATTTCAATGGTTTTAGGCATACTTGCAACCCACACAACAATATCAGCCTGAGGCAATGCCTCATCTAAACTTGTTATGGTGCCGCCATCTAATTCTTTTCGTAGTAGCGCTAATGGCTCTTGTTGTCTTGCTACCATAAGAAGTTCCGAAATCCCAGTTTTATTGATAAGCCACCTACAAACAGCACTACCAATATCACCTGTAGCACCAATTACAGCAACAGTTGCTTTTTTAAGGTCTATCCCAATGCGAGGAGCATTTATTTCTAGTTGCTTACAAATAACCCAGGCGGTATGAGTATTGCCAGTAGTAAACCTTTCCCACTCTAATGAAGTATTTCTAATTTGTTTATGCTGTAGAAGATTAAAATTCTCAAAAATAATAGAAGTAAATCCTCCTAAAGCGGTAATATTAATCCCTTTTTTCTGAGCAAGTTCCATAGCATTTAGTACTTTTCTTCTAGCCGTTTTAAACCTAGAAAGCATTTCAGGAACAAAGCAAGAATCTATATAAGAACCTTCAATAGATATTCCAGTTGCACTCTTAACTTCTACATTTTCAACAAGCTGAGGAGGAGCAGTACACCAAACATCCAAGTCGCCATCAGCAATATGATCAAAGCCTAGCATCGAAGCTTTTCTTTTTGCATCTTCAAAACTGGTTGAATGGCCTATTAACCCAAACATTTAAAATTTATAAATGGTTTCTATACGATGTTAAGAACAATAGCACAGAGATAACTACTTAAATAGGATTGATTAATTATTAAAAGCCTTAATTAATTAGAAATGTAATTAGACGATAGCTGCCATAGCCATTCTTGCAATTTCTCTATTATCTAGACCTATTTCCATCAATGTATCTTGATAAGCAATCATAAATTCTTCCATTAATTCTTCTCTGTCCATAGCTAAAACTGATGCGTCATCTGCTACTTCATCTAACATTTTTTTAATCAACGGAAGATTAACCTTATTAGCTTCCATTAATTCCTCTTTACAAGTTGATAGATTCTCTTTAAGCCACTCTTGACCGTAATTTAAATGAAGATATTCATCTTTAACCACTCCCTCTGTTATTTTTTTTGCAAAAGGATCCGCAACTCTTATGTAGACGTTATAAGCAGAAATTGCAAATGCCTCAATTAAGATGGCTTGTATTAAAAGACATGTTGTTAAATTTCCTTTTTCAAGAGCAACTTGAAAATTACCATGTAATTTAGAAAAGAATTTTTTAGCAAAATCCATATCAGCTACTACACCTAAATTTCTTCCACATGCAGTAAAACCTTTTTTATGCTTCATTTCCATTCTCGCCAATTTAGTTAATTCCTCTACCTCATTTGGAATTAAAGTAGCTATTGAAATGTAATTATCATGAGCCTCTTGCTCTCCCTCTATAACAATTGCATTAATTCTGCTATATGCATCCTTATAAGAATCTGTGGTGAAGTCGGGTAAATCTAAAGAAATCGGATTAATCGATTCTTCAATAGTTTTTTTATTTGATTCTAGAGTTTGCATGTCAGTAATCTTTAGCTCATTATGCATGAATATTACACGATTATAGAGAGTTTATTTAAATATCATGAAAATAGTTTCAATTGTTAAGTCACATTTTTTACTTAAACTTATTTAAGAATTGTTTGGCCAATCTGATTGCATCAGATTCATAATCAATTTGAACCAATGATTAATCAATAATTCCTTTAAATTTTTTCCTAAAGACTCATTTGCTCCTCTACTATCTCCAATAACACCTGATTTACTGAAGTCGTCAGTAAGCCAAGCAGTAGGCGCGTTCCCTTCTAGACTCCAGCCTTCTGGGATCTTTCCTTTAATGCCCTCATTTGGGCGTTCATCACCCACTAATTCTGGTTTTAAAGCGAGCATCAAACTTGTTTCAGCTAAAGAAGCATGAAGCCCATTCTCGATTTCAGTCTTTGATAACAATTCACTTAATCCGTTAACACCACTCCATAAGAAACAAGGGAAAACTGCCATTTCAGGTGCTACACTCCTTAGCTCTCTTGCCGCTGTATTTAGTAGTGAGATTTGACCTCCATGTCCGTTAATCAATATCAATCTTTTAAAACCCATTTCAGATAATTGAACTCCGACTTCCTTAATTATTGAGGTTATTAAACTTGAGGAAAGTGAAATTGTTCCTGCAAAGCCCTTATGCTCGGGAGAAAACCCAATATATTGTGTTGGAAGTTTCTTTAATGGAATATCGGGAGAGAATAATTTAAAAACTTCGCTAATAATTTCATCAACAAAAATACTATCAGTAGCAAGAGGCAAATGAGGGCCATGCTGCTCAACAGCGCCGAATGGCCAAATCACTGTTGATCTTTTATCTTTTGCAATACTCTCAATTTCTTGCCAATTTAAATATTCAAATTTATTTGGTATTGAGTCAAAGTTCATTAATTTTAATTTTGAGTACTAACATTTAGAGTATGTTAATAATTAATTATCCTTATTTTACCTACGATGGGAGTCAGTAATAAAAATGCCCAAGATAATATCCAATCAAAGGGCAATAAAAAACCTCTTCAGGTACTTCACATAAACAAGAAAGATACTCAAGAAGTTCAGAATGAGCAACCCAATTCGAAAGAAGAAATTAAAAAAGAAAATGTAGCAATCAAACCTCAAATCACTAAAGATGATTCAGGAAAAGATATTGAGCTCAGTAAAGAAAACACCAAAGATTTTGATATTTCTCAACAAGACTTAAATAGACCCCTTAATTTTTCTAATCAAAACACAGATTTTCAATTAGAAAGAACTGTTGATGAATTCGATTTTGATGAAAGTGCATTTTTGGAGGCTTTAAATGAAAATGAGCCAATTGGGGCTAAAGGAGAAACAATTTCAGGTAAGGTTATAGCAATCGAAAGTGATGGACTATATGTTGACATTGGTGGGAAAGCACCTGGTTATATGCCCAAAAAAGAATGTGGTTTGGGCGTCATAACTAATTTTAAAGAAAAATTTTCTATAGGCCTTGAAATGGAAGTTTTGGTTATCAAAGAACAAAATGCTGATGGGATGGTGACAGTGAGCGCTCGGGCATTAATTCTTAGGCAAAGTTGGGAGAAAGTATCAAGTTCCGCAAAAAATGGAGAACTAATTAATGTTTTAATTAATGGATTTAATAGAGGTGGGCTTACCTGTGATGTAGATGGATTGAGAGGATTCATCCCTAGATCCCAACTTGAAGATGGTCAAGACTATCAATCTTTTGTTGGCAAGACTCTAAAAGTAGCATTTCTTGAGGTGAATCCAGAGTCCAGAAAATTAGTTCTCTCTGAAAAGAAAGCATCATTAGTATCTAAGCTTACAAGTTTAGAATTAGGTCAATTAATTGAAGGAGAAGTTTTAGCAGTAAAACCATATGGCTTCTTTATAGATTTAGGTGGGGCTAGTGGACTTCTTCATCAATCCTCACTAACAAATGGATCGGTTCGTTCTTTAAGAGAAGTTTTTAGAGAAGGAGAAATGATAAAAGCTTTAATATCTGAAATTGACCTCGAAAAAGGTCGCATTGGTCTTAATACAGCACTCCTGGAAAACTCTGCGGGAGAATTAATTATTGATAAGCAAAAAGTTATGCAAGAGGCCACAGAGAGAGCACTAAAAACTAAAGCACTGTTTGATAAAAAAGAACAAGATAAATGAACACTAATAAAACAAAGGAATCAAGTCTTAAATTAAAAGTTTCAGATTGGGAATTAGACTTCTACTCAAGACCAATAATTGAATCAAATGGAAAAAAAAGGTGGGAGTTAATTATTTGCTCTACAAGAAGTTATAAGACAGAAGATATTTTTCTTTGGAATAAAATATGCCCTGCCAATGAAGTTAATTCAATATGGCTTACAAAGGCACTAAATGAAGCAATAAGTGAAGCAAAAAAACAAGGCTGGGAGAAACCTTCAATAGTTCGATTCTGGAGGTCGTCGATGAAATCAATCATCAAGAAATCACTGGAGGCAGTCAGTATTGAGGCTCTGGTAAGTAGGAGAACTTACGATTTATTAGATAGAATCGAATTTCTTGAAAAAGAGATTTATCCAAAGGAAAAAGGTTATGTAAGGGGTGTATTAGCTCCTAATTTTTCTTCAAAAATGGAAAACTCTCCAGAACCTTTACCAGAAGCAGTGAGAGGGGATGCTTTAACTTTCTCTGAAATATCGATTAGCGAATTAAAATCAGCAGAAAACTGGCCTATGGAATTTGGAGATATTTTCCCAATTCAACAAGATTTAGATGATAATTACTTAGTTCCAGGATTAAGACTTTTTAGCAAAGATAGATCTTTAGCCCTTTCTGCATGGTTCAGTTGTTTAGAACCCATAAAATTAGTTCTCAATAAGAACCAACTTATACTTGAAGCTTCAGAAAACGATAAGTGGCTGGTAACAGATTTGCCAGAAAAAGATGCAAACATTTTGAGTACAAAGTTTTTAGAGAATAAAAAAAATTATTTTGGTTATCAATTTATTTCCATACAGTCAACCCCATACATCGAAAAATTTGCAGGATTCTGGATCTTGAGAGATATTGAATTAATTTCATAAATTCAGTTCAGGAGCAGGAACTATTCCTTACAAAGAAATAGCTTTCTCAAAAGCTAATATTTTTATTCAAAACAAAAAATTTGAGTATTATAAATCGCCTATCCTTAGTCAAAGTAATTTCAAACATGCATTCTTTACGAAGTCTAGCTCTGAGAAATTTCTTCAATTATTAGGGAATCACTTTAATAAAAATTACATAAATTGCATTTCCAATCAAATTCACAGTAATTTGATAGTGCTTGGATCACATTCGCAAGAAGGGTGCAAGACTGATGCAGATGGTCTCGTTGGAAATAAATGCAATCAAAACTTATGGGTTTACACAGCTGATTGCATGCCATTATTTTTTGCGGATAAAAAGACAAGAAATGTGGCAGCCTTGCATTGTGGTAGAAAAGGCTTAGAAAAAAAAATTATAAAAAATCTGGTTAAAATTTTCGATGATTTTGGGGCTTGTAGAGATGACTTACTTGTTGCAATAGGACCAGCGATTACGAAGAAATATTATCTTGTTGATGAAATGATACTCAAAGAATTTTATAAAAAGGCCGAAAATAAAACCATAGCCGTCAATTTAACTAAAACTGAAAAAGATCTTTGTTTTAGTGTTTCAAATCACTTCAAAGAGCAAAAATTAAATCAACTTGACCTAAAAAGATCTGCCTATAGACAACTTTTAAATGAGAACATTCCTCATACAAATATAGACATCTCAAATTTATGCACATACAAATTCAAAAATGAATTTTATTCCTGGAGAAGGAGCAAAACAACCTCGAGACAATGGAATCTTATTTGCTCATAAAGATTTTTAACTTGGACAAATTTCACTACTCAAGTTTTTAGCGACCAATAATTCCGTCATCTCCTTAGTACCTTTAATATTAAAAACTTTAGCTAACAAAACATTCTCTTTGAAACCAAAAGGCTTTATTTTCACTTTGCTCCCCCTTGGGAATTCACTCTTAAGTAGATTAGTTGCTTCAATCTCATCATTTTCATTTACATCTACGCAAAATAATCCAATAGTTAAATTTCTATTTTGATCGCCCACCAAAATAGTATTTGAACTTTTAATTTGAAGGATTTCGGCCGAGTTTACTATTAGAGGATTAAGAAAAATCAAGCAGATTATAAATAGAATTTTTGATAATTTTTTCAATTAAGAGATATCTAAGTTTTTAAATTATCTTAAAGTTAATTTTTTAAAAATAACTAATTTTAATAAAAATTAGTCTTCACAATTAACATATCCAACCATTTGAGCATTACTTTTACCAGGAGGAACCATTGGATAACAATTTTCACCTCTTCTGACAAGGATATTAATCAATGCAGGACCGTCATGATCAAGCGCATTTTTTAATTCATTCTGTAATTGTTTTCTATCGGAAATTAAGTATCCTTTAACTCCAAAAGACTCAGCAAGTTTTACAAAGTCAGGCTCACCACAACTCATATCAGATGAGGAATATCTTTCATCATAGAAACTTTCCTGCCATTGTCTTACCATCCCTTGCCAGCGATTATTGATAATAATCAGTTTCACCTTTAGACCATATTGAGATAAGGTTCCTAATTCTTGAATATTCATTAAAACACTTGCATCTCCTGCAATACAAATTACTTCTGAATTAGGTAAAGCTGCTTTTACTCCAATTGCCGCTGGTAATCCAAAACCCATAGTTCCTAAGCCTGCACTACTAATCCATTTTCTTGGAGAATTCCTAAGATATTGAGCAGCCCACATCTGATGTTGGCCTACATCTGTAGTTATATAAGCTTCTGGTGAAAGTTCCCTCACTTTTAACAGAACTTCCTGAGGATAAATTTCTCCTTCTTTAGGCGGATCATATAAAGGGTGTTTATGTTTCCAAAAATCAATTTTTTCTAACCAGTTTTTCGTCTGACAAGTAAATTTGTTTTTTAGAGATTTTTCATTAATTTTCAGAACAGCTTTTGAAACATCAGCAACAATTGCAACATCTACACGTCTATTTTTATTAACTTCTGCTGGGTCGATATCTATATGAATTACCTTTGCATTAGGTGCAAAAGTATCTAATTTTCCTGTCACCCTATCATCGAATCTAGCTCCAATAGCAATTAAAAGATCGCATTCTGTGACAGCAAAATTTGCATAAGCAGTTCCATGCATTCCTAACATCCCTACTGATAAATTGTCTTTTTCATCAAAAGCACCCTTCCCCATTAATGTTGTGGTAACCGGTATTTGATAATTCTTTGCCAAAGTTTTTATTTCATTATGAGCTCCTGAAGATATTGCCCCACCTCCAACGTATAGAAGAGGTCTTTCAGAATCTTCTATTAATTTAATTGCTTTGTTGATATCGCAATCATTAATTTCTCCATTCCTTTTAAATCCTTTAGGAATAATCTCACCAGGAAAAACTCTTTGATAATTAAAGAACTCCTGGCCTACATCTTTGGGTATATCAATTAAAACAGGCCCAGGCCTCCCAGATGAGGCTATAAAAAAAGCTTCAGAAACTACTTTCGCGATATCTGAAGGATCCCTTATTACCCATGAATGTTTCACTATTGGGAGAGTTATGCCAAAAATATCAGTTTCTTGAAAAGCGTCTGTCCCTATAGCAGGTCTTGGGACTTGACCTGTAACTACAACTAGAGGGACTGAATCCATTTGCGCAGTGGCAATTCCAGTTACCAAATTTGTTGCACCTGGGCCTGAGGTTCCAAAACATACTCCTACTTCACCAGTAGATCTTGCATATCCATCAGCCGCATGTGAACCACCTTGTTCATGCCTAACCATATAGTGCTTTAACCAACCATCTTGTTCTGCTTTATGAACAGCATCATATATTGGTAGTATGGCTCCCCCGGGATATCCAAATATGACTTTTACTCCATGAATTTTTAAAGAATCCATTAGTGCATCTGCACCAGTTATCCAAACTGGATTTTCATGTTTTGAACTACCCTTTGAAAAGGATCTCGAAGTAAGGGTCACTAAAGAAAATCAATATTTACTATAAATATTAAACTCAATTAAATACTTTTGCCTCATTTAGAAATGTAATGTCAGAAATGTATTCAAAAAAAACCTTTTAAAAAATTTAAAAATTTTCGAATAAAAATCAATTTTTCTTTATAAGATACCTAGTTTATGTAGAGGTCCAGAGCCTGAAATAAGTTCAATAAAAAGCACAAGAAAAATAATCATTGCAACCCTTCCGTTCCACACCTCTGAACTATTATTCCAACCCCATTGCCACTTCTCCTGAGGATAAAGTTTAACTTTTTCAGGCAACTTAGAAGCCTCCTCGATATTAACTAAAGGCCCTTCCAAGCAGGAAATCACTAGATCACTAAGACCTTCAATAAAAGTGGGATGAGTATTTAGAGCTTTAACTCTCCGAAAGTTTTTAATACCAGCCTTTTCAGCAATTTCTTTATATTCAATATCAATTTCTTGCAATGTTTCGATATGCTCTCCAACGAAACTTATTGGGACCACAATAAGATCATTAACATTTGACCTTCCAAGATCAGCTAACACTTCTTCTGTATAAGGCTTTAACCATTCAACAGGACCAACTCTACTTTGATAAGAAAGTGTATGAGGGTTACTATGACCTAAACATTTTTCCAGTTCATTTATAATCAATAAAGAACAATCTTCAATTTGTTGCTTGTAAGGGTCTCCAGCTTCCTCTACGTAACTCTTAGGAACTCCATGAGCAGTGAAAAATATATGGGCTTTTGAAGGTGATTCACAAAGTGAAATCTGTTCAGAAATTAATTCGACCATTGACTGTAAATAACCTGATTGACTAAACCAACTCCTTACACATCTCATTGGAACTTTCTTAAATTCATCATCAGAATCTCGCAATTTTTTTAATTCTCTAAAGCTCGAACCACTAGTACTTATCGAAAAATGCGGGTACAAAGGTAGTACAACAACTTGATCTACGCGGTCTGCTTTCATATCAGCAATTGCTGATTCGGTAAAAGGGTGCCAATACCTCATAGCGATGTAGGTAGTGGCATTAAACCCCTTGTCTCTTAATTTAGATTGTAATTCTCTTGCTTGTTGTTCAGTTATCCTTCTGATAGGTGAACCTCCACCTATGGAAAGGTAGGCCTGTTGTGAAGTTGTACTCCTAAGCGTGCTAATTAACCAAGCTAGGGGCTTTTGAAAAACAGGAAAAGGTGTCCTGATAATTTCTGGATCAGAAAAAAGATTGTATAAGAATGGGCCGACATCAGTAATGCGTTCAGGCCCTCCTAAATTCATTAGTAAGACGCCTATTTTATCCATTAAAACTTATGGAGATTGAAAACCAACATTAAAAACGTCATTATATGGTCAATTATATAAGTAAATGAACGTAATTCAGGAAATTAATAATGTCAATGATAAATTTGCTACTCAAGGTAGCAAGCTTAAAATTGAGAAAAGGGGGGAGAAATTAAATATTCGTGGTTCACTACCCTCCAAAGAGGATAACAATAACTATAAAATTCAAAGAATATCTCTTGGCTTAAAGGCTGATATTTCTGGATTAGAGGAAGCTAAAAAAAAATTACAATTAATCAATTTGCAATTGGAATTGAATCAATTTAATTGGATTAATTGGATAGGCAAACCTTATAAAAAGGAAATAAAAGATGGTTTTGAATTTCCAAAAAGATTAAATCAATTTGAGGAATTTTTTTTTAAAGAAAATAAAAGTGATTTTCGAACCAGCACTAGAAAAACTACCTGGAGAAGTTCTTACAAACCATATATGAAAAGAATCTTAAATATTTACAATGACTATGAGAATGCAGCTTTAGAAAAAATATTTCAAAAAACACTTGAAAGTTATAAGGAAGGTACCAGAAGTAGGAAACAATGCGCTACTTCTTTAAGTGTTTTGGCTAAGTTTTTGGAAATTAAACTACCAGAAGATTGGAAATTAAATTCTAGAGGATATGGTCTGAACAAAGCAGGATTTAGGGATCTACCTAAAGACGAATTAATAGAGAAACTATGGGAGACGATACCAAACAAGTCTTGGAAATTTGTTTTTGGTCTGATGGCTACATATGGATTAAGGAATCATGAAGTATTTTTTTGTGATTTAAGTTCTCTTACTAATTTTGGGGACAAAATTATTAGAGTTTTACCTACGACTAAAACTGGGGAACATCAAGTTTGGCCATTTCATCCTGAATGGGTGGAAAAGTTCGAATTATCAAAACTTGGTGAGAATCCAGAACTTCTACCAAATATTAATAGAGACCTTAAAATTACAACCTTACAGAATATTGGAAAAAAAATTACAGACCAGTTTAAGCGTTACTCTTTACAAATAAAACCTTATGATCTAAGGCATGCTTGGGCAGTAAGAACAATTTTTTATGATTTACCTGATACTGTGGCTGCCAGAATGATGGGACATTCGGTTAGTTTACACACTCAAACTTATCACCACTGGATTACTAAAAGAGACCAACAACAGGCAGTAAATAATGCACTTCTAAAAGTTAAAAGAGTTAAAAATATTTAAAGATTTATAATAATTAAATAAAAATAGGGTCATATGCAAGAAAAACCTTCATCTTCCGAGAAAATATTTAACCTCGATAATCAAGCAAATAAACTTGGAATGGGAGGTAAATTATCACCGGATATTGATGAAGGCTCATATAAAAAAAGAATGCAGCAAAGAAAAGATATTCAAGCCGAAAGACTGCAAATTAGAAAAACAAAAAAAGGATTATTGATTGTTTTCACAGGAAATGGCAAGGGCAAGACAACTGCATCTTTAGGTATGGCTTTAAGGACGATAGGGCATGGCTATAAAGTAGCAATAATTCAATTTATCAAAGGAGGCTGGACCACTGGAGAGGAAAAAGCACTTAAAAACTTATCTTCAAACATATCTTGGCATTCGTTAGGAGAGGGATTTACTTGGGAAACACAAGACAGAATAAGAGATGAAAAATTAGTTCAAGAGGCGTGGCAACTAGCTAAAAAATACATACAAAACGAATCTTATAAACTTATTATTCTTGATGAAATTAATATTGCGACAAAACTTGGTTATCTTGCACCCGAAGAAATAATCATTTTTTTAAAAAGCTTAAATAATAGAAAAAATCATATTGTTTTAACTGGAAGGGGAGCATCTGATTTAATCATAAATTACGCTGATCTAGTTACAGAAATGAAACTAATAAGACATCCTTTCAAAGAGCAAGGAATAAAAGCACAAAAGTGCGTTGAATTTTAGTTGAAGTAAGTTTTATTTGAATTTTATTTAGGCAGGTTTAGAAATGTTTAAAGACGAAAGCAATATCTGAACAAAAAATAAATTTGGCACATTTACTTGCTAAGGTCTTAAAAGTACAATTATTGAATGACTTACAAAAGAGTTCTCTTAAAACTTAGTGGTGAAGCACTAATGGGTGAAAAACCTTATGGTATTGATCCTGCTATAGTTCAATCAATTGCAGAGGATGTTTCAAAAGTAGTAGAAAATAATGTACAACTTGCAATAGTTGTTGGTGGTGGAAACATTTTTAGGGGGCTTAAAGGATCTGCAGACGGAATGGATCGCGCAACTGCTGATTATGTAGGGATGCTAGCAACAGTAATGAACGCAATTTCACTTCAAGATGGTCTTGAAAGAGTAGGAGTTGCAACCAGAGTGCAAACAGCAATCGAAATGCAGGAAATTGCCGAGCCCTACATCAGAAGAAGAGCCATGAGGCACCTAGAAAAAGGTAGAGTTGTAGTTTTCGGAGGTGGATGCGGAAATCCATTTTTTACAACTGATACTACAGCAGCTTTGAGGGCAGCAGAGATAAACGCTGAAGTTGTTATGAAGGCTACTAAGGTTGATGGAGTATACGATCGTGATCCAAATCAATTTAAAGATGCAAAAAAATATTCCTCTCTCAGTTATCAACAAGTTCTTAGTGATGAAATTGCAGTAATGGACAGTACTGCGATTGCACTTTGCAAAGATAATAATATCCCAATTATGGTTTTTGATATATTCAAAAAAGGGAACATTTCTAAAGCTGTTGCTGGTGAGCCAATAGGCTCTTTAATTAGTTAAAGATCATTTAATTTTTTAATTATGAAAGAAAAAGAAATTCAAGAAAATATGAATAAAAGTATTGAAGCCACACAAAGAAACTTTAATACAATTAGGACAGGTAGAGCTAATGCTTCCTTGTTAGACAGAGTAAGTGTTGAGTACTACGGAGCAGAAACACCAATCAAATCGCTTGCCACTATAAGCACTGTTGATTCACAAACAATCTCAATACAACCTTTCGATATTTCATGTTTACAAGCGATAGAGAAAGCTATTTCGATGAGTGATTTAGGTATTACTCCAAATAATGATGGAAAAGTAATAAGAATAAATGTTCCTCCTTTAACAGAAGAAAGAAGAAAAGAATTTTGCAAATTAGCCTCTAAATATGCTGAGGAAGGAAAAGTAGCCTTGAGAAATATCAGAAGAGATGCTGTTGATAAAGAAAAAAAAGACGAAAAAGATGGCCTTATTTCAATTGATGAATCGAGAGATAATCAATCTGAAATTCAGAAAATTACTGATAAATTTATCGCTTTAATAGAAACTAAATTGTCTGAGAAAGAGAAGGAAATTCTAAAAGTTTGACAGAATTTGACGTTGTAATAATTGGTGGAGGTCTATCAGGATCTTCCACTGCTCTTAACCTATCAAAGAAAGGATATTCAGTTTTAATTATTGAAAAAGAAAAATCTCAAGATTACAAACCTTGTGCAGGTGGAATGGCATCTTCAATGCAAAGATTTCTTCCTTTAAATATAGAAGATTGCATAGAATCAAAAATTAAAAATGTTGAATTCAGATGGAAGGCTGCAGATAATGTAACTGCTGATCTGGCTGGTGAATCCCCATTTTGGATTGTTAAAAGAGAAAAACTAGATCAATTATTACTTCATGAATCCTTGAGTAATGGAGCTCAGATAATGAGACCATTATTGATAGAAAAAATCATCAAAAAAAATGATAAATGGGAAATTACTTGCAATAACAAAATAAAATATATTTCAGAATTTCTTGTAATTGCAGACGGCTCCCAATCTAAATGGGCGAGTTATTTCAATTTAGGGCCAAGAAAGCCGAAATTTGCCAACACAATCTCATTAAGATTGAAAGGTTTAGGTGAAATACCTAGAGATGCAGTTAGATTTGAGTTTGGATTTATAAAATATGGTTTTGCATGGGCATTCCCCCTAAGAGAAAGCTTAAATATTGGTTTAGGTACTTTTATAAATAATGGTCTCTTAGAAAATCAGGCTATAAATAAACAAGTTATCAGAAGCTTCGGTTTTGATGATTTTCCTAATGAAATAATTAGTAAGAAACTGAGAATATGGAATGGCTTCCACTCAATTAATAGTGACAAAGTTTTAGCGGTTGGAGATGCAGCATCTCTATGTGATCCATTTTTAGCTGAAGGAATTAGACCATCTTTAATTAGCAGTTTTTATGCTGCAGAATACATAGATCAGTTCCTATCAGGGAAAGTAGATGATTTTAATCTTTATACGAAGAAAATTAACAATATTTGGGGGAAATCAATGGCTTGGGGGAGGAGAATAGCCCAAGTATTTTATAGATTTCCCAGAACTGGATATCAATTAGGCGTCAAAAGGAAAACAGCGCCTAAACGTATTGCTCAAATATTATCAGGAGAAATGAGTTATGAAGATATTGCAAAAAGAGTTATCAGAAGACTTTTAACAAAAAGGGGGGCTTAATTCTTTTTCAATTCGAACTTAAATTTAGTTAGCAGAAATCAATTTATGATTTTTAATCTCTGAATATCTCTTTAGTAGCAACTCTTCTAATTCTTCTATAGCCTTACTGAATCCAGTGATACCTTCACTAAGCTTTTCACTTGCCATTTGATCTTCTAACATACTTAATCTGAAATCTTTTTCTTCAAATTCGTAATCAATAGAATTATTTATTTGAGTACTTTCATCTAATTTCCTAACTAACTCTCCTTTTTCTTTTTTAAGTTCCTCAAGAAATTTTGGGGCGATTGTTAAAAGATCGCAACCTGCTAATTCTTTTATTTCATCAAGATTTCTAAAACTCGCTCCCATTACTTCTGTCTTGAATCCCTTTTCTTTGAAGTAATTGTATATTTGTGTAACCGAAATAACACCAGGGTCTTCAGCGCCAACAAAACTAGTTTTACCAGTTTTTGCTTTATGCCAATCTAATATACGGCCAACGAAGGGAGAAATTAGAGTTATCTTTGCATTGGCACAAGTTACAGCTTGGCAGAAGTTAAAAAGTAAAGTTAAGTTGCACTTAATACCCTCTTTTTCCAAAATTTCAGCTGCCTTAATTCCCTCCCATGTTGCGGCAATCTTAATTAAAATTCTTTCCTTCTCAATTCCAAAATTTTTATAAAGATTGATCAATTTTCTTGCTTTTTCTACTGTAGCTTTAGTGTCAAAGCTCAGTCTTGCATCAACTTCTGTAGATACACGCCCTGAAATAATTTTCAAAATTTCTTTTCCAAAAAATACTGAAACTTGGTCAACAGTTTCTTTAATTAATTCAATTTCTGAGAATCCTTGAGACAATGCCTTTTGTGAACTTTCTAAAGCTTTATCAATTAACTTCACATAATCAGGGTTCTTAGCAGCAGCAAGTATTAGAGATGGATTTGTGGTGGCGTCCCTTGGTTGAAATTTTTTTATCGAATCTAAATCTCCAGTGTCAGCGACAACAACAGTCATTGAGGACAATTGTTCTAAGATTGATTTCATATCTAGATAATCATATATATACATAAACTAGCTTTTATTCCTTATGAAATCATCAGATAATGAACCAAATATTTATAAAAATGGAAAATTTTAGGGTTTTTTAACAATCATTCCGTGATCTTTAATATTAGGAGGTATTTTTTCAATTACTATCAAACTCTCGATAATTTCTTTCGCTACAGGTACTGCAACAGTTGAACCATATGCATATGATTTAGAAGGCTCATCAACAACCACAAGGACAGCAAATTTTGGATCATTAACTGGTAAGGTTGCGATAAAACTACAAACTTTTTTACTTGTGTACGAACCATTTATGGCTTTTTGAGAAGTACCCGTTTTCCCAGCTATCCGATAACCCTCGATTTTTGCTCCAGATCCACTACCTTTATCAACTACACTCTCCATCCATTCAAGAACAATTTTTGAGACATCCGGTGAAAAAAATTGTTTCTTTGGATTTTTATTAACTTTTTCTTTGAAAGTTGAGGTTACATGTGGAGTTACTTCAAAACCCCCATTTGCTAAAGCCGCATGAAGTTGAACCAATTTAAGTGGCGAGATTGAGAAGCCTTTACCAAAAGAAGTTACAGCAGGTTCAATTGATTGATTTACAAATAAATCTTTTCTCTTTAGTTGGCCAGCAGTTGATTCAAATAAGTCAGTCTCTAAATTTTTATTTATTCCTAAATTTTGCAGCCAATTCCAATAAATTGTGGGGTCTAAATTTTGCATTATTTTTACCATCCCAACATTACTTGAAACCTGCAATACTTTTGGATAGTCAATGTATCCATTACCTTTTTTATTCCAATTCCAAAGCGTCCATCCTCCAACCTTAATATTTCCAATATCTTCAACTAATCCATCTTTCTCGATTACTTTTTCTTCTAACGCTAAGGCAAGATTAATAGGTTTAAAAGTTGAACCAGGCTCAAATAAATCTTGAGAATACCAACCCCTGAAGAGTTCAGAATCATACTGCCAAAATTTATTTGGATCATATGACGGGACTGTAACCAAGGAGAGGATCCTACCATTATTAACATCCATAACTATGGCAAACCCCTTCTTTGCTTTCCATTCGCTTACTTGCTTTGATAAAGCATTGAATGATGCTTTCTGTAATTTTGAGTCTATAGTTAGTCCTAAACTTTTGTAATCATAAATAAAATCACCTGGGGCCGAATTATCCGGTAGAGGAGTTCCATCTCCTCCTCTTTTTATAAAATTACTTTTATTAAAAACTTTAATTTGATTATCTAAATGAAGCTCTAAACCTGCTGAACCTTTATTCTCATCATTAACAAAACCTACAAGATTAGAGTAAAGCTCTCCTTGAGGATAATATCTCTGCGAATATTTAAACAAATCAAGTCCGCTTATTTGAAGGTTCTTAATCTTTTCTGCCTTTTCTTCAGAAATCTTATCCAAAAGCTTGATACCAATCATTTTATTATTAAATTTCTCAACGAGTATTTCAGCATTAATATCCAAGATAGATGACAATTTTTTTGCAACTTCTTCAATACTGCGAACTTTTTTAATTGAATCACCAGGAAAATTAAAATATTGTGGATGGGCCCATAATTTGTAGAGAGGCTTATCGTAAGCAATTAGTCTATTATTTCTATCAACAATTGATCTCCTTTTTTTTAAGGAGATAATTTTAGAAGACTGTATTAATCTAGCTTTCCTTTGCAAATCAGATGCGTTAAAGACTTGCAATTTAACTAACCTACCAAACAAACAAAATATTAGTAGTAAACTAAAAATATAGAGAAATTTAAATCTTCTTTGATCCAGTGGTGTTAGACGAACAATTTTTTTGTATTTTTTCATCAATATCCCCTTTGATATTTGCTATCTAGAAAACCTTCAATGAAACTACTTAAATTTTTCTTAAATAAACTTTCTTTTTTTTCTGGAAATTTATCTAAATAGATTAAATCTTTAGGTTTAGTTTTTGTATAAGTATTAATAGACTCAAGTTTACTAATATAAAATTCCTCAATTTTGGAAATATAATCAATAAGATTATTATTGATAGCTCTTGTTTTAGATAAGTTTTTATATGTATTTGACCATTTTCTTTGACTATTAAAAGACAAGAAAAACAAGGTGAAAATTAATACCAAAAGAGAGATATTAATTGTGTCGAAAATTTGATGTATTAATTTGACATTAATTATAGATATTTTTTCAGAGTTTTTTTTACTTTCATATGAAACTTTTTTTTTTAAATTAAGTTGATTCCCATAAGGTTTCATCTATGATTTATTTTTTAAATAAAAGAAGTATTATTAATTAAATAAACATCTTTTTGCTTGATTTGCAAGTAAAAATTAAATTCTTTATGTCCTCAATAGGAACAAATTTAAAAAAGTCAATCCATTCCAAAAAGAATGCATAATCACTGAGGAAAACAAACTCCCTGAAGCAATTCTTGTAATTGCTAATCCAATCCCTAGAACAAATAATGGCGGCATTTCACCCAAACTTAAATGGGCTAATGCAAAGATAAAAGCTGAAAATATGATGCCCGAAATTACTCCAAAATCTCTTGAAAGAGTTGGCAGTAAAATACCGCGAAATATAATCTCTTCAAATAAAGGAGCTAATAGAGTTGTTGTTACAAATAATAGAAAAAATGATAAGTAATTATTATTATTAAGAACAATTTCCAGCAAGGGGTTACTACCATTCTGATTATCGATCAGACTATTCATAATTAGAGAGATCAATAAAACAAAAGGAACAATTGTTAACCAACCTTTAATTCCATGAATAATTGCATATTTTATTGGTAAGAAATTGAACTGTAAATAATCCTTTTTAAAGGTAAATTCACCATTCAAGGATTTAATTTGATAAAAAACTATCCATAATGGTGGAATAGCCATAAAAAGATATCCAAAGAAAATTTTTAAAGATTGAGACAATTCATTAGAGATATTTTTAGAAAAAAGTTCAACCAAACTGACAGAAAATAAAGGTGATACAACTTCTCCTAAAACAACAAATCCACCTGCAATTAATAAAACCATATCTATTAATTCTAAATCTAAGGATTTAATTTCTTTCCAACCAAACTTTTTCAAGGATATGGTTTTCCATAATATTTTTAAAGCCAGAATAGAGCCAATAAGTATTGTTAACAATGGAATTAGTCTTATGGCTAATATTTTAAAAAACATTTTTCTTGAAAATGATTTTGTTATTAATGCACTATCATCAAAATCAAATTTCCTGCTTAAAAGGTGATATAAAAATCTATCACCTTTAAATAAATCAAATTTATCAGAATTTGCTTTATATGCATTATTGTTAGATTTTTTTTCTATCTCATCAATCAGAAATTTAAAGTTTTTATCTTTAAAATCTTTGGATATATTTTTATAAATTAAAGAATCATTTGATTTTGAAGTAATTATTCGAATTAATTTATTTCTTTCTGTTAGCGCTTCAAATGGTACATCAGATAGTGATTTATTTATTTGATCAACAGGATCATTAATGATAAAAAAATTTTTAAGATTTACAGGTATTGATTGGACAGATAATTCAGCAATTTCTTGCTCTTTTTGACTAATATCAAATGAAACGGATGGTCTATTTAAACTGTCTCTTAAGCCTTGTTGCCATACAAAAAAAGTTATGACAATAGAGATAAAAGCTAAAGTGAGTTTTGACTTAGAACTATTTTTAATCATAACTTATTATATTCTTGAAAACTATAGTTAGTTATCATTGAATTTCCTTATATTTATGTATCTATTTTAATCACGTCATGAGATGATTAAATTATCTTAATTTTCAAAATTTATATAATGGCTATAAGATTAGTTTTAGTTAGGCACGGACTAAGCAGTTTCAATGCAAAAGGATTAATTCAAGGAAGAACAGACGATTCATTATTAACCGATGAAGGATACGAACAAGCCCGAAAAGCAGGAAAAGCATTATCAAAAATAAACTTCGATAAAATCTATTCCTCCCCACTTGTGAGAGCGGCAGAGACTGCAAAAACAATTAAAAAGGCCTTCAATAAAGAAAAAAATATTGTATTCGACGATAATTTACTAGAGGTAGATCTTAATGAATGGTCTGGTCTAAAAATTGATGAAATAAAAAAGAAATTTCCAGAAATTTACTCTATTTGGAAAAATGATCCAGAAAATCTTATTTTAAAAAGAAATGACAATAAAACTTATAAACCAATTCAAGAGTTGTTTTTTCAAGCAACAAATTTTGTAGAAGATATTTTAAAAATTTATCAAGACAAAGATGATATAAATATTTTAGTTGTTGGACATAATGCAATTCTCAGATGTTTAATACTCTTGTTATTAGGAAAGCCTAAGCAAGGTTTTAGAAAAATAAGATTAGAAAATGCTTCTTTCTCGATACTCAATATTTCTAAGAAAGATAACTCTTTTAAGACTCAAATTGAATGCTTAAATCAGACTTCCCATCTTAATAAAAATATTCCAAATAAAATTGGAGATTCTAGAATATTTCTAATAAGGCATGGTGAAACTAACTGGAACAAAGAAGGTAGATTTCAAGGCCAAATTGATATCCCTTTAAATGAAAACGGAAAAGATCAAGCTAGAAAGACTTTTGAATATTTGAGAAATATTTCTTTCAATAAGGCATTTTCAAGTTCAATGCATAGGCCTTATGAGACTGCACAAATAATCCTTCAAAATAACAAAGATTTAAAAATTGAGAAAATAGATTCACTCGTAGAAATCAGTCACGGATTATGGGAGGGTAAATTGCAAGCAGAAATTAGAGAAGAGTGGCCTGCTTTACTAAAAAATTGGCATGATAAACCTGAAGAAGTAATAATGCCCGAAGGTGAATGTATAAAAGATGTATCAGAAAGGTCAGTAGAAGCTTTTGACAAAATTTGTTTATCTCAAAAGGATAATGATCAAACCCTCATGGTTGCTCATGATGCAGTAAATAAAACTCTAATTTGTAATATTCTTGGGATTAATTATTCAAATATTTGGATGATAAAACAAGGTAATGGCGGCATAACTATAATTGATCTTTTTAATGATCCTAATAAGCCCCCTGTGATTAGCGCTCTTAACATTACAACACACCTAGGGGGAATACTTGATTCAACTGCTTCAGGAGCACTTTAAATTTAGCCGCTTTAAAAATTTATTTTGATAAAGTCAGAGTCAGGGAAAAGACTTCATTTACTGAAAAAGCCAACTTGACTAAGAGGCCAAAATCTGAAATATGCTTTACCAATTATCTCTTTTTTATGAAGAAATTTACTTCCAGGCCAATATCTTCCATCCCAGCTATTTGCCCTATTATCACCTAAAACTAAAAAATGATTTTCTGGCACTTTTATGTTTTCAAATTTACCACAATTTTTAAATAGGGATAATGAGCACTTATAAGAGACATAGGGTTCAGGAATTAATTTATTATTTATTATTAATTCACCATTAGAGTTTACACTTACAATTTCTCCTGGAAGGGCCACCACTCTTTTAATATAAGCATCGCAAGCTTGATCCCTCAAACCAGGAATAAACGACATTGGAGGAAAACTCATAAAAAAACAATATCTTTTTTTTGGTAAAGGCTTAGATCTTGATGAAATTAATTTTTTGTCAAACGAGTAAGGTGAGTTAAAAACAACAATATCTCCTCTTTTTGGTAAAGAGTTTCTTAGCGAAAATTTTTCAATAATTAACCTATCATTTATTTGTAATTCTGGGAGCATTGAACCAGAAGGGATATAACGTGGTTCTGCAAAAAATGATCTACAAGAAGAAACAAAAAAAGTTAAAAGAATTAGTAGACCCCATTCTTTTAAAAAACTTTTTATGGAACTAGCCATAGGATTAATCAAGTCTTGATTTTTTTAAAATTATATAAATTGTTTTGCATATTCAATTTCGTTAAAACCTAATATTACTTTTTTTCCTTCGTAAATCAAAAATGGTCTTTTTATTAATTTGCCATCACTTAAAAGAAGTTGAATAATTTCTTTCTTTGACAAACGATCAATATCAAGATCAAGAGTTTTAAAAGCTTTACCTCTTGTATTAAAAATCCTTTTATTATCATCAGAGTATTGTTCTAAGGCTAGATTTAAAAAATTAACAAGTGGAGGTTCTTTTACAATATCAATTAACTGAAATTCAAAATCTTTGCTTTCAAGCCACTTTGCAGCTTTTCGGCATGTAGAGCATTTTAAATAGCTATAAAAAATTATTTTTTTCAATTTAATTTACTAATATTTGATTTCTTAAGTACTTTAAAGTTTTTCTTTTTTAGAGGCATACAACTTTTCAATAAATTTTCAACTACATCAAAATCCCTCCAACCATCAATTTGAACTGTTCTTCCATCGAGTCCTTTACTTGTTCTAAAAAATTCTGCAACATCCTCAAGCTGATTTGAAGCAATTTGATTAATACTAACTATGTTAGCCTGCCTAGGATTAGCCATAGGGACACATAAAAGTTTTCCATCATACGCACCACAATCGTGCATATCCAATACTCCAATAGGTCTAGCTTTTATTAGACAACCCGCAAAAGTAGGTTCGTCCATTATCACCATTGCATCGAGGGGAGCTCCATCTTCAGCAAGGGTATTTGGGATAAAACCATAATCAAAAGGGTACCTCACTGAAGAATGTAATACTCTGTCTAGGGCCATTATTCCTGCATCAGAGCAATATTCATATTTATTCCTACTCCCTGCAGGTATTTCAACAACAATATTCACTATTCCCTTCATTGGAGATGGAGGTATTGAACTAAGGTCCATCTTTTTTAAAATCGTGATTATGAATTATCTCGTTTCCTTTAGATAAAGGTCTACCAATTAAGATGCTTATTGAAGGTAAAAAAATTGTCAAAAAGGCAAAAATAATACCTAAAGATGTTATTGATAAACTCCTTATACTTAAGGGGTCATCATCATCTCTTTCAAAATCATTTCGGGCAGAACCATGAGAAGATTCTTCGCTTGATTTACTTTGAATAAACTGCTTTGATTTCGTGTAACTCAAGAACTCTTAATTGGTAAAGATTAAGGAGATAATTAAACATCATTATCCTACATTCAAAATGTCAATAAATCAAAACATTCATTGGTGACTTTTTAATTACTCTTTTTCTAGCAAAGACCTAATAGATTTTAGTTCGTCTAATATTTGAGCCAATATATTTTGAGCAGCGGAAGAAGGTGTATTAAAGACCTCTACAGTAACTTCCTTTATTCTTAAAATATCTTTTGCAAATCTTGCTATTTCATTAGGATGGAATTTTAAAGGATCTTTTTGATCAGTCCGAAATTCGGGATTTAATTTTCTTGGATTAAAACTAGGGTTTAGATTTCTTAAATCTGTATTTGTATATCTATAGACAGAAGCTCTCGATCTATTTAGGAATTTTTGAACTTCATCAATACCTACTAATTCCTCTTCACTAGAAATACTGGAATCTATATTTTCCATAAACTTAAGAAAATGATTAAGTAGTAATGAACTTTTTAAAGAGTTTGAACTTCATTACTGAAGAAGTTAGCAGAAAGAACATTCTTAGACTAGCCGCGTTGAGGGACTCAAGACACTTTAAATTATTTTTTCATCTTAATTGATAATATTAAATATTATCTAAGGATTTTTCTGTATGCGCGTGACCACCTCATTTCCTCTGGGGACACTTCGTGACACACCTTCTGAAGCTGAGATTATTTCACATCAATTACTCTTAAAAGCTGGGTATATTCGCAGAGTTAATAGCGGTATTTATGCATACATGCCACTAATGCTTAGAGTTATTGAAAAAATATCCCTAATAATAGAGAGAGAACTTAATAGTATTGGTTGTACAAAATTACTATTACCCCAACTTCATCCTGCAGATTTATGGAAAAAAAGTGAACGGTGGGAAGGATATACCGCAGGTGAAGGAATAATGTTTAATCTCAAAGATAGACAAGGTAAAGAATTTGGTTTAGCGCCAACTCACGAAGAGGTTATCACGAGTATTGCATCAGAGACCATCAACTCCTATAAGCAATTACCTCAATGTTTTTACCAAATTCAGACAAAATTTAGAGATGAAATAAGGCCAAGGTTTGGATTGATGAGAAGTAGAGAATTCATAATGAAAGATGGTTATTCTTTTCATTCTTCAGAAAACGATCTAGCTTCTTTCTATGAAAAAGTGGGCAATGCTTATGAAAATATTTTTAAATCTTGTGGACTGCAGACAGTAGGGGTTGAAGCTGATAGTGGAGCAATTGGCGGTGCTTCATCTAAAGAATTTATGGTCACTGCTGATACTGGGGAAGATTCCATTTTGTTCACTCAAAGCGGGTCTTATGCTGCCAATATCGAAAAAGCTGTTTCTCTACCCTCTCAACCTATTCCACTAAAAGATAATGTTGCAGACTGGTTGGAAACGCCTCATCAAAAAACTATCCTAGAAGTTTGCAATAATAATAATTTAGACCCAAGTCAGATTATTAAAGTAGTAATATTCCTTGCACAGTTCGAAGGTAAATTTGAAGTCCCAATTCTTGCATGCATAAGAGGCGATCAACACATTAATGAAGTAAAGCTTTTTAACTTAATCAATAAACTTCAACACTTCAATCTACTTAATCTTAAAAAGATTGAAGACAAAAATACTATCGAAAAAAATCTAGTTGATTTACCCTTAGGTTTTATCGGGCCAGATTTAGATAATAAAACTATTAAAGCTAGTTCTAATTGGGAAAAAAAATGGACAAGAATAATTGACCATTCTGCAAGTGACCTTTCAAAGTTTATCAGTGGTGGGAATAAAGTTAATTTCCATAAAGTTTTTCAAGAATTTTCTTTTAATTCGAAAGACTATCTAATTGAGGATATCAGGAATGCCAAAAAAGGAGATAAAGTAAGTATTTATGATGATGAAGAACTTAAAGAAAAAAAAGGTATCGAGATTGGACATATTTTCCAACTAGGTCAGAAATATAGTGAAAAATTAAATGCAAAGTTCTCTGATAAGGACGGTCAGTTAAAAAATTTATGGATGGGTTGTTACGGAATAGGAGTGACAAGAATAGCTCAAGCGGCTATAGAACAGAATCATGATCAAAAAGGAATTTGTTGGCCTATCCAGATTTCTCCTTTTGAAGTTATTATTATCCCAACAAACCTAAAAGATCCTATTCAAAGTGATCTTACTCAGCAAATCTATAACAACTTTTTAATTAATAAAATTGATGTCCTTCTTGATGATAGAAATGATAGAGCTGGAGTCAAATTTAAAGATGCAGAATTAATTGGTATTCCTTTTCAGATAATTATTGGCAGAGATTCTATTAATAAAGAAGTAGAACTTTTATGCAGAACAAATAATACTAGGCTTAAAATTAGTACTGATAAATTGTTAGAAACATTTATTTCCGAATCTGAAATAATGTACAATAAAAAGTCTTGAGGCTTATTTTTTTTTGGGAGCTAAGTTATGTTACTGAAATGGACATCAAAATTATTTTTTAAGTATCTTATCAAAGCTATATCTTTTGCAATATCCTTAATTGTTTCTTTTACACTATTTAGTGCCCCTTCCATAGCGGCAAAAACCGCTATGACAGGTGACTATACAAAGGATACAATTTCAGTTGTTAAAACGTTACAAACAGCTGTTGATACTCCAAAAGATTCTCCAAATAAAGATGAAGTAAGAAGTGAGGCTCTTACACTCATAACTGACTATATTTCAAGATATAGAAATAGAGGGATGGTGAATAAAACACAATCATTTACCACAATGCAAACAGCATTAAATGCCATGGCAGGGCATTACAAAAACTTTGCAAGTAGACCTTTACCAGATAAACTTAAAGAGCGTTTAACCAAAGAATTTTCTCTTGCTGAAAAAATGGTTCTAAGAGAAAGTTGATACAATTCATTTACTTTTTAAAAGTAAACCAAGATTTTTGAATATATTATATATTCTCACAAAAATAATGCTCTTCTAAAATTGGCCAATGTTGTTGTAATCGGAGCCCAATGGGGTGACGAAGGAAAAGGTAAAATAACGGATTTACTAAGTCGTTCGGCAGATGTTGTCGTTCGCTATCAAGGGGGAGTAAATGCAGGTCATACTATAGTCGTAGATGATAAAGTCTTAAAATTACATCTAATTCCATCAGGGATACTTTATAAAAATACTTCTTGTTTAATTGGTTCGGGAACTGTTGTAGATCCAAAAATCTTGCTTAAAGAAATTGACATGTTAATTGATAATGGGATTGATATCTCAGGATTAAAAATTTCATCAACATCACATGTAACAATGCCCTACCACCGAATATTAGATGAAGCGATGGAGGCTGATAGAGGTTCAAACAAAATTGGGACAACAGGTCGTGGGATTGGTCCAACTTATGCGGATAAATCACAAAGAAATGGCATCAGGATAAGAGACTTGCTCAATAAGGAAAGGCTAAGTGATGTGATCGAAATTCCATTAAGAGAAAAAAACGGTCTACTAGAAAAAATCTATGGCATTAAACCACTTAAATTAGAAGATATTATTGAAGAATATCTTGACTATGGGGAAAGATTATCAAAGCATGTTGTTGACTGTACGAGGACTATCCATGCAGCCTCAAAAAACAAGAAGAATATTCTTTTCGAAGGTGCTCAAGGGACTCTACTTGACTTAGATCATGGGACTTATCCTTTTGTCACCTCATCAAACCCCATATCAGGAGGGGCATGTATTGGGGCTGGAGTGGGTCCAACTTTAATTGATAGAGTCATAGGTGTTGCAAAAGCTTATACCACAAGAGTAGGTGAAGGGCCATTCCCAACTGAATTACAAGGAAGTATTAATGATCAACTCTGTGATAGAGGCAGTGAATTTGGAACCACTACTGGAAGAAGGAGAAGATGTGGGTGGTTTGATGGAGTTATTGGTAAATATGCTGTATCTGTAAATGGTCTTGATTGTTTAGCCGTTACGAAACTTGATGTGTTAGATGAATTAGATGAGATTCAAGTTTGCATTGCATATGATCTCGATGGAGAGGAAATAGACTACTTTCCTACAAATTCTGATGACTTAAAAAAATGTAAGCCGATTTTCAAAAAATTAAAAGGTTGGCAATGTTCAACTGCAGATTGCAGAAAACTATCTGATCTCCCAGAGAATGCTATGAATTATCTAAGATTTTTAGCTGAATTAATGGAGGTTCCAATTGCTATTGTCTCGTTGGGGGCGAATAGAGATCAAACTATAGTAATTGAAGACCCAATACATGGTCCTAAAAGAGCACTGCTAAGGTAATTTAATTCCAAATTAATGAAGGAATCCTTTAGACATTTTGAACATAAAAAAATTGATCTCATTGGCCTGGGAAACGCCATAGTAGATATTATTGTAAATATTGAAGATGAGTTTCTTGAGATAAATAATCTGAATAAAGGATCAATGAATCTAATTAATTCTGATGAATCTCAGAGATTGTTAGAAAATTGCAAAGTGATCAAACAAATTTCAGGTGGGTCCTCAGCAAATACCGTTGTTTCTTTAGCAGAATTAGGCAATCATGTGCAGTTTATAGGAAGAGTAAAAAATGATCAATTTGGGAATTTCTTTTCTGACGATATAAAAAAAAGTAAAACAATATTTAATACTCCACCAACTATTGAAGGTGCTCCAACAGCTCATTCAATCATTTTGGTTACACCTGATGCACAAAGAACTATGTGCACTTACCTGGGAGCATCTGTAGAGTTTGAACCAAAAAACATTGATTTTACTGTACTTAAGGAAAGTAAATACTTATATTTAGAAGGATATTTATGGGACAGCGAATTAGCTAAAAAAGCTTTTATTAAAGCCGCCCAAATTGCAAAACAATCTAATACAAAAATAATCCTTTCTTTGTCTGATTCATTTTGTGTAGATAGACATCGTGAGAGTTTCTTGGAATTAATTTATGAATATGTAGATATTGTTTTTTGTAATGAATCAGAGGTGTTAAGTCTATTTAAAAATGATAAATTAGCAAGCTGCCAAGAAGACCTATCTTCATTATGTGAATTAGTCATAGTAACTCTTGGAAGCAATGGTTCTCTGATCGTTAACAAAAATAATGTAGAAATAATTGAGTCAATAACGAAAGGCAAGATTATTGATACTACAGGAGCGGGAGATATCTATGCGGGAGGATTTATCCATGGATTAATAAACAATTATTCCTTAAAAAAATGCGGAGAGATAGCTTCAATTTGTGCGGGACAAATAATAACGCAATTAGGATCTAGATCAGATATTGATCTTAAAGAGTTAATAAAATAAATTTAATCAAATAGTCTTATTCAACCAATCATAATATTTAATCTCAGCATGGTATTTTTTGTAAATAATTTGAGGGACATCATATGTGGAATTTTTATTTATGAAATTAATTAAATAATCTTTGAATTCTAGTTTACTTTTTATTGTAATTTCAAACTCTTTATTTTCTTCAATATCATCATCCCACTTATAAATTGAAAAAATTTGCTTTATCGAAACACAAGCTGCAAGTTTATTTTGTATTAGTAATTTAGCCATTCGCAAAGCATTCGCTTTACTTGATTCAGTTGTGATCATAACTAATACTTCCATAATGAATTAAACATCAATATTTTTTAATTATGTGATTTATCAAATTGTGATATTGATCAAAAGAGTAAGAATAATCATTTTTAACTTTCGGCCTTTTAACTAAAAATAACTTCATCTTACTTCCAGAAACTATACTCTCCCAGTTTTTCTGAGAATAACTTCCAGATTCTCTGCATAGAACATAATCTATCTCCCAAAAATCACAAAGCTTTTTTTCTAAAATGCTTTTATTATTTTTACTCGGTTCAAGTATCGCTATGTTTGAATTCTTAATACATGATCCAAAAGCTTTAGTTATACTCTCATAAGTTGGAAGTACCCTTGTAAATACATTTGCTTTACAATCCATATAATAACTAGCAGTATCGTTAAGGAATCTTGATCCTATTGCAAGAAGAATATTCTTATTTTCTATATCAACATTATTTATATCCTTTAAATGATCAATATAAAAAAAATTATTAGTGTTATTTATTAGAGATTTCCTCTCAAATAGTAAAAGAGGTGTACTAATTTCTTTACATGCATTATTAAGATTTTTAGAAATTATTACAGCAAACGGATGAGTAGCATCGACAACGCATGTGATTTTATTTTTATTTATGAAATTAATTATTTGATATTTATTATTTAATTTCCCCGTAATGATATGTAACTTTGGATTTTCAATATAAGCTTGCCCTGCTTTATAAGTTAAAACACTTGCAAAGACTGAATAATTAAGTTCAAGAAGCCTATTAGCTATTACAGGTCCATCCGAAGTTCCTGATAGGATCCAAACATTTTTATAGCAATTTCCTTGATTCTGCATCAGTATGTCTTTAATTAAATAGTAAGTAATGAATCATTGTTTAATTCAGGCAGTCATTAATAGTACTCCCCAAATGAGGTATACCAAAGAAAGCCAAACTCCAATTGCAGAAATGATTGTTAATTTTAAAGGATTACGTAGTGAAGATCCAACCAGAGATCTCAAGATCATAGGATGGGGAAATATTGCCCAAAAAATGGTAGATGAACTAAAGGAGGGGCAAAATATTGTTATTGAGGGACGTCTAAAGATGAATTCTGTCACCAGAAAAGACGGAACGAAAGAAAAACAACCAGAACTAACAGCTTCAAAAATTCATCAAATATCGAATATTGATGTTATTAAGTCTGATCAAAAAGAAAATAATGATTCATTTGAAAATAAAGAAACCGCCAAAAAATCTAGTTGGGATAGTTCACCTCTAGTACCTGAAGTGGACGAAATACCTTTTTAAATCAAATATCAACATTATTTTCTTGAACACTTATAATTAATTTGCTTATTTTTCTTTCAAGCGCGGCAAGTTCGGTTCTGATTTCTGGCCATTTACCCTTATCAAGATTTTCTAGTAGCCATGCTCTATCTTGATCAAGTTTAAAAATTAAATCTCCTTGATTTGCAGTATTAGGATCTTGCATAATACTTGTTAGCACATTTAAAACTCATTCTACTAAATCAAAATGAAGAAATACTTATCGCCTGGAAACTTAATCGTAACCGCTGGGGGTATATTAGCTTTTGTTGGAATGACTGCTTATTTTACAGACTCAGTGAATTTAAGTGTACCTACTTTTTTTTATGGAGTACCTATCTTCCTAATTGGCTTAGGCTTAAAGACTTCCGAAATACCTCCTGTAGAGTTATTTGACAAAACAAATTTTGCGACAAATAAATTTAATAGACCAAAAGAACTAACAGCATTAGTTAAGGATGTAACAAGATGGAGGTATGGGATAAAAGCTCATCTTGAATCGTCATTAGAATCTTTAAATTTGTGGGACGAGGATAACCCCCCTCAATTAAAAGAAATAGAAGAAATTTCAAAGGAAGAAAAAAATGGTCTCAGAATGCGTTTCGAATTAAATGCTGTCCCTCTAGAAAAATGGATTGAAAAACAAGAAAGATTAAATAGGTTTTTCGTCAAAGGTCTTGAATCAGAATTTATTATCGACGATAATAAAAAAGAATTTGATTTTATTCTCTTTTATTGAATATAGGGATATATTTGTAAAAACCTAATTTCTCAATTCAATCAAGTTTTAATGAATTTTAATAATGAATGATTCTCAAAGAGTATCAATATTAAGCGAAGCACTTCCATATATACAAAGTTTCTCAGGTAGAAAAATTGTTATCAAGTATGGTGGTTCTGTTATGGAAAATGATAATTTAAAAAATGCTTTTTTTAGAGACATTGCACTTTTATCAACCGTTGGGGTTTGTCCGATAGTAATTCATGGAGGTGGACCAGAGATTAATAATTGGTTAAAGAAATTAGAAATATCTCCTAAATTCGAAAATGGATTAAGAATTACTGATCAAAAAACAATGGAAATTGTCGAGATGGTTCTAATGGGTAGAGTTAACAAACAAATTGTAAAAGGGATTAATAAAACTGGATCCTTAGCCGTGGGAATATCAGGTCTTGATGGCAATTTAATTCAATCAAGAGAACTTGGAGATGGTAGCCATGGATTAGTGGGAGAGGTTACAAAAATCAATCCTGAAATATTAGATCCTCTTATTTCTAAAGGATACATCCCAATTATTTCAAGCATTGGATCAACCTTGGAGGGTATTTCTCATAACATTAATGCAGATTTTGTCGCTGGAGAAATTGCTGCTGCAATAAATGCAGAAAAACTTATTCTTCTTACTGATACTCAAGGAATTTTAAAAGAAAAAGATAACAAAAATAGTCTTGTTGAAAAAACTAATCTCAAAGAGGCAAGGGATTTTATTGATAAAAAAATTGTGACTGAAGGGATGATTCCAAAGACAGAATGCTGTATAAGAGCTTTAGCCCAAGGAGTCAAAGCAGCTCACATAATTGATGGAAGAATAGAACATTCATTACTTCTTGAGATTTTTACAAATTCCGGAATAGGTACAATGATAGTCGCCTAACACATGAAAACTTATGAGCAAGTTTTAGAAAAAGTCGAACTTGCTTTAGCTAAAGGTGAATATCATTATTGCATTGAATTTCTTTTGCCCATAATCGAATCATTTCCTTTATCAAGCAAAGAGGGAGTAAATTTAAGAACAATCTTAATTACTGCTCTATGTGGTATCAATAAAAGGGAGGAGGCTAAAAGTTTTTGTAAAGAACTTCTAAAATCTTACGATAATAAGACGAGAGAAAATGCAAAATATTTGATGGAAGTTATAGACTCTCCTGACATTAAAAAGCCAGAAAATTGGAACGTACAGTTTGAAAGCGACCCATCATTCAATAAAAAATCTCTTAACTCGCTGCGCAAAAAAAAGGAGGTATTGAAGAAAAAAAAATTTATTAATGTAACTGAGACACCAACTGGTGAAACAAAACCCTTTCAGAAAGGCTTTTCACTGATCATTTTTTTAATACTATTATTATTAATTCCACTTTTAAGTGGCTGTGTAAAAATTGAGGATACCCTTGATCTTAGTGAACTTGATTCAATAACTAATAATTTAGTTATAGAGAGTAAATACATAAAGAAATTTCCTTGGCAATTAAAATTTGAAGAGAAGATGAAAGATATTTTTCCTGACGCAGAAATTGAACAAGACGAATCAACCTTTTCTTTGAAACATAAAAATCTCAATTTAGAGGATACAAAGCAAGTCCTTAAAATCACCCAAAATACAGCTGGAAAGTTAGCGGGAGAATCAACAAATATAGAAATTAATACTACTCAAAAAAACTTTATTTTTTTTAAAAAATACTTTTACAAGTTAGATTTGGATCTAAATTCTATTAAAGACATTGATAATTTAGAACTCAGTTTCAAAATTATTCACCCTAATAAAACTATCCTGACCGATAAAAATAATTCAAATTTAGAAATTACAAAAAACCTAATAATTTGGGATTTAAATCAGGGGCAGATAAATAGTCTTGAATTTTCTTTCTGGAGCCTCAACAAACTCTTGATTGGGATATCTATTATCTTAATAATTATAATACTGGCTTTTTTATTAAGATTCTATAGATTTAAATTAGGTTCAGATTTACCTCAACTTCCATCAAAGTAATTATAACTCTGCTGGATTAACATCTATTGTTAAAAAAACATTTTTTGGAATAAGTTTCCATAATATTGATCTATCAGGTAAAGGTATCTTTGTTCCTTCAGGACCATGTATTAATATCTGCCATCTAAATTTTTTACCGACTTTAGCTATTAAACTAGGGGCAGGACCAATTAATTTCCAGTTCTTTTTCTCACAAAAACTGAGTAGATATTTTGCTAATTTTATTGCAATTGACTCAGTTAATTCATAATTTTCACCTGATAATTTAAGTAGGCAAATTGTACAAAATGGAAATAAATTAGCATCCTTTCTCAATCTCGAGTTTTCAATTAAGAATCTTTCATAATCTCTTTTTTGAAGATACGAAATCACCGGGTGGTTAGGTTTATATGTTTGAAAAATTACTTTCCCTTTTTTTTGGGCCCTGCCGGCCCTTCCTGCTACTTGCAAAAATAATTGTAATGATTTTTCTTCAGCTGAAATATCTGGGCGATGAAGCAACCCATCTGCTGCAATCACTACTGAAAGAGTAATATTGGGGATGTCAATACCTTTTGCCAACATCTGAGTACCGACAAGAATATCAGCATCACCTTTAGAAAACTTTGAAAGAATATCTCTATGACCATCCTTTCCTGAAGTTGTATCTCTATCAAAGCGCAGTACTCTTAAGTCAGGAAATTCTTCATTTAAAAACTCTATTACCCTTTGCGTGCCAATTCCAAAAGGTTTGAAAGCAGTTGAATGACAATATGGGCAACGATTGATCAATCTTGATTTATGATCACACCAATGACACCTTAACCATTTTTTCCCTTGTGATCCGAGATGAACTGATAAAGGAACGTCACAGTTGGGGCAATTTATTAAATATCCGCAATTTCTACAACTTAAAAATCCACTATGCCCCCTCCTAGGGATCAAAATTATTGCTTGCTCTTTTTTTAAGCGTAGTTGAGGAAGCAATTGTAATAATTCATTGGAAAAAATTTTCATATTTCCCTTCTTGAACTCATCCCGCATATCAATAATTTTTATTTCAGGAGTCTCATTACTGGATATCCTTTGAATCATTCTTACCAATTTAAAATTCCTTTCAAAAATACACTTTTTCCAAGTCTTCATTGATGGGGTTGCACTCCCAAAAATTAACTTTGCAGAATTCCTTTTTACTATTTCAATAGCAATCTCTCTCGCGTCATAGCAAGGCATAGGACTATCTTGCTTATAAGAAACATCATGTTCTTCATCCATTATTATTGATCCCAGATTTTTGATTGGAAGAAAAACTGCAGACCTTGTACCTATTACTATTAAAGGTTCATTAGCATTAATAATTTTCTTCCAAACTAAAGTTCTATGATCGGGAGAACAGTTACTATGATATTCGTAAACGACATTATTAAATCGCCTACTAAACCTATCAATAAGTTGAGGAATTAATCCAATTTCTGGTGCTAGTATCAAACAACTTTTTTTCTTAAGAAATTGATCTTCAGCAATTCTCATATACACTTCTGTTTTACCTGAACCTGTTTCGCCCCAAAGAAGTAATGCATCTCCTGGTTTCATTGTTTGAAATTCTTGAAATGCAATTTTTTGCTCATTTGTAAGATTTGGTTTTTTCGTTGCGATATGATCTTTTACAAAGAAATTTAATTTACTATTTATATTTTTTTTTCTTTTAGATTTAGCAAGATAGTTTTTACTAACCATTGAGTTAATTAGAGTGTAATTAAAACCAGACTTTATTAATTCACTTTGCCAATTACCTTTTTTAGATAAAGTATCCATTAAAAAAAATTCTTTTTTGGTTAATCCATTTTTCTTAATATCAAATTCTTTTTTAGTTTCAATCCATATTTGATCTTTTAAACCTTTAGAGAAATTTTTATATTTACCAATCCAGCCAGGAGGAAATGCAGTTTTAAACATTTTTAAATTACTAACCATATAAAAAGAGGCTAGGGAGTCTATCAATTCTCTCCAAGATTCATCAATTATTCTTTTCTGCAAAATACCTTCAACAAACAAATATCTTATGCTTTTTCCTCCAGTAATATTTGATTCATCATTATTGATTGTCGAAAAGTCTTTTTTGGAGATCACCAACCCATTCAACAATCTCCCCCTTAGTCTCACACTTACAATATCTCCAACTTCTGCTCCAAGATTATTTCCATCTAAATAGTAAAAGCTTTCATTACTACTACCAATATCAAGCAAAATTTCCAATTTATAGGAGATATTTAATAACTGATTACTTGCCGGCTTCAAAACTTTTTCTTAGTATTGGATTGTTGAACATTCCACAAAGTGTTTTTTGCACATTGTAAGTATCCTGCTCTTAAGGGAGACAAGAAGCTCCGATCATTGACTGAAAATTCAAAAATGATCTGCCTGTCTGAGAAATCCCAAGACTTTTTACTTTAGGTAATCTATAGCACTATTTAAATTTTTCAACAATTTAGAAAACTTTTCTTAATTCTCATTTTGTGAAAAAGTTTTTTAAACAATAAGGGGACTTTACTACTAAATGTTCAAATTAGCCCTAAATAAAATTTTATCTAGTTAAATTCACCGTAGAAAGGAGTCAATTATGTGTCCAGTCGCAGCAGAATCAAAGAATTCCAAGCCTAGTTCAAAAAAAAAGATCAATAAAAAAATTAATACAAATTTAGAAACAGTAGTTGAAGATGATAGTAATAAAAACAATCAAACTATACAGACATCTGCTGAATTAAACGAAAGCAATATTGAAAATAACAATAATGAATTTAGTGATTCTGAAGAAGAAGATAAAGGGCTCGGGAATATAAAACTTGGGCCAAAAGGTATCTACACTGAAGATTCAATAAGAGTTTATCTCCAAGAAATTGGAAGAATTAGACTTTTAAGACCAGATGAAGAAATTGAGCTTGCAAGAAAAATTGCTGACTTACTCCAATTAGAAGAGCTAGCAACTCAATATGAGTCAGAAAAAGGACATTTCCCATCTGTAAGAGAATGGGCCGAGTTAATAGATATGCCCCTTCCCAAATTTAGAAGAAGACTTCTCTTAGGGAGGAGAGCTAAAGAAAAAATGGTTCAATCAAATTTAAGATTAGTTGTTTCCATTGCTAAAAAATATATGAACAGAGGTTTATCATTTCAAGATTTAATCCAAGAAGGAAGTTTGGGTCTAATTAGGGCAGCGGAAAAATTCGACCATGAAAAAGGTTATAAGTTCTCTACATATGCAACTTGGTGGATTCGCCAAGCCATTACAAGAGCAATTGCGGATCAAAGTAGAACTATTAGATTGCCAGTTCACTTATACGAGACAATATCCAGAATAAAAAAAACCACAAAAGTTCTTAGCCAAGAATTTGGCAGGAAACCTAGTGAAGAAGAAATCGCTGAGAGTATGGAAATGACAATCGAAAAATTAAGATTTATAGCTAAAAGTGCTCAACTTCCTATTTCTTTAGAAACTCCAATAGGGAAAGAAGAAGACTCAAGACTAGGAGACTTTATAGAGGCCGATATAGAAAATCCAGAGCAAGATGTTTCTAAAACTTTACTAAGAGAAGATTTGGAAGGAGTATTAGCCACTCTTAGTCCAAGAGAAAGAGATGTTCTCAGATTAAGATATGGAATTGATGATGGAAGAATGAAAACTCTTGAAGAAATTGGCCAGATTTTTGATGTGACGAGAGAAAGAATTAGACAAATAGAGGCAAAAGCCCTAAGAAAACTTAGACATCCAAATCGAAATGGGGTTTTAAAAGAATATATAAAATAAAAAAAGTTAAGTATAATAATTAGCTTTAAAAACTGGCAAAATAATAGCTTAAAATAAATTCGACTTAATTTTTAATTCAAACTCAAAATAATATTTAATGACTAATTTTAAGCTAAAAATAGCTAGTAGAAGAAGTAAGCTAGCAATGGTTCAAACTTTATGGGTAAAAGATCAACTAGAAAGGAATATTCCCAATTTAGAGGTATCTATAGAAGCTATGGCAACTCAAGGTGACAAAATCCTTGATGTAGCCTTAGCAAAAATAGGCGACAAAGGCTTATTCACAAAAGAACTTGAAGCACAAATGCTCGTAGGCCATGCAGATATAGCAGTACATTCTCTAAAAGATTTACCAACCAATTTGCCTAATGGCCTTAAATTAGGATGCATTACAAAAAGGGAGGATCCTGCAGATGCTTTAGTAGTAAACAAAAAAAATGACTGTTATAAATTAGAAAACTTGCCTGAAGGTTCGATTGTTGGAACAAGCTCCCTAAGAAGACTTGCACAATTAAGAAATAAGTACCCACATCTTGTTTTCAAAGATATTAGGGGAAATGTTATTACAAGAATTGAAAAATTAGATGCAGGAGAATTTGATTGTATAATTCTTGCGGCAGCTGGTTTAAAGAGATTAGGCTTTGAATCAAGAATTCACCAGATTATCCCAAGTGAAGTTTCCCTTCATGCCGTTGGCCAAGGAGCACTAGGCATCGAATGTAAATCTGATGATAAAAAAGTTTTAGAAATTATAAATATCTTAGAAGATAAACCCACCAGTCAAAGATGTCTAGCAGAAAGGGCTTTTTTAAGAGAGCTTGAAGGTGGTTGCCAAGTCCCAATAGGTGTGAATAGTAAAATTCAGAATGAACAACTTTGCCTTACTGGTATGGTTGCATCTCTTGATGGAGAAAGGCTTATTAAAGATCAATATATTGGCAATATTAATGATCCCGAAGAAGTAGGCAAAGAACTAGCTAAAAAATTAAAGCAGCAAGGCGCCGAAGAAATACTAAGCGAAATATTTGAAAAATTTAGAGAAAAATAAAATTTGTTAATTTACTAATTTAGGATCAATTTCTTTTTTGTATCTCTCTTCACAATCTTTAATCACTTTAACAGCTTCTTCTATACCAAAAAAACCATTTACAGTACATGTTCCTGGTTTTTTTAGATCTTTGTAGTGCTCCCAATAATACTTTGTTTCTTTTAACCAATGATCTCCAAGGTCTTCATAACTTGAGATATGATCCATTCTTTTATCATCCGCGAGAACCGCTATTACCTTATCATCAACCTCCCCACCATCATCAAATTTCATCACCCCAATAATCCTTGCTTCTACAATAGATCCGGGTATCAATGGCTCAGTTACTCCAACAATTTCTACATCAAGTGGATCTCCATCTTCATCCCATGTCCTTGGAATACATCCATAAGCAAAAGGATACGCAAGTGATGAATAACCTACCCTATCAAGTTTAAGATGACCCGTTTCTGTAATTAATTCATATTTATTTATGGTATTAGAGTTCAATTCAACAATAGTATTTATTATTGTATTTGAGCTATCAGTGAAAGCATTTAGTATGTGCAATAAATTGGGGGTAACCCTGCTTGGGGGCTGATTTAGATTTGCCATCAAGAAATTATTTTTATTTATCTTACATCCTCACACCTAACCAAATTCTTTAAAATTAATGTTTCAGCAAAAATCATTTATTTTAGACCTTAAATGTTTAATAAAGTAGTTTGGCGATAGTTCTTCATTAGTTACAGATCTTACCAACTCCATACAATTAACTGATCTGCCATATTCATGTATATTGTTTTTTAACCAAAAGATGATTTTTTGATATTCACCATTTTCAATTAAGTTGTCAATTAAACCTATGTCTCTTTCCATTTGAGAAGATATTTGCGCACTTATAACATGTCCTAACAAATATGAGGGAAAATATCCAAACGCCCCTTCACTCCAATGAACATCTTGAAGACAACCTTCTGAATCATTAGATGGTTTAATTCCTAGGAATTCATGATATCTTTTATTCCATTCTATTGGGATATCTTCAGCAGGTAACCCTCTTTCAATTAAATCTATTTCAAGTTCGGTTCTTATTAATATGTGTAAGCCATAAGTCAATTCATCCGCTTCAACCCTATTTAATCCTGCTTTCAAATGATTAATAGATTTCCATAGTTCTAAATAATTATTATGAGAACATCCAGCCGAAACAAATTTGTTAAAAAATCTTTTTGAAAAAGATTTGGATTTAACTATTCTATTTTCCCAAAATAAAGATTGACTTTCATGAATACCCATAGAGGTTGCTTGACCTAAAGGCCAAGCAAACCATTGATGACTTTGAGATGGCAAACCCTGCTCATAAATAGAATGCCCCCACTCATGGGCAGTTGCTAAAAAACTTGATAATGGTTCACCTTCAACAATTCTTGTCGTAATCCTGTAATCATTAGGCCCTAATGTAATCGAAAAAGGATGGGGAGATTTACCAACAACAACTAGATCTTTATCTCTCCCAAACTCATCAAGTAATTGAGAACATAAATTATGTTGAGATTCTGGACTCAAATCCCAGTGATATTTCTTAGATTTATTAATCCCTCTAATCAACTCTGGGAGAGTGTCTTTCAAAGGCTGAAACATTTTATTCAGCCACTTTAAAGTTAATTCAGGCTCAAAGGGTTGGGCTAAAGTTTCCCATGGTGAATATTGATCTGATATTTGTTTTGCCTCTTCAATCCGCAATTTAACTAATTCTTCAAAGTAAGGAAGAAAAATTTTAAAATTTGATTTTTCCTTAGCTTCTTGCCAGCTTTCATACCCTTTAGATTTTGCCTTTGATAGAGACTCAACTAATTTAGGATCTAAATTTCTTTGTCTATTAAATTCTTTCAATAAAAGACTAATATTTCTTTCTTTATCTTTTATGAAAAGTTGATTATCGGAATTTCGTTCAATATCTTCTAGTTCATTTTTAGCAGTTTGTATTAAATTAGAAAATTCCTCGGAAGAATTCCTTTCATGCAATACTTTTGCTATATAAGTAAGTTGTTCAGACCTCCAAGAAGCACCTTTCTTTGGCATTCCAGTATTCTGATCCCAATAAAGTGTATTTTGGATTGATCCTAATATTTGTGTTTCTTTAAGGTAAGCACCCAGCTTATTCCAGTGAGTTTCAGCCAAAGATTCTAATGGAAATTAAATCTATCTTAAGATAAAAATTTTAATGTCTGCAGTAAAACATGCATTTTTATCCATAATAGGATATTTATTAATTAAGTTTTAACTTATATGGAACAAATATTTTCAAAATTAAAATTCATAACCCATGGCGAGGGTTTTATTGATATCACATATGATTTAAATTTATGTGTTGATAAAAATAATTTTCATTCCGGAATTTTAAATTTAACTTCACTTCATACAAGTTGCAGTTTAACTATTAATGAGAACGCAGATCCAAATGTACTGATGGACCTAAAAAAGTATATGCAATCGATAGTTCCCTATGATTCCTACTTAACCTTATCAAAAAATAGAGAAGAAATATCCTATAAACATTATCAAGAAGGGGCTGACGATATGCCAGCACATATTAAAACATCTCTAACAAACACTTGTTTATCTTTGAGTTTTCAAGACGGGAAAATTATGCTTGGCACATGGCAAGCAGTTTATTTATGGGAACATCGATTTGATCAAAAGGAAAGAATCATTAATGTACATATAATTGGTGAGAAAAAGTAAAATATTTATAATGTAATAAGTCAGATTTTTTATTTAATGGAACCCTACATTTTGCAAGATGAAGAATTGAATGAATTAGTTGTCAAAATACCTGGCTGGGAAATTCAATCTAAACAAATCCAAAGAGAATTTAACTTCGCTAATTTTATTGAAGCCTTTGCTTTTATGACTAAGGTTGCTTTAATCTGTGAAAAATATAATCATCATCCTAACTGGGAGAATATTTATGCAAAAGTAATAATTAAATTAAATACACATGATCTAGGAGGTATTACGAATTTGGATCAAACATTAGCTTCGGAAATCAACAAAATTTTCGATCAATAAAAATATAAACTTGTTTTCAACTATTCAAAATGTCTAAAAATTTATTGCCAGTTACTATTATTAGTGGATTTTTAGGTTCTGGCAAAACTACACTTCTAAATCATATTTTAAAAAATCAAGTTGGTATTAAAACAGCTGTTTTAGTCAACGAATTTGGAGAAATCGGAATAGATAATGACTTAATAATAGAAGGCTCAGAAGATATGATCGAATTAAATAATGGATGTATATGTTGCTCTATCAATGGGGAATTATTAAATACCGTATCCAAAGTTTTAGAAAGAGCTGAAAAATTAGACTATTTGATTGTTGAAACAACTGGATTAGCAGATCCATTACCAGTAGCCATGACTTTTGCGGCTGGTGATCTTAGAGAAAAAGTAAGATTAGATTCGATAATCACTGTCATTGATGGAGAAAATTTTGATTTTGAAATTAATAATACAAGTGTCGCCTATTCTCAAATTTTATACGGAGATATCCTTCTTCTTAATAAATCTGATTTAGCAAATGAAAAACAATTAAAGAAAATAGAGGAGTTTATAAAAAAAATAAAAAAAGAACCAAGGATTTTGAGATCAACTAATAGTGAAGTTGCATTACATACAATAATGAGCGTGGGTCTATTTGAGACGGATACTTTTGAATTCGAGGAAAATAAAAAAAATATAGAACAAAATTCAAACGATCACTCTTCTCATTCCCACGATCACTCTTCTCATTCCCACGATCACTCTTCTCATTCCCACGATTTGATCAATAATATCGATGGTTTTACCTCAGTTTCATATGAGACATTTGAACCATTTTCTTTAAGGAAGTTTCAATATTTCTTAGATAATCAAATCTCACAAAATGTATTTAGAGCAAAAGGAATATTATGGTTTATGGAAAGTGAAAGAAAACACATTTTTCACCTATCTGGAAAGCGGTTTTCTCTAGATGATGAGGAATGGACAAAAGAAAAATCTAACAAGATAGTATTAATTGGGAAAAACTTAGATCACCAAACTATTAAAAATCAACTTTCATCATGTAGATTTAATTCAGATTAGAGTTCATATTAGGATTTAATTAATTTTTGAAAATACGTATTAAAGGGTTTAAAAAAACATTAACAGAATTAAATTTTCTTTATTTCACTTCGTTTTTTGTTTCACTCTTAGTAATCATTCCAATTACCAATTTTCTTCTAGAGGGAATTGGTTACATTATTAGTGGAAATTTTTCATTAGGTATTGCTGGAGGAGAAGAGGTATTAGGCACTTTAAAAGTTCTAATATTGACAAGTTTTTTTGGCGGCGGGTTAGGAACTTTGAATGGATGGTTACTTTCAAATTGTGATTTTAAGTTTAGAAAAGTTCTTCGTATTTGTCAGCTAGTTCCACTAGCTGCCCCAGCATATCTAATAACAGCTATTTTGCAGGATTTAGGAAGTATTTTTGGGTATCAAGTAACTGGTTTATGGTGGGGGGTATTAATACTTTCAATTTCTACTTATCCATATGTATTCATTCTTGCTAACGAAAGTTTTAATAAATTTGGAGTTAATCAAATCAATGCTAGTAGAGGATTAGGAGTAGGGCCTTGGAGCAGCTTCTTTAAAATCGCTTTCCCAATGGCTTTACCAGCACTAATAACAGGAATAAGTTTAATGTGTATGGAAGTAATGAATGAGTTAGGTACATTTGCATTATTAAACATACCAAGTATTTCTACTGGTATAGCTGAAAATTGGATAATTGAGGGCAATCCAAAAAGTGCTATTGGATTATCTTTGGTAGCCTTATTAATGATTTTCGCTTTAATTATTTTCGAAAAGTTATCAAGAAAAAAATCAAAGAGGTGGAGTGAAAATCCTGCATCAAAAGATTCTCAAGGATGGGAATTAAACAAAACTAGAGCTTTTTTAGCAATAATCATATCTTTATTTCCTCCAATTTTCTCTTTTGGGATTCCGTGTTTTTGGGTTCTCCTCAATATAGATCTAATTCAAAAAGGGTTATCTATAGAGTTACTTAGCCTATCATTAAGGACCATAAGTCTAGGACTTTTAACTGCATTAATAGCGATGCTATTCTCCTTAATAATTTCTTTAGTCAGACGCGCAAATAAAAGCTTTTTACTAGAACTAATAACAAATCTTGCGGGGATAGGTTACGCAATCCCGGGTACTGTATTAGCTTTATCTTTAATAAGCATTTCTTCTTCAAAATTTAATTTTATTGCTATTTGCTTACTAATTTGGGGTTATCTTGTCAGATTTCTCACTATCTCTAAGGGTTCTATTGATTCAAGTCTTGAGAGAATTTCTCCAAGTCTTGATGAAGCAGCACTTGGACTAGGAGAGAATTGGATGGGGATCATCAAAAGAATTCATCTACCTCTTCTCCAGGGACCAATATTCGTAGGATCACTTTTAGTTTTTGTTGACACTATAAAAGAATTACCCATTACCTTTATTTTAAGACCATTCGATTTCGATACATTATCTGTGAGAATATATCAATATGCTGGAGATGAAAGAATGGTAGAGGCAATATTACCGGCCATTCTTATCATGACTTTAGGCCTCATTGCATCAATGACATTGATACCAAGTTTAGAGAAAAAACACTAAATTCTTTTAGACACTTTTCTTATTAAGAAAGGTAAGCTTAAAAACAAATCTGCCGATGTAGATATAACCCTAAAATAGACTAAACTTATAAGAATTATATTTTCTGGAATACTTTTGCCAACAAATAAAAGGAGGCAAGCCTCAAAAACGCCAACTCCTCCTGGAGCTGCTGGGACTACCAAGCCTATGGACCATGACAAAGAAAAAATCACTAATAAAAATATGATGTTCAGGTTATTACTTGTATAAAAAGTATTTAAGCAAATATAAAACCCCATAAATTTTGATAAAACAAAACCAATTTCAAGAAAAAAAGCTCTAGAAGGGAAAAAAGAAACTATGTTTATTCTCTCTTCAAATTGGCCCTTTGAATTTGGAAGTCTCAAAACCTCAAATACTTTCCCCTTAAGAGACCCTAATATTTTTAATATCAAAAAAATAAATTTTCTATTTAAGAATAATATTGGAAAAATTAAAAAAAAATAAAGTGGTGAAAAAATTAATCCCATTGATGCCAAGAGAAAAGATCCACTCAACATAAAATAAGGTTCTATAAGCGTCGAATATAAAGCAATCTGTGGATTACTTATTTTTTTTATATAATTAAATCTTTCAACAAAATGCCAAACCCCTCCCGGAACATATTTAAGAATATTGGTTAAAACATAGAAGGAAACTAAATTATTAATTTTAAATTCTTTCCCGAACCATTTAACAATATATTTCCATGCATAAGCGTTCAAGTAAATACTTAAAACACAAAATAAAAATGATAATAATAGATTAATTCCATTACTTTCTAAATTGATATCAAAAGAAATTTGATCAATATTATCAAAAAAATAGATGCAAAAATAGAACAAGCTTGAAATAAAGAAAATACTCTTTAAATTTCCAAAATTAATTTTTTTAATGAATTTCGAATGTGGTTGATTATTTATACTAAATCTCATTTCCAGTTTTCAAATGCTTTAAATTTTTTACTTGATTCTTTTATTATTTTTCTTATTTCGTAAGTTGATATTTTATGCTCTAAATTTAATCTTAAAACCTCATCATTTTCTGGTTTCATAATTATTGACCCGTCTGGTTTCAAAGTTTGTTTAACTTTTATGTTTCCAAAACTCGTTGAACATTCTCCTCTGCGTCTAAGTAATATCCACCTTGACTGAGTCCTCTCACGAACTCCAATAGTATTGGAATAATCAAACCATAATCGCCTAAAAAATTCTTTTTTCTCTATGGGCAAGATTGCTTGAATAGAAAATCCAATTCTATTTTTTTTCATATTGATAGCTTGATAAGAAACGTCATAAGCTCCCTCGATTCTCAGTTTCTCCACGAAATTAGATATATCTTCGGGTGTTTGATCATCAATCCATGCCTCTTGAATAGATATCTCTTCACACTTTGGACTAATTTGTTCATTATCGTTAATAGAAGAATCTTCAAATGAAGTAATTTTATAAACTCTTACCAAATTAGGGAATGGAAATTTTAGATTTCCAATGCCTACTCCATAAGTGTTAATAGAAAATTTTAAAGGAGGTTCTTGATAGTCGACTAAATTAGCAAGTAAAGCAATGCCTGTTGGTGTTGAGAGTTCACCCTCTATTGAGTCACGAGTTGATAAAGCCTTAATATTTTTTTGTCTTATTAGCTCTATTACAGCAGGAGGTGGTACAGATAATTTTCCATGTTCAGTTTGAACAAAACCTTTTCCCAAAGTTGGTTCATTACAATAAACCCTCTTGGGATTTATGTAATTTAATGCCGCACATACTCCAATGATATCCACCAATGAATCTATAGCTCCAATTTCATGAAAATGAACATCATCAGATTTAATACCATGAACTTTTCCTTCGGCAATTGCTAAAGATTCAAATACTCCATAAATTATTTTTTTTAATTTATCTTCTAAGTGGCCATTTAAAATTAGTTCTTTAATACTCTTCCAAGTTCTTTTGATAGGACTACAATCAATATTCACAACCTTTGTCTTTATTCCTCGGATTGAACAACTTTTTGATTCCTTAAAGTCTATTTGATATAAGTCCTTTAATCCAAGATCAATAAGTGGTTGTTCAATGACTTTTTTAGGCACCCCTAAATCATAAAAAGCTCCTAACAACATATCTCCAGAGATACCTGGAGAGCATTCAATAAAAACATCTTCCATAGATCAAAGATTTCTTGACTAGTAAAACTGCGTTGAATATCAAGCTTTCATTCTAGTTTTTTTCAGAAAGACTTTTTTCAATCACTTCGTAATTTATTAATTTCAAAGAATTTCCATCTCTGTTGATATCTAAACTTACAAAGCTATGAAGAAGTTCAATAGAAAGTTCTCCTTTTATGACTAATTTAAAATTTTTGTTTTTTAATTTTTTTGATTTTACATCAGAGCAAATTTTAATAACAATTTCTTTCTTTTTAGTGTTGACAAAAACTAATTCTCCTCGAACAGAAAAATAATTATCTTTTAGATCAAATTCTTCTAGTAATTTAGAAAAGTTAGTTTTTGAAGAATCATTTGAGAAATCATTCAGTTGGTAGGGATCCCAGATGCCTGCAACCTGTAAATGTAAGTTTTGAGTATTTTTATTCTTTGGATAGACAATCCAATAATAGCTTTTCTTTAAGTCAATATGCTTTTTTAAAAGTGATAATGCTTTACCTAGTACTACTGTTTCAATTTTTTCGCCTTTATTGTCAATTAATAAGCCTCTATTAAGTTGCTCACTACCATGAGGTGTAAATTTACCATTAATGATACCGATTGCTCTGTTCTGTAATTGGTTAGTAACTTTTGGAATAGGGTTTTTTAACATATTAAAGTTTTGAAAATAAAAAATTTATCGTATGAAAATTTTTATTCTTCCTCCAAATTATTAAAAGACTTTAACGCATCGTCAATTGCATCAGAGGGATTAGTCGCATCATTCATACTATTGTGTCTTCGAATCATTTCTACAATTTCAAAAGGATTGGTTGGAAGAACTGAACTATCCTCATCTGTTTTAGTTGAATTATCAATTTCTAATTTTCCAAATAAATCCTGTGCGTTAAGGTAATCACCTTTTAAGGAGGTTAACGAAATAAAAGAAATTACAAAGATTACTTGTATTTGCAGGCTTTTGCAAAAATTATTTTTCATTTTATTTAATTTCAAAATTCTTTAATGCCAAAATTTTCTGCTAATTTAATCTTACATAATTTGGTAGGAATTTGTTAATAGCAACTTGGAATGTTAACTCAATAAGAACTAGACTTTCACAAATAATAGATTGGATTAATCAAGTAAATCCAGATGTTCTATGTTTGCAAGAAACAAAAGTGATAGATGATAAATTCCCGATTGAACCTTTTGAAAAATTAGGGTATTCATTAGAGGTCTACGGACAAAAATCTTACAATGGTGTGGCTATTATTTCAAAAATAAAGCCAGAAAATGTCAAAAAAGGATTCAACGGTTGTACAGACTCTGATCAAAATTCCGAAATTTTCCTAGATCAAAAAAGATTAATTTCTGCTGATATTAATGGTATAAAAATCATAAATGTCTATGTGCCAAACGGATCTTCTCTAGAATCTAGTAAGTTCAATTACAAGATTAATTGGTTAAATTGTTTATCTTCATTTTTGGATGAGCAAGAAAAAAAAGGAGAATTAATTTGTCTAATGGGTGATTTTAATGTCGCTCCATCTAATTTGGATATTCATGATCCAAAGAAATATGAAGGAGGAATAATGGCATCTGAGATAGAGAGAAATGCACTAAATAATGTTTTGAAAAAAAGATTAATAGATTCTTTCAGGATTTTTGAACAAAATACAGGCCATTGGAGTTGGTGGGATTACCGTAATAACGCATTTGCATTAAATAAAGGTTGGAGAATAGACCATATATATATCAGTAAAGAACTGACATCAAAACTTAAAAGTTGTGTCATAGACTGCTCACCAAGAGGTGATGTACGTCCAAGCGATCATGCCCCAGTAATGATTGAACTTAACTTAAACGATATACATGAAGATTTTTTTGAGGATGAGGATAATTTTTTCGAAATATAAAAAAAATAAATTGAATTTTCTCTTGAATCCATGGAAACGCTTATTAATAAAGAGTTATCTAAAATGAGTTTGTATTTTTATAATGATTTCTTTAAAATTAATAATTTACAATCCAAACTATCGCAATAAAAATATCATAATGTAGAATTTCAATCTGATTGACAAAATTTTTACTTATTTCTAATTTAGAACATGAAAAGATTTTTCTTAAAACATTATTTAGCTAAATCGTGACTGACATATTAAATTACACAAAATCAGAAGAAATTTTCTCTGCTGCCCAACAAATAATGCCTGGAGGGGTAAGCTCTCCAGTAAGAGCCTTTAAGTCTGTAGGAGGCAAGCCAATTGTTTTTGATAGAGTCAAAGGTCCCTTCGCTTGGGATATTGATGGTAATAGATATATTGACTATATAGGCAGTTGGGGGCCTGCTATATGTGGACATGCCCACCCTGAAGTTATAACAGCATTACAGGAAGCTATTGAGAAAGGCACGAGCTTTGGCGCTCCATGCGTTCTAGAGAACAAACTTGCTGAAATGGTCATAGATGCAGTACCTTCCGTAGAAATGGTTAGATTTGTTAACAGTGGAACTGAAGCATGTATGGCAGTTTTGAGACTTATGCGAGCATTTACTGGAAGAGATAAAGTTATTAAATTTGACGGTTGCTATCACGGTCATGCAGATATGTTTTTAGTGAAGGCAGGATCAGGTGTAGCCACTCTAGGTTTACCAGATTCTCCAGGTGTTCCACGGACGACGACTGCCAACACACTTACTGCTCCCTACAATGACCTTGAAGCAGTAAAAAAATTATTTTCTGAAAATCCTGATGCCATTTCGGGGGTTATCCTTGAGCCTATCGTTGGTAATGCTGGATTTATTACTCCGGAACCTGGATTCTTGGAAGGATTAAGAGAATTAACAACTGAGAATGGATCCTTATTAGTTTTTGACGAAGTAATGACTGGATTCAGAATAAGTTATGGAGGCGCACAAGAAAAGTTTGGTGTAACTCCTGATTTAACCACTCTGGGAAAAGTTATTGGTGGAGGCCTACCTGTTGGAGCATATGGAGGGAAGAAAGAAATAATGTCAATGGTAGCTCCTGCAGGACCGGTTTACCAAGCAGGAACCTTGAGCGGTAATCCACTCGCAATGACTGCTGGAATAAAAACTCTTGAATTACTCAAACAAGATGGTACATACGAAAAACTTGATTCAATAACTTCTAGATTAATTGAAGGAATAATTCAATCAGCAGAAAATAATGGTATAGCTATTAATGGTGGAAGTGTAAGTGCTATGTTTGGTTTTTTCTTATGTGATGGGCCAGTCAGAAACTTTAATGAAGCCAAAAGAAATGATGCGGAACTTTTTGGTAAATTGCATGGAGAAATGCTCCGAAGAGGAATTTACTTAGCTCCAAGTCCTTTCGAAGCCGGTTTCACATCACTAGCTCACAGCGAAGAAGAAATTGATAAAACTATCGAGGCTTTTGACGAATCTTTCAATGCGATAAAAAAGTAATCATTTACTCATCTTTCTTAAGGAAAAATAAATAAATGATTAAAACTTATAGAAAGATTATTGTTAAATAATTATCTCCTACCACCAACAATTACTGGGGGACTTCCTCCTTCGGAACCTGGGAGGCCAGGAACAACTTGTGTACTACCATCCCATTTGTCGAGAAATAATTTGAAAAGGACCTGATCGTCGAGACTTCTATTTAATGTCTCATACCTAAGAGCTTCTTGCTCAGCAATTTCAACTTCTGTCTTTGCTCTAAGTAATTGCTGACCTGCTATTTGCTTTTGTTCAATGGCAGCTCTATATTCTTCAGCAATCTCTAATCCAGTAAGATCTAAACTTTTAACATCTACATAATCGAAAGAGTTCAGTTCTTGTGCAACAGTATCACCTACTTTTTCAGAAATTACTGCGAATTCAGTAGCAATTGTTTCTAGCTCATATTGAGAAAAGACTGATTTTAAAGCTTTTAGCAAAGATGGCTGAACAATTTTCTGATAAACATCGCTATTTCTACTTGCAATTGTTGCAAATATCCTTCCAGCTTCGTTAGGTTTTACTGAATATTTAACAGTAGCTGTAGCCCTAATAACTTGCAGATCTTTAGTTAATGTTTCAAATTTTTCGGGTTGAACTTGAGTCTTTATATCAAATGGATAAACAGATTGAATGAATGGAAGTTTAAAATTTAAACCAGCTCTCCTAGAGGGACCGCTTACTTTCCCTAGAGTTGTAACAACTGCAACTTGTCCAGAAGGAACAACAAAGAGAGCTTGGGTTAGCAAGAGGAAGCCAGTAAAAGACAATACAATCAATAAAGTTGTTGTCCCACCAGGTCCTGTTGGCGTAACATTTTTAAAAGATGTTGACATTAATTTTTTTCTTTTAATTAATCATATTTAAATAGACTAATTAGTGCATTAGTAAGACATTTAATTAAAATATTTTTTTAATAATTGTAAATTTAAATATAGATATTATTTAGTAATTATTTGATTTAAATTCTTGCAAAAGTTCTAAATAAAGTTCCTCATCTATCTCCCTAATGTCATATTCAGAGGGTAAAACACCATGCTTATGCTCATGTACCGCCATCCAACAAAATTTTTCTATTTCTTTTTTTGAAAAACGAGGATATTCTTTTACTTTTTTAATCAAAGATTTAATGAGAGATTGTGAATAATCTGCCATATTTCAAAATAAACTTACAACAGATCTTATCTAAAGTTATTAGCTTTTAGAGGAATATTCAATGACTCTTCCAAATGACTAACAAGCTTAATTGCCAACTGAAGATCATTTTTGCTCTTACTAGCGACTCTGAGTGTTTCTCCATTGATGCTGACACTAATTTTTTTTATTTGGTCTCTAATATTTTTACTAATTTTTTTTGCAATTTCTTGTTTAATTCCTTGCTTTAATAAAATTGTCTGTTTTATTTTATTACCACTAACCGTCTCAATTTCACCGTAGTCAAATATTTTTAAAGATAAGTTTCTTTTTATTGCCTTTTGTCTAATTATGTCATTAACAGCATTTAAGGTTAGCTCACTATTGGTGATTATAAAAATATTTTCTTTATCTAATTCAACTGAAGTATTTGTACCCTTAAGATCGTAGCGCTGAGAAATTTCCCTTTTTACTTGATCCAAAGAATTGACTAATTCCTGTCTATCAAAGTCAGAGACCACATCAAATGAAAAACTTTCTGCCATAGTAAATTATCAAACGCTAAATATTTTTAGCATAAATCATCTTTTAATAAGGGGAAATGGATTAATTTAATCAAAAAATAACAAACTAACCACTTTCCCCATTTCTTCCGCACATCTACAACTATTTAGCAAAGTTTCACTATCGTGAAAGGCAAAGCATATTAATTGATCGCACCTAGTAATTATTTCTTGATTACAAAGACTGCTTGCAAGTGGCAAAGGTAATTCATCATTTTCACTTTTTTCAACCAAATGCATAACCCTTTCAAGTTGATCCTTTATTTCAGGTATTTGCCTATCAAGACTTTGTGGTAATAAAACGGTTAAAAGTGATGGGTTAATATCTAAGACAGCTCGAATAACTGCCGAATTAACTCCTTGAGATCCAGAAGTAAGGATATTATGTCCTTCCTCTGCTAACGACCTTGCTATCAACTCAATTAAGTGGATATCGACAACAGGTACGTGTCTACTGCCCAAAAAAGCAATTCTCCTTTTTCCATTATCTTGGAGTTTTGCAAGTTCTTGAGCTAAAGCATCAACGCCTTCAGTTGCAGGTAAATCTAAAGAACGGCTCAAAATAATAAAGTTCCTATATTTGAAATTAGCATTTATCTGAAAAATTGCAGGAAAAATCTATCTTTTCGAGAATTCTTTTTAGATTTACATGCTCTTGAACTAATTGAATAGCGTAAGACGCTTTAATTGATTCATGTATTCTGACATGACCAAAAGCTTGTTCAATAATTTCCACAGAAGAAAGAGTATCTAATCCCACCTTTAAAATTGGCACCTCTAATTCTTCCGCTCTATGAATCAATTGCGACAAAGGATCCCCTAGACCAGTTAAAATTAGGCATTGAGTCGAAGCTTCTAAAGCAGCAAGTTGTATATCAGTTCTATCAGCTCCAGTGACTACAGCCATATTTCGTCTTCTCCTGAAAAATTCCATTGCAGAATTTACCCCCATTGCTCCAATGCTTAAGGTTTCAACAAGTAATTGATCTTTTTCAGGGCAACAAATTACTTGGGCATCTAATCTTCTTACGAGCTCACCAACGGTGACACTTCTGAGCAGTGGTGATTTAGGCATCACCCCAAACACTTCAATATCCAGATCATTAAGAGAAGGTATTATTTCATTTTTAACTTTTTCAACTTCTTGCGGCAGCACACCGTTCAGTACCACTCCAGCCAAGTTTTCACCTAATTGTTTTTTCGCATCAAGTAATGCATCCACGCTTTTACAATCTTCCCATAAGTTCACAATTAAAACTTTCGCATCTAAATCCTTAGCTAGTTGTGGGAGACTTAAGCCATAAATCATACCTTCATGAAGACTTCCAGCTGCCTCTAAAATATTAAGACCTTCAAAATCATCATTCACCAATCCTTCAATCTGATCAAAACCTTTTCCTGGGAGTAAGTCTTTATTGAAGATTCTTTTTTCAGCTGATATATTATCTAATAATCCTACTGAAGAAATTAAATTTTCTTCTTTGATATTTAATGTAGATCCAATAAACTTAACATCATCATCTATTAATCCTTCATAAGACATTGAAGGAAGATTAGTAAGTTCAATACATGTTGCCAGAGGTTTTCCTATGCGTACTTTTTTTTTCTCCTGTAAAAGTCTTTTTGCTATCCCAAGAACCATTGCAGACTTACCACTAAATGGCTCGCATGAACCAATTAATAATATATCGCTCATAATTAGTAAAATTATTTATCAATAGGTTCAAGATAATATTTTTTTCATAACTAAACAATTATTTATGAGTTTTAATTAAATAAAAAATAAATAATTTTTTGAAAATTTATTTTAATTATTTGGTATCTCATCAAAATCATTAAAAATGATAAATTCAACTAAAAACGAAAAAACTATAGGGATTACTGGAGCCTCAGGTGCGCTAGGGAAAGAATTAACAAAGTTATTTCGTCAAAAAGGGTATAAAGTGATTGGATTTACTCATAGTAAAACTAATTATGAAATAAATCTTGAATCTCCAAATGAATGGATTACATGGGAATGTGGTAAGGAGTCATTATTAAAAAAACAATTAGAAAAGATAGATATTTTAATTTTGAACCATGGTATCTATGATTTGAGTAGAGAAAATTCCAATTATGAAAAATCTATAGAGATAAATGCATTAAGCAAATTCAAATTCTTAAATTTATTTGAAGATATTGCTCGAACGAGTGATTCACTAATAAAAAAAGAGATTTGGATAAACACATCTGAAGCAGAAATATTACCCGCCCTAAATCCGTCATATGAGATTAGTAAATCCCTTATTGGACGATTAGTTTCTTCCAAAAAAAATCTAATGGACAAAACTATAAAGAAAAAATTAATTATTAAAAAAATCATCTTAGGGCCTTTTAAATCAGAATTAAATCCTCTCGGAATAATGAGTCCCAAATTTGTTTCTAAAAAAATTTATGATTTAGCCAATTCAAAAAATTATTTAGTAATAATTAGTCCAAACCCATTAACATATGTAATCTTCCCATTGAAAGAATTTTTAAATTTTTTATATTGCAAAATTATCTATAAATATAAATCTTAGTCCCTAAAAATCTCGATCTGTCAATATTTCAATACCATCTTTTAAAACAACTATTGTATGCTCCCATTGGGCCGATAGTTTCCCATCTTTTGTTATTACGGTCCATCTATCATTTAGTGTTTTACAAAATTTAGTCCCTTCATTAACAATAGGTTCCACCGCTAATGTCATTCCTTCGCGAAGAACGACGTTAGGCAATTCTTTGGTCCGAAAATTAAATACAGATGGTTCTTCATGAAGATTTCGTCCAACTCCATGGCCTGTATAGTCTTCTACAACACTAAAGCCATTTTTCACAACAACGTCTTCGATTTCCCCAGCCACATCTAGAAGTGTATTGCCTGCCTTGATTTTCGAAAGCCCCGCATACAATGCTTTAAATGCTATATCACTGAGTTTTTGAGCCTTTGGACTAACTTCTCCTACACAAATTGATATACAACTATCTCCATGGAAACCATCTAAATATGCCCCTGTATCAATTTTAACCAAGTCACCATTTTTAATTATTTTATTCTTACTTGGAATGCCGTGGACAACCTCATTATTAATACTAGAACAAATACTGGAAGGGAATCCATGGTAGCCCTTGAAACTTGGTACTGCTCCAAAACTTTTTATCCTCTTTTCTGCGAAATCATCTAAATCTTTTGTACTCATTCCAGGTTTAATTAAGTCATTAATTTCTCTCAAAACAGTAGCTACAATTCTGCTAGATTTTTTCATCAAATTTATCTCACGTGAAGACTTTATTTCGATTCCTCTTCTCCTCTGAATAAAGGGAGCTTGATCATTAGCTTTGGAATTATTTTTATTTAGCAAAAGATCTGCAAAATGTCTCATTTGAATAAATAATAGTAATAGGTAAATATCTTCAAAATAGCCTTTATGAACTTGGCTACCTTAAATCTATCAATAACAATGGGAAAGAAACGAAAATGAAAACTTTATTTAATTCTAGGCAATTTCATAAGGCTTTGGCGCCCTGGATTTTTCTTCCATTATTTATATCTTCAATTACTGGTCTTCTTTATAGGGTTTCAAAAGATTTACTGGGTTACTCTAGAGAACAAGTTCATTGGTTAATGTCTCTCCATGAGGGCGAATGGCTTGGAGATAATGGGGAACTTATATACGTAATATTGAATTCCCTTGGAGTTTTATGGATGCTCGTCACAGGATTCCAAATGTTTTCAAAAACAATTTCATTTACCAAAAAGGTTACTAAAGGCGAGTCAAAAGGTTAAGATATAGAACTTGTAGGATAAAAATGACCAAAATGGCCAAAGAGAAACAAGAGAAGGATTTAGAAACCGGTGTTAAAGCTGACGCATCAGTTGATGTAGCAGTTGAACAAAAAGAAAAAAATACGGTTTCTGAGACTACGCAAACCTTAAGCCCATCCAATCTTATTAAGGAGTTTGAGAACGAACAATTAAAAAAAGAATTACCTGAAATATATGTTGGGGACACTGTTAAAGTTGGAGTGAAAATTACAGAAGGTAATAAAGAAAGAGTTCAACCTTATGAAGGCGTTGTCATAGCAAAAAGACATGGAGGAATTAACCAGACTATTACAGTTAGAAGAATTTTTCAGGGTATAGGTGTTGAAAGAGTATTTATGCTACATAGTCCACAGGTTGCCTCTCTAAAAGTTGAACGTAGAGGTAAAGTAAGAAGAGCTAAGTTATTCTATCTGAGAGATAGAGTAGGAAAAGCTACTCGCGTAAAACAACGCTTTGATCGATAAAGTTGTAAATTAATCAACTTATTGGTCACAAAGACGCTTATAATCATTAAAATGCGTCGTTAGTTCAGTTGGTAGAACGCAGGTCTCCAAAACCTGATGTCGGGGGTTCAAGTCCTCCACGACGCGTTTGATCAACATTATGTAAATTATTTTTTCATAAGATGGAGTTAGATCTTCAACCTGGGGACGTAGTTAAAGTCCTCGAATCAGCAGCTTTAGGATGGGTTCGTGCAAGAGTTATCAGAGTTAAGTCTGGTGGGAGAGTTGTCGTACAAAGTGACCAAGGCAGAGAATTTACTGCTAGAGGCAATCAAGTTAGGTTGATAGAACCTGCTGGTTTTAGACCTCAAAAATAAATAGTTGTTTACACAAAGGCAGTTAAAAAACTAATTTATTTCTGTAAATCCTCAAATTAATAAATTTTTTTTATTACAACCCCATAAATTGAGTATTATGATCTGATAATTTTAAGAATGAAGTTCTAAATAAATTTTAGAACAAAAATCTGGGACCGTAGTTCAACTGGTTAGAGCACCGCCCTGTCACGGCGGAAGTTGCGGGTTCGAATCCCGTCGGTCCCGTTTTTTCTAAAAGAAATTTGGAAAAACGTTTAAGACTAGCCCCGAGTCCAACGGGTTTATTTCATATTGGGACAGCGCGAACAGCACTATTCAATTGGTTGTATGCACAAAAAATAGGTGGAAAATTTCTTATAAGAATAGAAGATACAGATTTTCTTCGATCTAAATCTGAATATACAAAAAATATATTAGAGGGCTTGAAATGGCTTGGACTTAAATGGGATGAAGAACCTATAAAGCAAAGTGACCGAATTTCGATTCACAAAAGTTATATCAAAAAACTATTGGAATGTGGAGCTGCATATAGGTGCTTTACATCAGAAGATGAAATATCTGAATTAAGAGAAGAACAAAAAAAGAAAGGATTACCTCCAAAGCATGATAATAGACACAGAAGTCTTTCAAAAGAAGAAATAGAAACATTCATATCCAAAGGGCGGACTTCAGTAATAAGATTTAAGATTGATGAAAAAATTGATATTAAATGGGTAGATCAGATAAGAGGCGAAATCAAATGGCAAGGGAAGGATTTGGGAGGTGATTTAGTTTTATCAAGAAGGGCTAAGGGATATGAGATTGGTGATCCTTTGTATAATCTTGCAGTTGTAGTTGATGATAATTTCATGAATATTACTCACGTTGTAAGGGGTGAAGACCATATCTCGAACACTGCAAAACAAATATTGATTTATAAAGCATTAAATTTTAATTTACCAACTTTTTCGCATACACCCTTAATACTTAATAGCGAAGGGAAAAAATTATCTAAGAGAGATTGCGTTACTTCAATCGACGAATTTAGAGAAATGGGATATTTACCTGAGGCCCTATCGAACTATATGGCATTTTTAGGTTGGTCTCCAAAATCTGTCGACAGGGAAATACTTTCAGTTGAAGAGATATCCGAAATTTTTGACTTATCAGAAATAAATAAAGCTGGAGCCAAATTTAGTTGGGAAAAACTCAACTGGATTAATTCTCAATATATAAAAAATATGGAATCAAAAAAGTTAATTGAGATCATTAGAAAATACTGGGATGACAATGGTTGGAAGCCGCCATCTCAAGAATGGGCTAATAAATTAGCAATTTTGATTAGAGACTCTATGACTCTTTTAAAAGATTCAATTGATCAATCAAAACCATTTTTCTTGATACCTACAATTCAAAAAGAAAGTCAAGATTTTCTGGAAAACCCGGAAAGCAAATTATCTTTAAAACTAATCTTAAATTATTTAATTGAGCAAGATACTATAAAACTAAATAAAGAGAAAGCCAAAGAAATAATAAACGAGATCTCAAAAAAACATGATATTAAAAAAGGGATATTAATGAAATCATTAAGAGTAGCCTTTTTTGGATCTCTCAGTGGGCCAGATTTAATTCAAAGTTGGGAGCTTTTCGCAGAGAGTAAAACTGATAGAACTCGAATTGAAAGATGTCTTTAATCAATCAAAATTATTTTTTTGGCCTAATTTTAGTCTATTTACCAAAGGTTTAGCTGAAAGTCCTTGTATTCCTACTGTCATCAAAATAGTTAGAAAAACTAAACCTTGTAGACGGCCAGCCCCAAGGATACCAGCCTGCTCTAATCTGATAGAAAAAAGAGAAGCTACAGCTGCAGTAACAATACCTCTTGGGGCTAACCAGGCTAAAAATATTTTTTCTTTTAAGTTCAAGTCTCTCCCCATAGTTGCTATCCAGATAGAGATTGGGCGAACAATTAACATCAACATAAAAACGCAAACAACCCCTCCCCAACCTAGCGGACTTAATTCACCCCAAGAAACGTCAGCGGCCAAAAGAGGGAAAAGAACTGTTATTGCTAATTGAGCTAATTCACCTATAAGATTATCCAATCTCTCCTTATCTATAACTTCTCTTTTGCCTACAATAAAACCTGCCGCGACTGAAGCCGGCAAGCCTGATTCTGGTAAAAAATATTCGCAAATTCCATACACAAGGAAAATAAATCCAAGGGTAACTTGAAGCTCTATTCCAAATGAGGCTTCATTTTTTATTTTTTTTAAAATTTCTGATAGCAACCATCCTGCACTTAATCCGATTAAGACTCCTCCCCCTAATCTTTGCATTAATGCTATAAATACATCGTTAATCCCACGAAGGTCCCCTAAAGTCAACTCTAAAAGAAGTAATGCTAGTACTGCACCAATTGGTTCAAGCAGCAACCCCTCAGCTTTTAAAACTTCCGAGAGTGGGGAAGCTAATTTTATTTGTTCCACTAATGGAGAGACAACAGTTGGTCCAGTAGCTAGAACTATGGCACTATATATTCCTGCGACTTGCCATGAGAGGCCAGCCAGCAAATGAGCAATGAAAATTCCAGCAGATAATGAAATAAAAAGTCTTACCAATGATATTTTTAAAACAGTATTTCTTATATTCCCCTCAGGCAGTTTTAAATTTAATCCCCCTTCAAAAAGAACCAAACAGACCAAAAGCCCCACAATAGTTTCAAGCCCTTGCCCGAGATCTAAAGGCTCAACAAGTCCCAATCCTGATCTTCCAATTAATAATCCAGAAAGCAATAAAATAACAACACTTGGGAATCCTGTAAAAGAAGAAAATAATCGAGCGCAAGCGCCTGCAAATACAGTTATCCCCCAAAGTAATCCAAGCCTTTCAGGCGTCATATATAAATATAAATAATAAAAACATTCATTATTTTGATTAAATCAATAATCTTATCTCTAGTCCAATAAAAACAATACTTTTTAATTTAGTTCATCGGCTGAACAAGAGTATTTTAAAAAATTCTTTCAAAATTACTTTTAATAAAATTAATTTTATTTCTTTTAAGAAAACTGGCTTATTAAAGCAATAATTATAAAAATAATTCCTATACCAACAGTTGCCATCCTTCCATTCCATATTTCAGCTTGAGGGGTAAAACCTCTTTTCCACAAATTCAATTCCTTTTTATCAACGAAGTTTTTTGTCTCTTTAATCTCGATTTTAGGTTGTTTGTTCATTGAAATTAGAAAGGAGGGTTTTCTTCATAAAGGGTATTTGCTTGTTCAATTGATAATCTTCCTGCGACACCTAATTTAAGGGAACTTAAATGTTCCTTAAATTTGATTCTGAACAACGCCGCCGCTCCAATCATTGCCGCATTATCTGTACAAAGATCAAGAGGCGCTAAATGAACTTTAATAGATTTTTTACTAGCTTCACTAATCATCATTTTTCTTAATGTATTGTTAGCGGCCACTCCCCCAACCACAACTACATTATCCAAGTTATGGTCTTCTGCGCATTTTATTGTTCTCTCTACCAAGACCTCTGCCACTACTCTCTCAAAACTTGCAGCAATATCTGGAATTGGAACGGTCTTCCCAGCCAATTTTATTCTCTCAACTAATCTTAATACGGCAGTTTTTAAACCACTAAAAGAAAAATCATATTTAAGAAATCCACCTTTTTTATCAGAGATCTTACATTTTGGTAAATTAAATTTTATTGGGTCCCCATTTTTAGCAATCTTTTCAATTGCCGGTCCTCCTGGATAACTAAGACCTAATAGTCTGCCAACTTTATCAAAGGCTTCTCCAGCAGCATCATCAAAACTTTTCCCAAGTCTTTGCATCCCCCTACTATCATCTACCTTTATCAATTCAGTATGCCCGCCGCTAACAAGTAATGTAAGAAAAGGTTTCTTTGGATAGTTTTCTGAAAATAGAATTGAAGATAAATGCCCCTCCAAATGATGAATTCCCAAAAATGGTTTTGAATGTAAAATGCAAAGTGATCTTGCAGTTATAGACCCAACTCGTAAACAACCAACTAATCCAGGAGCTACAGTTGACGCAATATAATCGACTTCCTCAATTTTAATTTTTGCTTCTTCTAGAGCCTTATCTAAAACAAAAGGTAATAATTCTAAATGCTTTCTAGCTGCAAGTTCAGGCACAACTCCTCCCCATTTTGAATGATCTTCAATTTGAGAGGCAATAATATTTGAGTGTATTCTGAAAGTATCGCCAATATTAGAAACTATCGAGACAGATGTCTCATCACAACTTGTTTCAATAGCTAAAACTTTATGCATTTTTGATTCAACTTGTTCTATTTTAATATTAATTTCTTACTTAACACACTATAAGGAATTAAAGATTGCAACTTATGAAATTCTTTTTTTCAATCATAACCTCAGTTTTTCTGTTCCTCGGAATTACTCCAAATGCTCTAGCTGCAAATGGGCCTGCCTTAAACGCAGATAGAGCTAGCACAGAATACACCGCTTCAGCCCTCACAAAATGCTCTGAAAATCCTAAATTCATTGAGAGAGCAAATTCTGCAACTACTCAAAAAGACATAGCAAGATTTGAAAGATATGGAAAAGCATCATGCGGAGATGATGGTCTTCCTCATTTAATAATTGGACCGCCTCTTGAGCCATGGGGGGCCCTTCTAAATAGAGGTCATGAAGGAGATTTACTTATTCCCGGAGTATTGTTCATTTACATTGCTGGAATTATAGGTTGGTCAGGAAGAGAGTATCTCATTGAATCAAAAAAGACTAAGAATCCAGCAGATCTTGAGATCATTATTGACCTAGACTTAGCCAGAAAATGTCTTGTAAAAGGAGCCCAATGGCCTCTTCTTGCCAATAAACAAGGTAGAAATGGAGATTTAAGAGAGAAAGACAACAATATTACACTTAATGGTCCTCGCTAAACATCCTTAAAAAACTTTCATAAAACAAATGTTCAAAATTCTAAACACAAAATTTGTAAGATCTGCTCCAGTGGTAGCAGCCATTTGGCTAAGCCTTACAGCTGGAATAATTATTGAATTTAATAGGTTTTTCCCTGATTTATTATTCCATCCAATGAGTTGATAAATAGAAAATAATCAAGTTTTTATTAACTTGATTATTTTTTTCGCTGTTTCATTAACATTGTGATTTGTTAATGTAAAATCAAACTCATTTGATACTGAAATCTCATAATTAGCCCTTAAGAGTCTTTTTTTAATTGCCTCTTCTTTTTCTGTACCTCTATTTCTTATCCTTCTCTCTAACTCCTCTTTATCCGGAGGAAGTAAAAATATTGACTGTGAATTAGGAAACTTATTTTTTATTTGCCTTGCGCCCTCTACTTCAATTTCAAGTAGTACGGTAAAACCCTTTTTTATTTTCTCATTAACAGAAGACAAAGGCGTTCCATAGTAGTTTCCAGCAAATTGAGCCCATTCAAGGAAAAGGTTTTGTTCAATCATTTCTTTAAACTTTTCTTGGTTTAAGAAATAATAATTTTCTCCGTCCTTCTCTCCCTCTCTAGGTTCTCTAGTAGTTGCAGATATTGAAAGCCAAAAATTTTTTTCTTTACCTAATATTTCTTTAACAACTGTTCCTTTACCCACCCCGCTGGGTCCAGTAAGGATAATAAGTTTTTTTTGATTTTTCATATTAAATTTTTTACAGTAAAATAAACATCTTGTGAATTAAAAAGGAATAATGCAAAAAGGTGTTCCACAGATAATGGATATTACATCTATTAGATCTGTCTTGCATTATTTGACAAAGAACATCTTACCTACAAAGTTTGAGACTGCCCAACAACCAGAGCCTAATACAATTCAGTTATGTTTCAGAGGAGTTGATTCTCAAACATGGTTAGAAGTTTCATGGAATGGAGACTCTCCTAGAATACTAAAGATAAATAAGCCCGAAAAGATTGGGAGAGAAAGCACACTTTCCAAACAAATAAGATACGGATTAAAGTATATGGCTTTAATTTCGATTGATCAAGATGATTTCGAGAGAGTTATAAAATTTAGTTTTGCGAAAAAACCTGGAGATGAAATTAATAAGTATTTAATTTTTGAATTAATGGGAAAACATAGTAATATTTTTTATCTGGATAATAAACATAAAATAATTGCCGTTGGTAAACAAATTAAATCAAGTCAATCTAGTTTTAGAACAATTTCAACAGGATCAATTTATTCTGGCCCTCCAGTCAATCTCAAAAAACAACCTAGAGAAGATGAGTCTTTTCAATCATGGAAAGACTCAATTTCAATAGTACCTGAGTCTTTGAAATACTGTTTAATAAATACCTATCAAGGAGTAAGTCCTATCCTCACAAAACAATTAGAGGTTGTTAGCGCAACTGTTAATTCAGAAATAATGGAAAAAAATATTGATTTCATTAGCGACTCAGACTTAAAGGAGATATTTAAAAATTGGAAGATTTGGATAAACAGGTTTAAAAACAATAACTTTAACTTTTCTACATTCAACAAAGATTTTTATTGCGTTTGGTTTTTTGAAAAGGAAATTAATTGCGAAAATAAAATAGATTTATGCACAAGCTTAGAGAATTATTATGATTATCATCTAAAACAAAAAAAACTTGAATTATTGGGAAAGAAAATTGAAGGTATAATTTTTAAACAGACCAATACTGAGAAAAAGAATTTAAATATTCAATATGATCTTCTGAAAAAATCAGAAAACTACGAGATATATAAAGAAAAAGCTGATAATATATTCGCTTCACATGAAATAAAAAAACAAGATATTATAAAGGGACAAAAACTATATAAAAAATCAAAAAAACTAAAGAGATCTAGAGAATTAATAAAAGAAAGACTAAATATTTACAAAACAAATATAGAGAGATTAGACGAATTCACTACGCTTCTAGAAAATTTAAATTCTTTAAATCATGAAAAACTTTTTATGAGAATCAAACTACTAGAGGAAATTATGGAAGAAATTTGTAACGAGTTTAATATCAATTTCAAAAAGCAAAGAGAAGATCAGAAAAGTACATATGAGATAGAGTCTTCACCAATTCAAGTTGACACTCCCACAGGATTAAAGCTTCAGGTAGGGCGAAATATGAGGCAAAATGACTTAATAAGCTTTAAGTTCTCAAAAAAAGGCGATTTATGGTTTCATGCACAAGAATCACCAGGAAGTCATGTAGTTTTGAAGTCTTCATCTCAAGTAGCATCTGAACAAGATCTTCAAATAGCTGCAGATTTAGCTGCTTTATTTAGTAAGGCAAAAAGAAACATTAAAGTTCCAATTAATTTAGTAAATATTAAAGATTTGCAAAAAATCAAAAACGGAGGACCGGGTTGCGTTTCCTTTAAAAATGGAGAAATTATTTGGGGAAATCCTACAAGAGGAGAAGATTACATTAAAAAAAATCTCAAAACAGTAATTTAGTTTATAATAAAAAAAATTTTTAAATCTAAATGTTTGATTTTCTTTTAGGCACTCATGAATTTTTAGGAAATCATAGTTTTCCAGAATTTATTATTGGATATTTATTTGGTGCTGCATTAATAATTGGAGCTCCTACAGTTTTCTTACTACTTGCCTTCGTAAGTGCATTAATGAAAACAAATGGGAAAATGGGTGGATATAGAGAATATGAAACTTATGGTGAATCATCCTTAAATGATGCTCCTCCTTTCTTATTACCAGATCCAACAAATCCTAAATGAAGCAAATAATTAAGTTTATCGAAAAATAAATTGGACTTTGACAATAGTAGTTTTAAACCTTTTTCTTATACAATTTTTATCAAATAATAATGAGAGATACAGGTCAAAGTGAAAAAAAATTATCAGATTCGATGACTTTTAGTGATCATTTAGAGGAGCTTCGTCAAAGGATACTAAACTCAATTTACTCAATACTTATTTCAATATTCTTTAGTTTTCTCATCATAAAGCCATTAATATCTTTTTTAGAAATTCCAGCTGGTGATATTCATTTACTACAACTTGCTCCAGGAGAGTTTTTATTTGTCGCTATTAAAGTTGCAGGTTACAGCGGATTGATAGTTTCTTTGCCTTATATTTTTTATCAAATAATATTATTCATTTCTCCTGGTTTAACAAAACAAGAAAAAAGCCTTATCTTGCCTGCAGTTTTTGGTTCAGGTCTTCTATTTTTTTTAGGATTAATTTTTTCATGGTGGATATTAGTCCCTGCAGCAATAAATTTCTTTATTAGTTTCGGTGCTGATATTGTTGAACCAACTTGGTCTATAGAAAGATATTTTGACTTTGTTCTCTTATTAATGTCCAGCACTGCATTAGCTTTTCAATTGCCAGTATTACAATTTATTCTTGGTTCTCTTGGAATAATCACAACAGAAAAAATGATTTCGAATTGGAAGATAGTTGTAATTTCCTCCGCAATATTATCTGCAGTGATTACCCCTTCAACAGACCCATTAACTATGTCATTGCTATCTATATCGATTCTGTTTTTATTTTTTGTGGGTACTGGATTAACTTACTTATCAGAAAACCTTAAGTCAAAAACTCTTTCATCTTCTCATTAAGATCTAATTGCAAGCTTACAGCTCTACCTAACCTTGGCTTAGCATTGACTTTCTTTAGCCATTCCCTTACTTCTTCTGAATATCCACATCTATTTAAAATCTCAATTTTATCAGCTATCGATTTTTTATATTCATCTTCACTTAAAGGGAATGATTCCTGTCCAAGAAATCCCCACATCATTTGAAAATAAACGAATTTTCCTCTTCTAAAGAGTCTAAAATCATATTTTTTCCCCCAGCGATGAATCAAATAATGTATAACTTCATCTACTAGCAAAGGGTTCATTTAAATCAATTAATTAAGACTTCCTAAACTTTTACTTTAAATTATTAAAAGTCCTATCTATTTGCAACAGAAATTGAACAATTTGTTCCATAATAACTAATAAATAACAGAACCAAGTAGCGAATGACTCAATTAAGTTCCAATGATGTCCCTTCTATGGGTCGAAGGCAATTTATGAATCTTCTTACATTTGGTACTGCAACTGGTGTAGCTTTAGGAGCCCTTTACCCTGTAGCGAATTATTTCATGCCTTTAAGAGCTGGCGGTGGTGGAGGTGGAACTTCTGCTAAAGATGAATTAGGGAATCCAATAACTAAGACAGGTTGGTTAGCTACCCATCAAGCAGGAGACAGAAGTCTAGTTCAGGGTCTAAAGGGAGATCCAACTTATTTAATAGTTAATGAGGGCGGAGAAATAGGAGAATTTGGTTTAAATGCAATTTGTACTCATTTAGGTTGTGTTGTCCCATGGGATAGTGGTGCCAATAAATTTATATGTCCTTGTCATGGAAGTCAGTACGATACTAACGGGAAAGTAGTAAGAGGGCCTGCGCCTTTATCTTTAGCTCTAGCTCATGTCGATATTGAAGATGATGCTGTACTCGTCAAACAATGGTCAGAAACTGACTTTAGAACTAATGAAAATCCATGGTGGGCATAAAAAAATGAAAGGTCTTAAAAATCAAATCATGAAAAAAACAAGTTTATTTATCTGCTCTCTGCTTTTCATTTCAAGCATTGTATTTTATCCGGATATCAGTTTTGCTTATCCATTTTGGGCTCAGCAAAACTACGAATCCCCAAGAGAAGCCACAGGTAAGATAGTCTGTGCAAATTGTCATCTAGCTCAGATGCCTACAATTGCAGAGGTTCCTCAATCTGTTGGAGCAGACAGTGTTTTCAAAGCTGTAGTCAAAATACCCTACAAAAATGATTTAAAAGAGATAGGGGCTGATGGTTCGGAAGTCCCATTACAAGTTGGTGCTGTTGTAATGCTGCCTGATGGCTTTAAACTTGCTCCACAAGAAAGATGGACCGAAGAAATAAAAGAGGAGACAGAAGGGGTTTATTTCACTAACTACAGTGAAGAGAAAGATAATATTATTATTGTCGGACCTTTACCTGGCGATACCAATAAAGAAATCGTTTTCCCTGTACTTTCCCCTGACCCATCCACTAATAAAGAATATCACTATGGGAAATACTCGTTACATATTGGTGGCAATAGAGGTAGAGGTCAGGTATATCCGACTGGAGACAAGAGCAATAATGTAGTATTCACTTCTTCCACCGCAGGAACTATAAATTCAATAGAAACAATTGAAGATGGTAGCTATCAAGTCAATATAGAAAACGATAATGGTGAAATAACTACTGAAGCAGTGCCTGTTGGACCTCAACTTATCGTAAAAGCGCAAGACAAAATTAATGTAGGTGACCCTCTTACTAACGATCCCAACGTTGGTGGCTTTGGTCAATTAGATGCTGAGGTTGTACTTCAGAGCCCTTATAGAGTTATTGGATTGATTGCATTCTTCATTGGTGTAGGCTTAACACAAATTCTTTTAGTGTTAAAGAAAAAACAAGTAGAAAAAGTGCAAGCAGCAGAGGGTATCTAACTTTCTCTAAATGCTTATACTTCAAGCTTTTATACAATCTCCAGGAGAAACTTTTTTAAATTTAGGATTTATAACTATTAGATGGTACGGACTTCTTATTTCAGTTTCAGTTTTAATAGGACTATTTGTTTCTAAAAAACTTGCAAAGGCAAGAAATATTAACCCAGAGTACATTAGTGAAATACTTCCATCATTAATAATCTCTTCAATAATTGGCGCTAGAGCTTATTACGTAATTTTTGAGTGGAGGCAATATAGCGGAGAGAACTTTTTTACTTCTCTTGAACTATTCAATAACATCATTCAAATACCTTCTTTTCTCGCAGTTTGGGAAGGAGGCATAGCAATCCATGGAGGTCTAATTGGAGGATTAATATCTATTATTTATTTCTGTAAGTTGAAAAAAATTAATTTAAAAACCTTTATAGATATATTAATACCCTCGATTATTCTTGGACAATCAATAGGAAGGTGGGGAAATTTTTTCAATAATGAAGCCTTTGGAGTTCCTACAAATTTGCCTTGGAAATTATTTATACCTATCCAAAATAGGCCTTTAGAATTTATTAATTATGAATTTTTTCATCCTACATTTCTCTATGAGTCATTGTGGAATCTTTTGATTTTCATCGTCCTTATTATTACCTTTAATAAACAAAATAAAACAGATTTTTTCAGACCTGGCTTTATTAGCTGTCTTTATTTAATAAGTTATAGCTTTGGACGATTCTGGATTGAAGGTTTAAGAACTGACCCACTATGCATTGGGGGACTTCCACCTTTCTGTGATAGCGGTATAAGAATGGCTCAATTTATAAGTATTTTTCTATTTTCTTCTGGATTAATTGGAATATTTTTTTTAAAATTGAGAACATATAGTGGGAAAAATAGAAAGAATGGATAACAAAATATCCTTTATTGGTGTTGGTCCAGGCGATCCAGAATTATTAACTTTAAAAGCATTAAAAAAGATAAAAATTGCAGATGTCATTATTTGGACTGATTCTCTAATTCCTGAAAAGATTTTAGATTATGCCAAAGAAGGTTCTGAAAAAATAAAAACGAGTTCGCTTAACTTAGAGCAAATTACCTCAATTATGATAGAAAAATTTCAGGCAGGGAAAACTGTTGTAAGGTTGCATGATGGAGACCCTTGCCTTTTTGGAGCAATTAGAGAGCAAATCGAAATTTTAAAAAACGAAAAAATTGAAATCGAGGTTGTTCCTGGAGTAAGTGCTTTTCAAGTCGCTGCAGCATATCATGAAGCTGAGTTAACCATCCCTGACGTAACGCAAACAATAATTTTAACTAGAGCAGGAGGTCGAACAGGGATGCCCGAAAAAGAATCTCTGAAAGATCTTGCGAAACACAATTCCTCTATATGTCTATATCTAAGTGCTAGGCATGTGAAAAGGTCTCAAGAAACTTTACTAGAGTTTTACCCTCCAGAGACTAAAGTGATTGTTGGATTTAGAGTATCTTGGGATGATGGTTGGACATCATTAATAGAATTAAAAGACATGGAAAAATTTTCTATTGAGAAAAAACTTATTAGAACAACCATTTACATAATTAGCCCAGCAATTAGTAATTCTCAAAAAAGATCTAATCTTTATAATCCATCTTATAAGCATCTCTTTAGGAATAAGTAATCTTAAAGTTGATAGAAAAATATTAATTACTATAATTAGTAAAAATTTATTTGCTTTGAAAGAAATAAAATCTGTTTCGGGAATCAACAATAAAGGAGGAGATTCCTCTTTAAAAAGAATTGGAAATTTCATTAAAGAGGCTAGGTTAAGTAAAAATCAATCAATTGAAGAATTAGCTTCTGATTTAAAAATTGGAGCTCATCAACTTGAAGCCATAGAGGAAGGTAATGAAGAAAAACTACCTGAAAAAGTATTTATCAAAGCAATGATAAGAAGGATTTCACAGAAGCTAAAACTTGATACAGAATTTTTAATGGATGAATTCAAGACAGAGAGGGAAGAAGTGAAAATTGAAGAAATAGTTGAAGAAGTTTCCAAAAAAAACTATAAAACTAGGCAATCTAAGAATTTTAATCCACTAGGATTCCTAATATTTATTTTAATTTCAGGCTTTCTCGGACTAATCGCCTCGTCCTTAATTTTCAATTTATTTTCAGATTCTTCTCAGAATCAAACTCCAAAACAAGAACTTATTAAAAAAACTAAATAACTTTTAATTCCAAATTCTTTAGTTCTTTTATTACATTACGGCATAATCCTAAGTTCCATTTTTCAAGAAGAAGATCATGGTTTCTATCTAAAGGTAAAAGTTGAAATGTAAGATTATTTTCCTGCAATTTTATTTGAACTGAGGAAATCACCTTGTCAGGTCTCTGATCAAGAGCAGCTGCTAGTCTCAGGATTAATGACATTTCAAGAACTAATGTTTTATCTTCTTTGGATATTAAATTTTGCCAAGACTCATGTCTTTTCTTGGGTAGAGTCTTTCTATGGTACCTAGCAATTGAAGCAATAATATTTGTTTCTGCTTCAGAATATCCCAACAACTCACAATTTTTTATTAAGTACCAAGAGTGTTTGTGATATGAACCAACATTCACATATTTCCCACAATTATAAAGATTAGAAGCTGCCCAAAGAAGTTCTTTAGCTTTAGGGTCATTATCGCTATGAAAGATATTTTTAGTCTGATCATAGATTTGAAAGGCAATATCAATAACTTTCTCAGCTCTTTTATTATCTACTCCAAACTTTCTAGCCTGGTGAACTATAGTTGTTTTTCTAATATTGCCTTGAATATTTAACTCATTTTTAATTATCCCTTTACGAAGCATCCAATCCACAACCAAACCCTCTCGAAGCGCCCTCTCACTTATTATTAATTCATCAAAGTTCAACATCTCCATTGCTGTGTTTAATATCAATGCTCCTGGAATAATTATTTCTGCTCTTCTCTCACTTAATGAAGGTATTTTCTTGATTTCCGAAACTGGCAATTTAATTAGTTTTTCCAATACATTTTGTAAATTTTCCCTTTTGAATTTATAACCATGCAACTTTTGTTTAGATTCTCCCAAATCATCTGAAATCAAATTTCCTAATGAGGTTGCAGTGCCACTGGTTGCAATCATAGATAAAGGCTTATCTCCCTTAGATCTACTCTTTATTTTTCGAACAGATGGTTCTAAAGATCCTTTAATAAAAGTTGTTAAAAAACTCGATCTTTCTGAAGTTATAGACCCTTTATTTAAAAAATCATTTTTAAGTCTTACCGCACCAATTCTCGAACTGGTTAGAGCTGTAGCATCTTTTTTATCTGCAAGTATTAATTCTGTAGATCCTCCTCCAATATCTATGATTACAAAAGACTGATCTTCAAAAGACATACCAGAAAGGACACCAAGGTAAATTAACCTGGCCTCCTCAGAACCACTTATCATTTCTATTTGAATATCAGTTTCATCAAGAACTCTTCTAATAAAATCTTGACCGTTTGGAGCTTCCCTAACTGCACTTGTTGCTGCTGTTACTATTTGTTTTACTCCATTACTTTTACAATATTCCTTAAATCGCTTAAGAGTAACTAATGCCCTTTGGATTGATTCTTCAGTAAGATTACCCTCCTCATCTCTTTCTCCAAGACGAGTGGTTGATTTATCAGTAAATTTTATTGAAAATGATTTTAATTCTAGATTAATTTCTGCTACCAAGAGATGTGTAGAGTTAGTTCCAATATCTATAGAAGCTACTAAAATTTGCTTTTCTTGAAAATATCTTAAATCTTGTTTCAGTATCATTTCTTTTTATAAGACGAAGATATCTTTAATCCATTAATAAATATACCCAACATTGATTATTAAATAATAGAAATCATTTAATCCTAGTAAGATTATTTAAAGTTATGAAATATACAATAGGTCATATGCAAAATAAAAATCTACAAATTAAATTAAGTACTTTTTTTGAATTATTAAGGTGGAATAAGCCGACTGGAAGAATGATCTTACTTATTCCTGCTGGATGGAGTTTATATTTAACCCCAGATGCTAATCCAACATTTTTAATGTTGCTAAGAATAATACTGGGAGGACTACTAGTAAGTGGACTAGGCTGCGTGGTTAATGATATTTGGGACAAAAAAATTGATCAAAGAGTTGTTAGGACAAAAAACAGACCTCTAGCTGCAAATAAAATCAGTCTTAAAACAGCTTATTCAATTCTTTTGTTTTTAATTTTATGTAGCTTCTTTCTAACTTTGTCACTACCTCAGCCTGGAAGAATCCTTTCAATTTCACTTGCTTTTTTAGCATTACCTATCATTTTAATTTATCCTTCTGCCAAAAGATGGTTTAAATATCCTCAATTAATCTTATCCATATGCTGGGGTTTTGCTGTCTTAATTCCCTGGGCCGCGAATGAAGGCAATTTAAATAGTATTGTTTTGTTATTTTGCTGGCTAGCTACCATTTTTTGGACTTTTGGCTTTGACACGATTTATGCTTTAGCAGATAAAAAATATGATATCAAAATTGGAATTAATAGTTCCGCTGTTAACCTCCAGAACTATACAAGAATAACCATTCAAATTTGTTATTTTTTAACTTCTTTTTTTCTCGCAATATGCGGATTTATCAATCAAATGGATTTTATTTTTTGGCCAATTTGGCTTGCTACGTCAATCTTAATGCAGAGAGATATACTAAAAGTATTTCCTGAGGAAAAGCAATCAATAAAAAATATTGGCAATCACTTCAAAAATCAATCAATTTATGGAGGAGTCATTTTATTAGGAATTATTATTGCCTCATAAATTCTAAATATGGTTTTTAGATTAAAAAAAGGGGATTTAATAGATATTTTAGCTCCAGGCTCCTTTATTGATGAAGACGAAAATTTTCAAAAAGGCATAGAAATCTTAAAAAACTGGGGTTTGGAAATTAATGAAAATAATTCTCTATCAAAAAAATTTGGTTATTTTGCAGGTGATGATCTAACTAGATTTGAAGAGCTTGAAAAAGCACAAAATAGTAAGCTAATCATTTTTGCAAAAGGAGGCTGGGGTTCAGCGAGAATATTAGAAAAAGAACCTTCTTGGCAAGATGGTTTAATTCTTGGATTCTCAGATACATGTTCTTTATTACTATCTAAATATTCTCAAGGATTTATAGGTTCTATCCATGGGCCCATGGTTACTAGCCTTTTCAAAGAACCAGAGTGGAGTCTTGAGAGATTAAGAAATTTACTTTTTGAGGGATATGTTGAGGACATAAGAGGAATCCCTTTAAGAGGTGGGAAAGCCAAAGGAGAGATAATAGTTTCTAACTTAACTATTGCTACTTTTTTAATTGGTACTAATCACTTTCCAGATTGCAAGGGAAAAATAATAATTTTTGAAGATATTAATGAAGATATTTATAAAATTGATCGCATGTTGACTTACCTCAGAATGACTAAAACACTTACTGAAATTGCTGGTATTGGATTCGGAAGTTTTTCTAATGATTCCTGCGACCTTGAATGGAAAGATTTACTAAAAAACTGCATTATTGAAAGACTTCAAGAGTTCGATTTTCCTATTCTTTTTGATCTCCCAATAGGCCACATATCAGGGAATGCATGCATACCGTTAGGGTATGTAGCAACCTTAAATGGTGACAACGGCATTCTTAGTATCGATAAACCTTTTTAACTAGGAGTTCTTCACAAAAAGTTTTGCTATTTTCAAATCTATAGGGGATGTAATTTTCATATTTGAATAAGTTCCTTCAATAATCTTCACTTTCCAATTAAGCATTTCGAATAGAGAAGCATCATCTGTGACTTTCCATTTTTTATCAATCGCCATCTTATGAGCTTTTTTTAATCTATCTACTAAAAAGCCCTGAGGAGTTTGCGCTGCCCATAAATAATTTCTATCTGGTGTTTCTTTAATAAAACCTTCATTATCAACAATCTTTATAGTGTCTGTTACTTTAGTAGCTAAAATTACAGCTTCATATTCATCTAATTGATTGGCACAAAGGTCTATCAATTCAGGATTAATTAGACATCTGGCACCATCATGTATTAAAACTTTTTCAGCATCTTTTGGTAACGCTTTTAAACCATTAAAAACTGATTGTTGTCTGGTGTCACCACCATTAATCCAATGAACTTTATTGGCAAAATCCTTAGCTGAATTTAATAATAAGTTTTTATCTTTCGGTTGCCCAATTATTCCAACCCAGTTTGTTGAGTTTGCAGAAAATACAGATTTAAGTGTCCAATAAATCAAAGACTCTCCCTCTAAATCAATAAGTAATTTATTTTTTCCAGCTTTCATTCTGCTACCACTCCCTGCAGCTGGTATTAAAAAGTGCACAATAGAAGGACTTAATACTTTCTAGACAATTATAAATAAAAGCAATATCTTTACACAAATAGTACTACGATTGAAAATTATTAAATTTCATAATGTCCAATACAGATTCATTATCAGGCAAAGTTGCTTTAATCACTGGAGCAAGCAGAGGAATTGGTAAAGAAATTGCTTTAGAACTAAACCGCTTAGGAGCAGAAGTTTTTATTAATTACTCTTCTTCTGATGAAAAAGCTGAAGAAGTTGTAAATTCAATAAAAAATTCGGGGGGTAAAGCTCATAAATTAAAATTTGATGTATCAAGAGAGGATTCTGTCAGTTCAGCTTTTGAAGAAATCATAAAAATTAATGGTTCTATTGATATTCTTATTAACAATGCTGGTATTACTAGAGATGGACTATTGATGAGAATGAAATCGGAACAATGGGATGATGTATTAAATACAAACTTAAAAGGGGTTTTTCTTTGTACAAAATATGCTTCAAAATTTATGATGAAAAAAAGAAGTGGTAGTATCGTAAATATTTCATCTGTTGTTGGAATAATTGGTAATCCCGGTCAAGCAAATTATTCTGCAGCTAAAGCTGGAGTAATTGGATTCACCAAAACTTGTGCTAAAGAATTTGCTTCAAGAGGTATAAACGTAAATGCAATAGCTCCAGGCTTTATAGAAACAGAAATGACTGAAAAACTTAATACTGAAGAGATACTTAAAGTTATCCCTTTAGGAAAATTAGGAAGTTGTACTCAAATTGCAAACTTAGTGTCATTCTTAGTTTCAAGTGATGCAGGAAGTTACATTACAGGGCAAACAATCAGTATAGACGGGGGTATGAGTATTTAGCTATGTACTTTCATAAGGCTGGCCTAATTCATCTCTCAACCTTCTAATTTTTTGTAAAAGTTTTAGTCTTCGACTTCTAGCAGTTAATGTTAAGAAAAATCTTAAAGGAAAGTATATTAGTGTCATAGCAATCGCTAGGATTGCGGTAAGAGTAAAAATAAGATTATTTGTTTCTTCCATAACTTAAAGATACTCTTATTTGAGTTAATTTGTATGTCCTATTAAAAGAAATTCGGCTTTCCCCACTTAATTAAATATCCCTTAAAAATGATTCTATGGGAGATTAGAATAAGAAAAAGATTGAGTAAACATGGCTAAACAGTTAAGTTTTTCTAATGAATCAAGAGAAGCGCTAGAAAAAGGTGTTAATTTCGTAGCTAATGCGGTAAAGGTTACTATTGGGCCGAAGGCAAAAAACGTTGTTATAGAAAAGAAATTTGGTTCGCCAGATATAGTAAGAGATGGATCTACAGTTGCTAAAGAGATCGAGATTGAAAACCCTATTTCTAATTTAGGTGCGAAATTAATAGAACAAGTTGCATCCAAGACAAAAGAGAGTGCTGGTGATGGAACAACAACAGCAACCATTTTGGCTCAGAAAATGGTCCAGGAGGGATTAAAAAATATTGCTTCTGGTGCCAACCCTATGGAGTTAAAAAAAGGTATGGAGGCAGGCCTAGCTTTTGTCTTAGAAAAATTAAGTTCCAAAAGTATTTCATTAAATGGTTCTGATATCCAAAAAGTTGCAACAGTTAGTGCTGGAGGTGATGAAGAAATTGGATCTATAATTTCGAAAGCAATGGATATTGTTACTTCAGATGGTGTAATAACTGTCGAAGAATCTCAATCACTAGAAACAGAATTAGATATAACTGAAGGTATGTCTTTTGATAGAGGTTATAGTTCTCCATATTTCGTAACAGACCAAGAAAGACAAGTTTGTGAACTTGAAAATCCTAAAATATTAATAACTGATCAAAAAGTCTCAACTTTAGTTGATCTAGTTCCAATACTTGAAGAAATTCAAAAGTCAGGCTCACCTTTTCTAATTCTTGCTGAAGATATCGAAGGAGAGGCTTTAACTACTCTGGTTTTAAATAAGAATAGTGGGGTTTTAAATGTTGCTTCAGTAAGAGCTCCGTTATTTGGTGAGAGAAGAAAAGCTGCCCTCGAAGATATTGCAATTCTTACAGGGGCTAAGTTAATTAGCGAAGATAAATCGATGACACTTGATAAAGTATCGATTAATGATTTAGGAAAAGCAAAAAAAATAACTATCACAAAGGATAAAACTACAATTGTTGCCTTCGAAGACACTAAAGATTTAGTTAAAGCGAGAGTAGAGAAATTAAAGAGAGAAGTTAAAATAACTGAATCTGAGTATGATCAGGATAAAATAAATGAAAGGATAGCCAAACTGGCCGGAGGAGTCGCTCTTATCAAAGTAGGAGCTGCTACAGAAACAGAGATGAAGCATAAAAAGTTGAGAATCGAAGATTCCCTTAATGCTACGAAAGCTGCTATTGAAGAGGGTGTTGTTTCTGGAGGAGGACAAACTTTAATTGAAATATCAGATGACCTTTTAAATTTAAGTGAAACATCTTCAGATGATTTAAGAACAGGGATAAATATAGTCAAAGAAGCCCTTTTGGAACCCACCAAACAGATAGCAAAAAATGCTGGTTTTAATGGAGATGTAGTTGTCGCTGAAATTAAAAGACTTAACAAAGGCTTTAATGCTAATTCAGGAAAATATGAGGATTTAAAAGATTCAGGAATCTTAGATCCAACCAAAGTAATAAGATTAGCTCTTCAAGATTCAGTATCTATTGCAGCTATGCTCCTCACAACAGAAGTTGCGATGGCAGACATTCCAGAGCCTGAAACCGCAGCCCCTGGAGGACCAGGTGGAGATCCAATGGGAGGAATGGGTGGCATGGGAATGCCAGGAATGGGTGGCATGGGAATGCCAGGAATGGGTGGCATGGGAATGCCGGGTATGATGTAAAAGCTAACTAGCTTTTTTATCGTTGTTAATCCACTTTCTTAAATTTTTAATATAAGGTAGGGGTAATTTTGGGGTTTCAGTAAATTGATTTATTTTATTAGAATTTTGATTTTTGCTAGATATTTCATTGCTTCTAGGAGTTTCCAGGCCATTTGATTCCATCTTTGTTTCTTCAATATTTTCAAAAGTTTTTGATAATTCAAGCTTAATTTGTT
>QCCD01000006.1 GCA_003281405.1 Prochlorococcus sp. AG-347-K16 | reverse complement strand
TGCATTCCTCACCCATTTATCCTCAGTACTTCCATAATCACTTGTATCCGGGAGATCAAGTAATTTGTCAGGAGTCATACCTTGGCCTTGAATATTATTACCTTTGGGGGTTAAGTAACTAGCTACTGTTATTGCGATACCACTATCTTCCCCCAAACTTTTTAGGGATTGAATTAAACCTTTTCCATAAGTTTGTTCTCCCATAAGAATTGATCTCCCATTATCTTGTAAAGAACCAGCAAGTATTTCACTGGCACTTGCAGTACCTTTATTAACTAAAGTCACCATTGGTCCATCAAAATATGTCTCTTTTTGAGAAATAATTGCATCTTTGATTCCATTTCTATCTTTTGTCTCGACCACAGGTTTCTCACTCAATAATGAGTCTGCAACTGCTATTCCTGAGCTTACTAGTCCCCCTGAATTATTCCTAAGATCCAAGATTAAGCCCTCAACCTCTTTCTCCTTTAACTCTTGAAGTGCCTCTTCAACTTTTTTGGGTACGCTTTCGCTGAATTGAGTTATCCTTAAATATCCTATTGTGTGAGAATCGTCTCTTAATCTTTTTGTTCTAACTGGTCTTAGATCTACTGACCTCCTCTCTAGATCAACTTCCCTAATTTCTCCTGATTCAGAAGATAATTCAACTAAAACTTTTGTCCCCGATTCACCTCTTAACCTAGAGGCAGTGCCCGCAAGCCCTAATTTTCCTGATGAGATTCCGTCAACCGTCTCTATAAAGTCCCCGCTTACTATCCCAGCTTCTTCAGCTGGGGAACCCCCAAGAGTGGAGATTACTTTAACTTTATTGTCATCATCTTCCCCTAATTGAAGGCCAACACCATTAATTTCGCTTCCAAAATTACTTGATTTCAGTAGTTCATAATCTTTTGGGCGTAAAACTCTCGTGTAGGGATCGTCTAGAGGCCTTAACATGTCTTCAATTGCGGAATAAGCCTCTTCACTTGTTTCAATTTGTTTCTGTAGTGTTTTTTGTCTAATCCTTTTCCATTGGATTTCATCAAACTTTTCTGGATCATAAAAACCTTCGTTTACTAAGGCCCAAGCATCAAGTACTAATTGCCTGCTATCACTGAGAGCATCCACTCTTTCAATCAATAAAAGATTGATAGAAAAAACGATAATCATTGATGCAGTGATGAAAGTTTTGAATGTTAAAAGTTTGTTAAAAGATGAATTCATTGGGTTAAGTGTTAACACCAAGTATAAGAATTTTAAGTAAGCTCTTTATATCAAAGCTAATTTTTTTTTGGATGGCGAATTCTTCATCTGTTTATGACTGGTTTCAAGAAAGGCTTGAAATCCAAGACATAACTGACGACGTAACTTCCAAGTACGTACCCCCTCACGTAAACATTTTTTATTGTTTGGGAGGCATAACTTTAGTATGCTTCTTAATTCAATTTGCAACAGGTTTTGCAATGACTTTTTACTATAAGCCAACAGTTACACAAGCTTATAGTTCAGTAAATTATTTAATGACCGATGTAAGCTTTGGATGGTTAATAAGATCTGTACATAGATGGAGTGCATCAATGATGGTTTTGATGTTAATACTTCATGTCTTTAGGGTTTATCTTACAGGCGGTTTTAAAAGGCCAAGAGAATTAACTTGGGTTACAGGCGTCGTAATGGCAGTAATAACTGTCGCTTTTGGAGTAACAGGTTACTCTCTGCCTTGGGACCAGGTAGGTTATTGGGCTGTTAAAATTGTTTCAGGTGTCCCTGCTGCAATACCAGTTATTGGTGACTTTATGGTTGAACTTCTTAGAGGAGGAGAAAGTGTGGGACAATCTACCTTAACCAGATTTTACAGTCTCCATACTTTTGTATTGCCGTGGTCATTAGCTGTTTTCATGTTGATGCACTTTTTAATGATTCGTAAACAGGGTATTTCAGGTCCCTTATAAACTTTTATACTTAAAACATTAAAAGACTTTCTTATGTCTACGTTAAAAAAACCAGATTTATCTGATCCAAAATTAAGAGCAAAATTAGCTAAAGGCATGGGCCATAATTATTATGGTGAGCCAGCTTGGCCAAATGATTTACTATATATTTTCCCAGTAGTTATTCTAGGTACCATTGCCTGCGTAGTAGGACTAGCAGTTCTTGACCCTGCAATGCTAGGTGATAAGGCAAATCCATTCGCCACCCCTTTAGAAATACTCCCCGAATGGTATCTTTACCCAGTTTTCCAAATACTTAGGGTAGTCCCTAACAAACTTTTGGGTATCGCACTTCAAACATTAATTCCACTTGGATTAATGATTTTACCCTTTATCGAAAACTTTAATAAATTTTCTAATCCCTTCAGAAGACCAGTTGCAATGTCTGTTTTCTTGTTTGGAACTTTTTTAACAATATATCTTGGTATAGGAGCATGCTTGCCAATTGATAAATCACTAACACTAGGATTATTTTAGGATTAAATCTTAAACATATTTAGATCGTTATAATCACACCTTAAAAAATGATTCATTAACAAAAATCCAACTATTGTCCAAGTTTGATAAGTTCTTGATTGTTGTCCAACCCAAGTTCCTGTAGGCCCATCAAAATATTCTGCCCATTCTTGCTTAGGCAATTGATTAAGCTGGCACCAGTATGATTCCTCTATTAAAGATTTCATCTCTTCCATGAGAATCACATCATCAGAACCGTAATTTTTTTGATGCAATAGAACGGCTGTACCAAAAAACCAAAGTAAACTTGGCCAATGACCACCATTATGGTAGCTCCAAGGCCAATTCTTTGGATCAGATCCAGTTTTATTTTGCCATTCATCGACATCCATATGAGGATGGCAAATTCTCATGGGCATTTGAGCCATCAAATGCTGTCTATTATGCAAAACTAATCTAAATAAAGCTCTTTGCTCTTCAGGAGGCAGTACTCCGAATATACATGCTAAGGAATTACCTAAACTGTAAAATCGAAAGTCAGGTCTTCCTGTCCTAATATTTCCTATTAAGTAACCGCCTCTATTCTCTAACCAATCTTGTAGCCATGAGGGAACTACTTGAGGTTGAACGTTAAATTCATTGAAGTGTTGATCATCTCCGTACTGCTCTGTTGGCCTTCTTCTTAATATTTGCATTGTTTGGCTGGTTACCCAATAATGCTTTAAAAGAAAACTTCCTAAATCTTTAACCCATTGATTTGTCAGAATAAGTCTTTGGTCTAAAAGTCTACTGACATGATCTGCTCTACTTAATTCCATAAGGTTTATACAACTTTTTAAACATCCATGAAGTAAAACCTCAACTTCTAGAGGTGCACCCCATACATCCATAGGTCTATCAATCATAAATGCGCAATCCGGAACAAAAAGTACTGGAGTGCCCTCAAATGTTGGATGTAAAACTAGATCTAGTAGAAGTTGAATACCTCTTTGAACACTTTGACTCTTCCCGAAGGCATAATCACCGCTTTTATTTACATAATACCAACATAAAATGGGCCACCATAAACTTGCATCAGCTGAAGTTATTCTACCTATTGATCTTTGTCCATAGTCTCCAATGAGTTTTCCATTTTCTTCAACGAAACTAGTAGGAAATACACCACGTGTTTGATAATTAGTGCTTTGTAACTCAAGGCATACACTGAGGAACTTTTTGACAATTTCATAACGTTTTTGTGTAATGAGATAAATCATTACAGGAACGTTATCTCTTAAAAATATTTCTCCATAATTTAACTTTTTATTTTTTGTTGGGTGTTCTAGTGCAGCAACACTGCCTACAAGCTCTCCTGATATTTCAACTAAAGTCTTTTCGAAGTGTTTTTTTGCATTTGTTACAATTTTCTCTTCATCGGAACTTGGTCTTACTCTTAAATTTTTTTGACTAAATCTTTCTGCCATTTTACTGAAAAGCCTTTATTTAAGCCTAGTTGTTTAAATAGACTTTGAACAAATAAAAAATTAATAAAAAAATTTTGTATAAAAGGTTGCAAAATTACAGTCGGATGGTTTAGTATTTTCTTCTGGGCAAAAATAATTTTTTTGCTTTATTCAAGCAATTATTTTAAATTTTATTTTTGATAAATGTAAGAATAAATTGGAGATTTGATTTCGATCAGTATTTTCAGCCAGAAGAAGGGTTTACCCTTCGAAGTGAGTTATTCACTTTTTGATTAACTCTGCACCTAGAAAATTTAAAACTTAGGAACTGATGCTTTTATTGCGTCAAAATTTTATCAAATTTAAATTTGATATTTTTGAGATGTATTTGCAATAAAGGTGTGAGGTCCCGTCAAGAATATATTAATTGTTTTCAATTGCTAACTTTTAGTTTTTTGAAAACCAACGGATCTGAGATCTTGGAAAGTCACTTTGAAATATTTTTAATGTGCACTCAAAGTAATCCTTATTATTTAAGGAGGCTAAACCAAAATAAACTAAGTCAATCTTATTTTTTTTTGGATAAAGCAATTCATATTGAGTAGATTTATCTACAAAAGGATTTGAACACAACGGAGAGTTTGATCCTGGCTCAGGATGAACGCTGGCGGCGTGCTTAACACATGCAAGTCGAACGAACCTTCGGGTTAGTGGCGGACGGGTGAGTAACGCGTGAGAATCTGCCCTCAGGAGGGGGATAACGGTTGGAAACGACCGCTAATACCCCATATGCCGATAGGTGAAATGAATTTCGCCTGAGGATGAGCTCGCGTCTGATTAGCTAGTTGGTGAGGTAATGGCTCACCAAGGCTTCGATCAGTAGCTGGTCTGAGAGGATGATCAGCCACACTGGGACTGAGACACGGCCCAGACTCCTACGGGAGGCAGCAGTGGGGAATTTTCCGCAATGGGCGAAAGCCTGACGGAGCAACGCCGCGTGAGGGACGAAGGCCTCTGGGCTGTAAACCTCTTTTCTCAAGGAAGAAGATATGACGGTACTTGAGGAATAAGCCACGGCTAATTCCGTGCCAGCAGCCGCGGTAATACGGGAGTGGCAAGCGTTATCCGGAATTATTGGGCGTAAAGCGTCCGCAGGCGGCTTATCAAGTCTGCTGTTAAAACGTGGAGCTTAACTCCATCATGGCAGTGGAAACTGATAGGCTTGAGTATGGTAGGGGCAGAGGGAATTCCCGGTGTAGCGGTGAAATGCGTAGATATCGGGAAGAACACCAGTGGCGAAGGCGCTCTGCTGGGCCATTACTGACGCTCATGGACGAAAGCCAGGGGAGCGAAAGGGATTAGATACCCCTGTAGTCCTGGCCGTAAACGATGAACACTAGGTGTCGGAGGAATCGACCCCTTCGGTGTCGTAGCTAACGCGTTAAGTGTTCCGCCTGGGGAGTACGCACGCAAGTGTGAAACTCAAAGGAATTGACGGGGGCCCGCACAAGCGGTGGAGTATGTGGTTTAATTCGATGCAACGCGAAGAACCTTACCAGGGTTTGACATCCTGCGAACCTCTTAGAAATTTGAGGGTGCCTTCGGGAATGCAGTGACAGGTGGTGCATGGCTGTCGTCAGCTCGTGTCGTGAGATGTTGGGTTAAGTCCCGCAACGAGCGCAACCCACGTTTTTAGTTGCCAGCATTTAGTTGGGCACTCTAGAAAGACCGCCGGTGATAAACCGGAGGAAGGTGTGGATGACGTCAAGTCATCATGCCCCTTACACCCTGGGCTACACACGTACTACAATGCTACGGACAAAGGGCAGCAAACTCGCGAGAGCTAGCAAATCCCATAAACCGTGGCTCAGTTCAGATCGTAGGCTGCAACTCGCCTACGTGAAGTAGGAATCGCTAGTAATCGCAGGTCAGCATACTGCGGTGAATACGTTCCCGGGCCTTGTACACACCGCCCGTCACACCATGGAAGTTGGCCATGCCCGAAGTCGTTACTCCAACCCTTGTGGAGGAGGACGCCGAAGGTGGGGCTAATGACTGGGGTGAAGTCGTAACAAGGTAGCCGTACCGGAAGGTGCGGCTGGATCACCTCCTAACAGGGAGACAACAAAATGTTTAATATTATTATTTTGTCACCTTAGGTCGATCGGTATCTCACATTCTTAATTTATTAAGATTTTTATTTCCTAAGTTTTTCTAGGTCACACCCATTATTTTCCCTGGGCCATTAGCTCAGGTGGTTAGAGCGCACCCCTGATAAGGGTGAGGTCCCTGGTTCAAGTCCAGGATGGCCCATATCTCTATGTTGGGGGTATAGCTCAGTTGGTAGAGCGCCTGCTTTGCAAGCAGGATGTCAGCGGTTCGAGTCCGCTTACCTCCACTGATTACCACCTCTTCCATAAACTTTAGAAGGGAAATGTAATGAGTAGTGATCAATTTCTGAACGAATCTAGCTTCCTGATTAATCAATTAAGACGCTGGACTCATTGAATTAATTTCATTGTTTTCAGAGAACCTTGACAACTGCATAGATTATTTTAAAGACAATAAGCATCTTTAATGATGCAGATTTATTATTTGTGCGAATGCATTAATAACAATTCTATTAAGCTGATGCTTCAATTTTTGAAGTTATTGGTCAAGCTACAAAGGGCTCACGGAGGATACCTAGGCACACAGAGGCGATGAAGGACGTGGTTACCTGCGATAAGTCTCGGGGAGTTGGAAGCACACTTTGATCCGGGAATTTCCGAATGGGGCAACCCCATGTACGGCCAACTGAATATATAGGTTGGTGCGAGCTAACCCAGCGAACTGAAACATCTTAGTAGCTGGAGGAAGAGAAAGTAAATAACGACTCCCTCAGTAGCGGCGAGCGAACGGGGAACAGCCCAAACCGATAGTCTTGACTATCGGGGTTGTGGGACAGCAATATGGATCAATGAGTCTAGAAGAAACGTTTGAATGGCGTGCCACAGAGGGTGAAAGCCCCGTAATCGAAAGATAAGTTGACCTAGCTGTATCCCGAGTAGCACGGAGCACGTGGAATTCCGTGTGAATCTGCGAGGACCACCTCGTAAGGCTAAGTACTACTGTGTGACCGATAGTGAAACAGTACCGCGAGGGAAAGGTGAAAAGAACCCCGGGAGGGGAGTGAAATAGAACATGAAACCGTGAGCTTACAAGCAATGGGAGCCCGACTAATCGGGTGACCGTGTGCCTGTTGAAGAATGAGCCGGCGACTTATAGGCACTGGCGGGTTAAACCGGAAATGGTGGAGCCACAGCGAAAGCGAGTCTTAATAGGGCGTTTGTCAGTGTTTATAGACCCGAACCCTGGTGATCTAACCATGGCCAGGATGAAGCTTGGGTGATACCAAGTGGAGGTCCGAACCGACTGAAGTTGAAAATTCAGCGGATGAGCTGTGGTTAGGGGTGAAATGCCAATCGAACCAGGAGCTAGCTGGTTCTCCCCGAAATACGTTGAGGCGTAGCGTCTAGTGCTCCAGCAGGGGGGTAAAGCAACCATTTCGGTGCGGGCTGCGAAAGCGGTACCAAATCGATATGAACTCTGAATACCCTGTGTGTAACTAGGCAGTCAGACTGTGGGGGATAAGCTCCATAGTCAAGAGGGAAACAGCCCAGACCGCCAGCTAAGGTCCCAAAATTAACGCTAAGTGATAAAGGAGGTGGGATTGCCCAGACAACCAGGAGGTTTGCCTAGAAGCAGCCATCCTCAAAGGAGTGCGTAATAGCTCACTGGTCGAGCGATCCTGCGCCGAAAATGAACGGGGCTAAGCGTTATACCGAAGCTGCGGATAAATTTATTTATGGTAGGGGAGCGTTCTATGTAGGGTGAAGCGTTAGCGTAAGCGGACGTGGACAGCATAGAAGTGAGAATGTCGGCTTGAGTAGCGAAAACATGGGTGAGAATCCCATGCCCCGAAACCCTAAGGGTTCCTCCGGCAGGCTCGTCCGCGGAGGGTTAGTCTGGACCTAAGGCGAGGCCGAAAGGCGTAGTCGATGGATAACAGGTCAATATTCCTGTACCAGATGTGTTTTGGGAAGAGGGACGGAGAAGGCTAGCCAGGCCAGATGTTGGTTACTGGTTCAAGCGTTCAAGGCTTTGAGAGATGGAGAAAACATCTTGAGCTAAGGCGTGAGTACGAGCTGCTACGGCAGCGAAGTTGGTGATGTCATGCTTCCAAGAAAAGCTCTATACCCGTTAAAACACAAATGCCAGTACCCGAAACCGACACAGGTGGGGTGGTAGAGAATACCGAGGGGCGCGAGATAACTCTCTCTAAGGAACTCGGCAAAATGGCCCCGTAACTTCGGGAGAAGGGGTGCCAGCGAGAGCTGGTCGCAGTGAAGAGGCGCAAGCGACTGTTTACCAAAAACACAGGTCTCCGCTAAGTCGCAAGACGATGTATGGGGGCTGACACCTGCCCAGTGCCGGAAGGTTAAGGAAGCTGGTTAGCTTTTAGTGAAGCTGGCGACTGAAGCCCCGGTGAACGGCGGCCGTAACTATAACGGTCCTAAGGTAGCGAAATTCCTTGTCGGGTAAGTTCCGACCCGCACGAAAGGTGTAACGATTTGCGCGCTGTCTCGGAGAGAGGCTCGGCGAAATAGAATTGTCTGTGAAGATGCGGACTACATACACCCGGACAGAAAGACCCTATGAAGCTTTACTGTAGTTTGATATTGTGCTCGGGCTCTGAATGCGCAGAATAGGTGGGAGACGTTGAAATAGTGCTTGTGGGTACTATTGAGTCATCGGTGAGATACCACTCTTTTAGAGCTAGGGTTCTAACGCTTACCCGTTATCCGGGAAGCGGACAGTATCTGATGGGCAGTTTGACTGGGGCGGTCGCCTCCTAAAAGGTAACGGAGGCGCACAAAGGTTCCCTCAGGCTGGTTGGAAATCAGTCGATGAGTGCAAAAGCAGAAGGGAGCTTGACTGTGAGACCTACAAGTCGAACAGGGACGAAAGTCGGTTTTAGTGATCCGACGGTTCTGCGTGGAAGGGCCGTCGCTCAACGGATAAAAGTTACTCTAGGGATAACAGGCTGATCTCCCCCAAGAGTTCACATCGACGGGGAGGTTTGGCACCTCGATGTCGGCTCATCGCAACCTGGGGCTGAAGTCGGTCCCAAGGGTTGGGCTGTTCGCCCATTAAAGCGGTACGCGAGCTGGGTTCAGAACGTCGTGAGACAGTTCGGTCCATATCCGGTGTATGCGCAGGAATATTGAGAGGATTTCTCCCTAGTACGAGAGGACCGGGAGGAACGCACCTCTGGTGTGCCAGTTATCGTGCCAACGGTAAACGCTGGGTAGCCATGTGCGGAGTGGATAACCGCTGAAAGCATCTAAGTGGGAAGCCCACCTCAAGATGAGTATTGCCATGGCTTAAGCCAGTAAGGTCACGGGAAGAACACCCGTCGATAGGCTCTACGTGGAAGCTTGGTAACAAGTGCAGCGGAGGAGTACTAATAGACCGAGGGCTTGACCAAATAAACTTAATTTATTGTTTTTAATTTATATAATTTTCTATGCAGTTCTCAAGGTTCACACTATCCTGGTGTTCATGGCGATGTGGAACCACTCCGATCCATCTCGAACTCGGTTGTGAAACGCATCAGCGGCGAAAATATTTAGGGGGTAGCCCCTTGAGAAAATAGCTCAATGCCAGGTAAAAATATTTAAAAGGGTTTACTCAAGCAGAGTAAACCCTTTTTTATTTTTGGCATCTAGGACACCAATGGGTACTTCTTCCAGTAATTTTTTGTCTTTTAATTAAATTTCCACATTTACGACATTCTTTTCCAGTTCTCCTATAGACATTTGTCTGTAAACCAAAATTCCCATTCTCTCCTTCCAAGTCCCTAAAATCGCTAAATGTAGTACCTCCAGAACCTATACTTTTTTTTAATACCGTTACAATTGATTCCTTGAGCTTAATTAACTCATTCTTTTTTATTGTATGAGCTTCCCTAAAAGGGGCGATGCCAGCAGAGTATAAACTTTCATCAGCATAAATATTACCTATTCCTGCCACTATTGTTTGATCTAATAAAATAGCTTTTATAGATTTTGTTCTTTTTGAAATAACTTTCTTAAGGTAATTTGCATCAAAGTCTTTAGAAAATGGTTCTGGTCCTAATGTTCCTAATCCTTTAACTATTTTGTTAGGTGATAAGTCTTTATTAATCCACCACATTTGCCCAAAACTTCTTACGTCAATGTATCTCAGCTCATTATTATTTTTATCGAAAAATCTTATTCTTGTATGTTTACAAGGATGACTTGAGTTTTCGATAAATTTAAAATATCCAGTCATTCTTAGATGAACTACAAGAAATCCGTTATTTTGTGAATTTTTTAGAGAAAATTGAGAATCCTTATTTTGAACTTCTCTTAATTGAGCTATTAAATATTTTCCTCTTCTATCCCATTTATAAATAAGTGAGTTCCTAATTCCTTTAATGAATTCTTCTTTTTTTGTTGGGAATGCAACGGTTGAATCCCTACAGACTTCTACTTTTTTAATAATAAAATTATTAAGTTTTTGCTCTAAACCTCTGCGAACTGTTTCTACTTCAGGTAATTCAGGCAATTATTTAAGCTTTTTCTAATTCACTTTCAGCGAAATTATTTGTATTTGCTCCACCATCAGTTCCGCTTATCCCAGCGTAATTTACTTTATCGAATCTGACTACACAGTTATATTTAATACCTGAGGTATCAACTGAAGCAACTTTACCTATTTCATTGTACCAATATGATTCTGGTCTTTTTACTCTTACGAGATCTCCTCTTGAAATAGCCATTACTATTAATTTAACTTTTTGTAGAATAACTCATCATTAATATTCTTAGACAAATTATTCACACATATTAATTAAAAATTTTAACAATAATCATTTATTAAATTATTTTCGAATTTTTCTTTAGCAGGCTTACTTCCCATCCATTTCCTGCCAGGTATTCTTACATCTAATTCATTTCTATCACAATTGATTGAAAGAATTAGTTTTTTATTTTCTTGATTTAGTACATTTAAAACTTTTCTACCCTTAATATCTTTATATGATTCATTTTGGATAATTAAAGGACCATAAATTTTTTTATCTAACTCAATTAATTCATTATTTTTTTTATTTTCAGTTGTTTCATGATTTTCTGAATTAATTATGTTCTTTTTTCTTAATATCAGTTTTTGACCAACTTTAATTGAATCAGGATTATTGAGATTATTAATCTCTATCAGATCGATTACTTTTAAATTATATTTGTTTGATATCTCAGTCAGATTTTCACCAGTTTGAACAATATGATGATTATTTATTAAATCTGATTGTTTTGTGAGGTTTTCAGTAGATTCCGAGATGACAAGATTTTGGCCAACAAAGATATAATTTTCGTCTTTTAAGTTATTCAACTTTAGAATTAAATCTTTTTTTATTGAATATAATTTTGAAATACTTGATATTGTATCTCCACTTTTTACAATATGAATTTTTTTTATTTCAGTTTTTTCTTCAGTAATTGATTCTTTTCTAGCAATATTCTCAATTGTGTTTTTTGATGAAAATATTTTTTCTTCTGATTTTATCAATGAGTGATTAAAAAAATTAAAAAATATGGCAATTACTAAAAATGCAAATTTCATAAAACTCACTATTTATTTAAAGATAATCTTTAAATTTAAAATCGCTAGGTTTTTGAAAACAATTTAAGTAATTTAAACCTGAAAAATAAACTTTAAAAATTTCTTTACTCTTTCATAGGGGGGATACCGCAGATTTGAATCAAATAAAAAACCTTTAAAAGTAATAGATTTTTGATTTGAAAAATTTCGAAAACCTTCTTCTCCATGAAATTTACCAATACCACTTTGCCCAACGCCTCCAAAGGGTAAATTTGGAATAAGGACTGGCAACATCACATCATTTATACAAATTGTTCCAGAGCTGGTTACTGTTGAAATATGATTATGGATTTTTTTATTGCCTCCAAATAAGTAGATTGCTAAGGGTTTTGATGTTTGACTAATCTGTTTTAAAGCTGATTCTTTATCATTAATTCCAACTACAGGAAGTAGTGAACTGAATAATTCTTTCTGCAAAATATCTGTTTCATTTAATTTAGTTCTCAAAATTGTAGGAGATATTTTCAACTTTTTTTTACTAAAAGTCCCCCCAAATAAAATTCTTTTTTCTTTTTCATATTGTTTGAGAATTTCTACAGTTGATGTAAATTGTTTTTTCTCCAATTTTGATAGGTTTTCGGAAATAATTGGATTATCTCCGTAAAAACTTACTATGTATTTTTTTAATTTTTCTATAAAAATATTTTCAATTTCTTTATCTACAAAGATATGATTCGGAGCCATGCAGGATTGACCAGAATTAAAAAATTTACCCCAAACAATTCTTTTTGCAGCCACTTCTAAATTTGCATTCTTGAAAACAATTACAGGATTTGTTCCGCTTAACTCAAGAGTTAATGGAGTTAAGTTTTTTGAAGCTAATTTCATTATAGATTTTCCAGTTTCAGTACTTCCTGTAAAAAAAATGTGGTCAAAATTTTGTTCAATTAATTTTATGGATTGTTTATTATCACCCTCTACTGTCATTAGGACATCTTTACGGAAATATTTGGAAGTAAGCTTTTTAATAAGTTTTGAGGTCGTAGGACATTTCTCTGATGGTTTTATAACTGCAGTATTTCCTGCTGAGAAAATATTTACCAATGGCTTTAAAATATAAAGTAATGGATAATTATAAGGACCAAGAATTAAGACACACCCAAGAGGTTCATAAATAACTTTGGAGGATGATGGAAAAAGATAAAAAGGTGTATCAATTTTTTTTGGTCGCATCCAAGAATTGAGTTTCTTTTTTATAAGTGAAATTTCTTCTTTCACTAAAAGTATTTCTGAAAGCCCTTCAATTTCAGATTTGCCGAGATCAACAAAAAGTGATTTAATTATCTCTTTTTTATTTTCATCCAAAAGTTTAGAAACTATATTGATATGATGGATACGCCATTTTATATCTTCAGTTTTACCAGTGAGAACTGTATTTTTTAATTTATAGATGTCTTCTAAATGAAATTTATCAGAAATTTTCATTTTTTACCTTTGAATAGTATTAAATATATCAGAGGATAAATTGTAAATAACTAAGGTTTTTAGGCAGTTCAATCAAAGCGAATGATTTATGAGGAATAATCAAATTTATTAATATTGCTATTAAAAATTCAAAATTTTCTTAGTTAGTATATTTCTATGAGGGAAAATTTTTTAATTAGATTGATATCTATAAATGAAATACCAGAAGTCACAAACTGGGCAAGGTTAGAAGGATTTTCTCCTGGAATGGATGATTTATCAATTTATAGAAATACAGATAAACAAGGGGTATGGGTAGCTTGTCTAGACAATAATCCTATAGGCTCTATTGCGTGTATAAAATATAATTCCTCTTATAGTTTTATAGGTTTATTTATCGTTAAAAAAGAATTCCGGAATAATGGATATGGAGTGAGATTATGGAAACATGCCCTCGAATATTTGAAAAATGTTGATTGTATTGGTCTTGAGGCTGCCCCAGATAGATTAAATGATTACGCAAAGTGGGGGTTTAGAAAATCTTCCATTACAAATCGATGGAAATTAAATGGTTCTCAAGATTTGCCATTGAGAAATTTCTATAAAGATCAATTTCATTCTTTTAAAGTTGTCCCGGGTAATAAAATTTCTTCTGAAGCAGTCTTAATTTATGATGATCAAAGAGAACCTAGTCCCAGACCACATTTTCTAAATGACTGGTTGAAAAATTCTCATGGTAATGTCAGTGCAATTGTCGATGATAATGGGATGTGCCATGGATTTGGCAGGATAAGACCTTGTGTATTGGAGGATAATGAGCAAGGTTGGAGAATTGGCCCACTTTTAGCGGATACTCCACCACTTGCTGAATTATTAATAAGGGAGTTAGTTGGTGAGTTAGATGCTCAAATCTTATTGGATTGCTCTAATCTGAACCCTTATGCAAATTATCTTTTATCAAGTTTGGGATTTGAGGAAATATCAAAAACTTACAGAATGTATAAAGGTATTCAACCTCCCTGCCCTATGAATCAAGTATATGGACTTGCCTGCTTGGAACTGGGATGATTTCCTTTAAAACGTTCATTTCCCCTTTTGTTTCTGTAATAATGAAAGAAGTTTGTTTGATTAAGATTAACTTCCAGAAGGTTTCAAAATTTTTTCTACAATATCGGCGTTGATTATAGTGATCTCTCCATTGTCAATATTGGCAACTTGAAACAAGGTCCATGAATTTGGATTTCTAGCTCCTCCAATACAGTCGATAACTTGACCGACCCAATAATTTTCATTCTTTTCCTTAATATCTTCGCAATTTTCTTTTTTAATTGCGACATAATCACCAGGCCTAACGAAAAGAAACTCAGGAGTTGCTGAGCTCACAATAAATAACTAATAGTATATACGTACTATAGTAAGTTATTAGTTTTGTTGCTGCACTTTGAATTATTTAGCAAACTAGGGATAATTCAAAAATAAAATGGAATCAACTGAAATTGCTATATTTTCAACATTATTGGGGTTAATTTTAGCTTTAACTGACGCTTATATAGAACGAAATATTCCTGGATAATAAATACTTCTAATTCATTTCTTAAATTAAATAAGATTTAAGCTGGTCTAATATGTCGGCACGGTTGGAAACTAGTTTTGTAAAAACTAAATATATCAACCCTCCCATTGCGAGCCTTCCGTTAATTTTCTCTAACTGCTTAAGTTTTCTCAACAAATTAATCTTGTAGTTAAACAAAATTTAAAGGGTATAGAAAATAAAAAAGTATTGATTACTTCAAAATAAAAAAAAATTATAGAAATATTATTTCAAACACGAATTAAATTTAAAGCCAAGCTTCTTTCATCTCAAGATAAAGTCTCTCGCTCTCAGCAGAGTTAATTTTGCTGTCTGAATAGGATTGTTGCTGTTGCTGCTGCTGCTGCTGAGTTGAGTTAGTATTAGGATTTTGGACTTCGCTCATTAGAAGGGCTGAATATTTGTGTTTATTCTCTCATATTTAGAGCTTTTTTTGTCAACTTAAATTCTTAAATTTTATTTAAATTTTCTACGCTTTTAATTTTCCTGTTTTGAGTGAATTTATTTCGCTACTGTAGTTTTGGTATATAGGAATTTGACTTCCCAATATACAACTCCTAGGAAGATAGCACTTGCAATAATAATTTCAGAAATGGCTAACATTTTATTTTTCAATACTAATTTAATTTTGGTATCAATTTACACAGAATGCAATAGGTACTAATTACATTTTAGATTTTAAAAAATCTTATTTAATAAAATAACGCGTCGAAATAATATAAAATTTTAAGTTAGATACATATTTTTCCGTGGGAAATTTCATAAATTCAACAACTCTTATACCTTTAATACCGTTAGTAACCTCTTTTTTTATTCTTATTTTATTGGCAAGTTTTAACAGAACACTTAACAGGTTAACAAAACCAGTTACTGCACTGGTTGCATTATCTTTATTAAGTTCTGCTTTTATAAGCTTATTTGACTATTTTAAGAAAATAGAAGAAGAATTAGTTTTATCTGAATTTCTCAAATTTTTTGAAGAAAAAAATTTAGTTATACATCTCAATTTAGTAAATGAAAAAATTATAATTTTTTTCTCATTAATAATGATATTAATTATTGGAATATCTTTTTATAAATTGCCTAGAAAAAAAGGTTACGTCTCATTAATGATCAGCCTAGGATTAATTTCTTCTTCGGTGATACTCTCAATATTGCTAATAGACTTCTCAGCACTAATCTAAACTTTTGTAAGCATTGACAAAGCTTCGTTAAGTTCTTGGGCATGATTTAATTCATCTTGAGCAATTTCCTTTATTTTTTGATCATTTGGATTATCTATTAAATATTTGGAATAAGTTTCAAATGCATGCTCTTCGATTTTTATGTTGACATCATAAGCATTAGCTGGAGAGAAGAAATAATAAAAAACCATGATCCAGTAATACACAAGAACAAGGTGTCTCGCAAAAAATCTATCAATCCAGAACCTATCTCCTCCTCTTTTCTCCATTTCTTTAAGATGCTCAGTTTCGTTAATAGCTTGATAAAAATGTTCTTTCATTAAAATCATTGTTTTCTCATTTTTAATTCCTAGAGATTCTTTAAAATGAAGAACTGAAAGAAATGCAAAATAAGGTGATCTAGCTATAACTTCTAAAACCCAAAATCTTTGTAAAGATCTACCAGAGTATATGAAGTCTAAGAAGTTAACTGTGCTACTCAAAATCAAAGAATTTAATTTCTTCATAGATTTAGTTTTTCTTTAAGTATAATTACTCAGCCGCTCAAGGGCTATGATGTATTGAAGTAATTAACCAAAAATTAATATTTATAGTCTAAAAATTGTTACTTCCATTGAAATATTTTTTTTTCATGCATTAATTGGATAGATAAAAATTTTATATGACAACTGCTGAAAAAATTGCAAATGCCAAAAAAAGGATTGATGAATTAGAAAGACTTATAAAATTTTGGAATGATTCAGACCATGATGAGGCAAAAATAGTAAATTTTTCAAAGAAAATTGAAAATAAAGTTGCTTAGATTGTGAAGATTAAGGCTAATTAAGTTTATCTACTTAAAGTGATTTAACCTCTTTGAGGTTTCGAATATTGTTTAATTTATAAATAGAGCAATTAAACCTATTTTCAAAAACTGTAAGGAAGAAATAATCTAAAAGAAAAATAAATATGAAAACCTTTTCAAAAAAATATTTAGTTCCGATTAAATTTATACCATGGGTTTTTTGGGTATTTATATCTTTTATGAGTTTATATTTGTGTAAGATAGCCTGGGTAAATTGAATAATTAATGGATCTAGCTTCTCCTTAGCCAACCAGGAGCACCGCCAAACCAATCCGATATATCATCTTCATTAGGGTTGAAATGATTTTCTTTATCTAGTCCATCTATCCCAAATGATTGTAAGAGGTTATCAATCCCCCCATCATTTTTCGTACCATTCCTTCTAAAACTGTTAGCTTTTTTCAGCCAAAGAGAAATTGTAGAGTTATGGTGGGCAAATTTCTCGACATATATTCTTTCTTCTAATGTAATTGATTTATCTTGAGCAATTCTTTTAATTATTCCTTGGATTTTTAGTCTTTTTGAATTACTAAGAAGCATTTTGCAATCAATTCATTATTCTTTTTATAGGAAGGATTACTAAATATATCTTGTCAATGTTAATTTCAACAAATTAACTACTTTAAGAGGTTTTTAAGCAATAAAAGTCTTAAGACACTAAAAAAAGGGATCAATAAGTTACTTATGATACTTTTATTCATTTATCAAACTTATAATTCCCATAAATTAGATAAAAAAAATCAATCCATTATCAAAGACATTTTAAAATTTAAGAAAAGTCGACTCAGTTGTTGCATAATAGTAAATCTGTACTATTATTAGTACAGATGTATTGTTAAGACATGAAAGTGATTTCATCTTCTCCCTATGCCCCTTTTAATTCAAAAGAGTGGAATTCTCTAATAAGCAAAAATGTAAAGTTTGAAAATACTCCAATAAAGATTCAAAAAAAATTTTATAGAACTTTTACTCTAAAAAAGACTGAAAAAGATAAACTTTTGCAAGAGAAGAATGCATTGCACCAACAAATGCAACTCGTATTCGGATAGAAAAATATTAACTAACAATCTTTTTATTGAATATTATTTTACGAGATCCAATTTTTTGTTAGATTAGTAGAAATACAAGAAGGATTTAATTTGGCTGTTGATCGAGAACTTTTAAAAGAAGTTACCCAAGAACTTTGGAATACCGTAAAAAAACTAAGACCTGAAATAGATCGGCAAACTCGACTTCAATTAGTTTTAAAGGCCTTATTAACTATTGGAGATTTACCAGATCAAATGCAAGCTGCCATGGTAGTAGGTGTTTGCGCAGAAATGGATAAAAGTGATGTTGATAATGTTGAATCTAATTCACAAACTAAAGATTCAAGCGGAGTTGATACTTCTACAGGCAGAAAAGTAGTTAGAAGAAGTTCAGCTAAATAAACTTTAAACGATCATCCTTTAATTTTCTTTGATTCGTTTTTGTTAAGTCTATTGAATAGGTAATATGAAATTACAAGTAAGAGAGGAACGAATATTGAATGCAAAGTCATCATTAATTCTGTTTGGCCCATTCCTATAAGATTTGACTCGTTTGGAAGTTGTTCTGACCAAGTGCCAACTAAATGCCAGGCTTGAGGAATTGATAAGAAAAACATATAAGAGCTATAAGTTAAGTTTATGTTCAGATAAAGATTATCATTATTGAACGTTTTTGCTTTCTTTATTCTTATTTCTTAACTAATTATTTGTAGAGTTATAAAAAATAACTTGATTCATAAATTTATTTTCTTAAGAAGAGTTTTAAACTCTTTTTTACCAATAATTTTTTCAGCTGCGTAAGCGCCACTTGCTGAAACAGCAGGAATTCCAATACCTGGAAATGTACTTGCGCCGCAAGTAAATAAATTTTTCACTGGAGTTTTGCAGCCTGGGAAAAGACCTTTTGCTGCAGATAATGCAGGGCCGTAACTACCGCAATAGGTATTGGTGAATTTTTTATGAGTGATTGGAGTTCCTAGCATCTTTAAATCAATCCTTTCATCTATATCAGGGATGAATTTTCGCACTGCATTAAGGAATATTGAACATCTTTCTTCTTTCAAATTTCTATATTCTAATTCCTTTGGATTTAGGTTTTCCCAAATTTCCCAAGGTTCATTTGCGGGAGTATATCCATGAAGAACATGTTTCCCTTCAGGAGCCATATTTTTATCTAAAACAGATGGGATTGAAAATACGACTATATTTCTTTCTGCGGTTATACCTTTTTCCCACTCATCAACATGTATTGCATGTATTGGCAAATTTTCAAGACCATCAGCATCAAAACCTAGATGTATATGAAGGAAAGAATCACATTTATCAGGGTTCAAAACTTTTGTATTCCATTTTTTTGAAATTTCATTTGGAATTAACTTTTTTAAATTCCAAACATCTGTATTCGTGACAACAGATTCACAACTATAACTAGAACCATTATTCAGAGTTATACCTGTGGCTAAATTTTTATTGAAGTTAATTGTCTTTACTCTCGAAGAAAGAATTAATTCTCCTCCATTTTTTTTAAATCCATTAATTAAAGCTTTTACGATAGATTCACTACCTCCTTTGGGGTATTCAAGGTATGAATTTGGTTCAAACCATTCGTTAAATAAAGTAGCCATCGCAGCTGTATTTGTATCATGCATTGACATGCCACTTATCAAAAAGCTCAATAAATCAACCCAATTCCTGAGAAAAGGATCCTCTAGATGATTATTTACTAAATTCCCAAAGCCTTTATTAATTTTTGGTATTTGATTGATATTAGGTAAAAATTTTGAGGTTAAATTTATTAAATCTAAGAAATTTATTGATTCGGGAGAAAATGAGAGTAAAGGTATTTCATTTATTAATTGGCTAAGAGGTTTTATTCCGGAAATAAATGATTCCCATTCTTTAACAGATTTCTCACCTCTTAAAGTTTTAATAGTATGTTTAAAAGGTTCTTCCCCCACATCAAGGTTAAAATTGCCTTCTGGGACAATTACTTGCCAACCTTTGTATTGAAATAGTTCAACTTCTTCATCAAGTAATTTAAGAATTTGCCCAAGGGGATTAGTTGTCGGCCATTTACCTATTCCACTCCACAATGAAGGACCTGATTCGAAAGTGTAACCATTTCTTCTGAAACTGTGGGCAACGCCTCCTGGCTGGCTATGAGCTTCACATATAAGTACTTTTTTGCCTGATAAAGCGAGAATCGAACCGCAACATAATCCCCCTATTCCACTACCTACTATTACAACATCGTACTTTTCCATTAAATATTTACTTTACTCTTCTCGCAGAACTTATTAGTTTTAGACAAATGTATTGGTTGAAGTTGTAATACTTAGTACAACAGCTAGGAAAAATATGTAAGGAACTGCTTTTAGAGGGATGTATCCTTGGCTTTTAGAAATAAAATCCATTGATTTAGTTACATAATGTAAATATAATAACGAGATATTGTTCCTTATGTGTGTCATAAAATTATTTTTTTGGAAATATTTTGAAATAAAGAAATCTATTTGGAGATATTTTTAACTAAGAACATTTTTTATAGAGTTATCTTAGTATTTGATTCTTAGATTAAAATCTATTATGAAACAATTTCCTAATATTAATGAGATAAAACTTTTAGAAAAAAATTCTCAAAAAAACGGTAGCGGAATTTTATATGAGGAATTGTTAGGAATATGGAAGTTTAAGTATGTATGGGGAAAGGAGTCAGATGAAATCAAAAATATACCGAGTTCTATTCTCCAAGTATTGTCGGCAAGACTAGAATTAAAAAGTAAAAATAAAGAGGATCAAATAAATTATGAAATAAAAAATTCAATTAATTTCGGATTATTAAATATTACTTTTATAGGCAGTGCAGAATTAAAAGGACTTAGACCTTTATTGGCTTTTTATTTTGAAAAATTGAAAATTAGTATTAGTAGTTTTCCAGTATTTAATAAGGAATTAAAAAAACCAGAAGAAAAAAAAATGCCTTTTTTCTCTCTTGTAGGAATTAGCACTAAAGATAATTGGTTATGTGCAAGAGGAAGGGGCGGAGGGCTTGCAATATGGGTTAGGTCTTAATTTAGTGATATTCTCCTGGATGATCTACCTTTCTTACGGTAACTTTATCAACTTTTTGTCCATTAAATCTTAAGAGATCATCTCCGGAAAAGTCATAACCTAAGCGTTGACCAATTAGGGCTACATCATCCGCTGTAGAGGATTTTGTAACCTGCTTTTTTAAGTCTTCATCAGATTGCATCTTGATTAAAAATTTTCTTATTTCAGAAAAACTCATTACTAGAATTTGATTGATTGATGTAAAAGAAATTTATAAAATCTTTTTCTTAGTAAGAACAAGATAAATAGATAATCATTATACTATTTTTATGACTTACTTATTCCTCTATATAGTTGGCATAGTTTTAATATGGTGGATATATCGTGTTGGTTGGCTTGAGGCGCTCAAAACAGTAGTTAAAGTTATAGTCCCCTCAGCGTTTATTATTTTATTTAACATAAAAGCAGGAAGATTACTTTTTAAAAGTCCTGTAGTCGGATTATTAAGCGCTTTGCCTACCTCTATTTTTATTTTTAGAGGTTCGTTGCCTTTAGTTAGTTATATAAATAAATGGATTGAAAATAAAATAAATAAGTATGATGATTCGGAAGTTATAGATACTGATTCTGTGCCTTTAGATGATTAATTTAATTTAATTCAATCAAAGCCAAGAAATAATTCTTTGTGTACAACAAGAACATCAAATAAAGTTGTTCCATGAATAGGACTTAATGGGATTTTGTCTATATTTAATGCTTCTGCACAAATTAAATGAGCATCCCATTTTGTATTATGATCACTTATTTCAATTGACCACTCAATTACTTTTTTGAAATGATCTGGCATCTCCGAACCAATTTTTCTGCAAATTTGACATAGAACTGACAAAAGAGGAGGTTTTGATGGCCTTTTTAAATCTTTAATAAGACTAGGTTGTGTAAAAACACTTGTATAGCGGATGTAGTCTATCAATTCATATTCTTCTTTAGTAAGATCTGCATTATCTAATGCTCTTTCAAATTCGTCTATGGGGGTTATGGGCCTATCCAAGATATTATTTTTTGCTGTTTTCTGAATCTATTTTTTCTTGATTAATTTCGTTGGTTTGATTGCTTTCTATAGATTTAGGAGATTCATCTTTATCTTCTTCGTTCATAACTTGGTCGATTTCATTTTGAAATTCATTCGATGCTTTTTTAAGACTTTTCAAAGTTTTACCAAGCTGTTTCCCTAATTCTGGAAGCTTTTTTGGACCAAAAATTAAAAGAGCTAAGATAAGTATTACAGTAACTTCAGGCAAACCTACACCAAAAATATTCATAACTAATAACTATTTAACTAATTAGGAAATCTACTATTAAATATAGTCAAATCATGTGAAAATTTCATTCTCGGAAGAGCTTTTTTTAATATTAAAAAATTTTGAAAAATATTATTGTTATTAATACTCCTTTAAAGAAAACTAACCAAAGTAATTGATAATCACTCAATTTGAATTTTTTTTGGTACCAATTTATAAGAGTTTTATGTTTGTCTATTAATTTTCTCATTTTCACCGAGATTATTTATTACTAACACTTATTTTATCTTAATTTCTTTTATTATTATTTTATAGAAATCCTAGATTCAATCCACAATAGATTATTCTATTAAATTTTAATCTTTTCTAAATTAATTTTTTTTCTAAAATATCGAAACCATTTGCTAAATATCTACTATCAAAAAAAATGAAGTACTTATTTGTTGTTTTTTACCTTTTTTTTCTAATTTATCCAGCTGAAGCCGTTACCACAAAAATGTTTAAAGTATTGGATACGTGTGCAAGATATCGACTAGGTGAGATTAATGCTAATGAGGCTATAGAAAAACTAAAATTAAAATTAACGAATCCTTCCACTATTCAGCCAAGGGACATTGTAAAAAAATATTGCTCAGTATTTACTCCAAATGAAAAAATTGAATTTTAATCTTAGCAATACTTATTTAATTATTCTTTTTTGAATAATCTTTGGCTTTGTTTCGTATTTCTTTAATTTTTTTAAAATTAGTTATTTTTAAGTTAAAAATAACTCCCAAAAAAAGAATTAGAAATAAAAAAATATATATTATTAATTCCATATTATTGAATTAATAAATTCACCCTAGTTTATTTCAATAATTTTTTAGTATCTTTTAAAACAAAAAAACTGACTTTAATATCAGTTATTTACTTTAAGGCCACAAAAAAAACATATTAACCTCTAATATGGAATTTTATAAGAATCGTTGTGCAGATTGGAGATAAAATTCCAGATTTTTCTTTACTGGATCAAAATGGAGTTAAAAGATCAAATAAGGGTTTAAAAACGCCCCTTGTTTTGTTTTTTTATCCAAAAGATGATACGCCAGGTTGCACTATAGAAGTTTGCGGATTTAGAGATAAATATGACTTATTTAAAGTATTAGGGGCTCAAGTTTGGGGAGTAAGTAATGGAAGTACCTCAAGTCATTTGGCATTCGCTAATAAAAATAAATTACAATATCCACTACTTTGTGATACGAATGACTCTCTAAGGAAAACTTTTAAAGTTCCTAAAGTATTAGGTTTCATGGATGGTAGGGTAACTTACGTTATTGATCGCAAAGGAACAATTAGGCATATTTTTAGAGATTTATTGAATGGTCCTGAACACATTAAAGAGGCTATTAGAGTACTTAAGGAAATTCAAAATCAATAAATTATTATTCAAAGAATTTTAGATTAATAAGTTTTGTTTTATTATAGTTTCAGCTTTTTTTAATATATGGAGAAAATGGGAATGCAGGCTGTTGATCTTGCTATTCAAAATGGAGTGGATCTTGACGGTACTCCAATCCCTCAAAAAATGCTAGATCTATACAATAGAATTATGGATGAGGAGAATAAAAGACAAAGGAGTGGTGTTAAAAAATCAATGAGAAATAGATGTGTCAGAACAGGTTCTAAGCATTTTGATAAAGAAACATTGAATCAATTTTTAATAGACTCGGGATGGGAAGGTCTCAAAGAAAAGGAAATTTTATTTTTTTATAACTAAAAAAAATTTTAAATTATCTTAAAAATTATATATGAGAATTTTTACTTATATTAAAAAACTTAGAACTAATAAAATATTTTTTAGATCTAATTTTTTGAATTATTTAAACCATCCTTTTTTGGTAGTGGATATTATTTTCTCATTTTCAGCTTTTGTTTTATTACTTGCTTTTTTGAAAGCCAAGTTGGCTTCTATAACTGTAACTATTGATACGAAAAAAAGACCAGAAATCCCAATTATTTGTTCATTTTGAGAAGGCTCTGAATCACCTTGTAAAAAAATACCTAAAGCGAACCAAGCAGTACTAGCAGTGAGGGTAAAAAAATAGGGTTTCCATCTTCTTTGATATAAGTAACCCGATCCTAAACCAGGAAGAAAATTTAAAAAAGATGCTACCCACCCTTTTGAAGATGCAAGTATTTCGTCTCTTGAGGGATAAGACATTTATGTTAGGTATTTATTAAATGTGAATTTATATAAGCAAAGGATATCCCGGCACAAATTAACCAACTAAAGGGTAAGAACATTCTTATTTTTTCTTCATTATTCATTTATTAATTATGGAAAATATTTTTAAAATCTGTGGATTTAGTGGATATCTTAAAACTAGAAGAATTAAAGAAGACGGTTAAAAACCGTCTTTAAAAAGTAATTTCTCTAAAAATAAATTATTTATTTTTTGAGGCTGAGAGTAATTTAAGATTTTTCTTTACTTCTTTTTCCCTATCTTCAAGATGTTTTAGTTGAGCTTTAAAAGCATCTTCAAGTCTTACTTTTTGTGTAGTAATTTCATCAAGCTCTTCTTGATGTTGGTTTTTCTTTAGCTCCTTCAATTCGCTATCGGAAATAACAAATACTGGGAGATATGAAGGTGTTTCAAAAAGAAGATCAAACATTGAATACATAAGTGACCTTTGAATTAGTACAAATTCAATATCTAATAATTCTTTGAAATATGAAAGGATAAATACCGAAGATATTGATACGGCAAATACACCGAATTTCGGTTTACCTAACATAACCGCACAGTATTTACCGATCAAATTTCAAGATATGTCCTAGAGTATTAGAGACAATTCAAAAATTCTAAATTTTAAAAAGATCTTAAAATGGATTTGCAAATTACTAAAACATTAGTAATACCATCCAAAGAAATTAAATGGCGATTTTCCAGATCTTCAGGACCTGGAGGGCAGAATGTAAATAAAATTGAAAGCAGAGTAGAGATTATTTTTAATTTAGAAGATTCAAAAGTTCTAAATGATTATCAGAAAACAATTCTTAAGATTAATTTGAAAAACAAATTAGTGAAAAATATTTTATGTTTAGCGGTTCAAAAACATAGAAATCAATTACTAAATAAGCAGCTAGCTTTAATGAAATTTAGTTCAATAATAAAAGATGGCTTAAATAAACCATTAAAATTTAGAAAATATACAAAACCTACTAAAGCATCGAAACAGAAAAGAGTTGATTTTAAGAAAAAACGTGGCGAATTGAAAAAAAGTAGGCAAAAAGAAAAAATATATCAAGTATGAGAAAAATAAATATTTACCCCGCAAATTGTAATGAAAGCATATGATTAATTTAATTTCATTTTGGTTTATTGAATTCAAATAATGATTTTTGGATAATTGACTCCAATTTTGTAGGGGTTATGCGTTTTTATAAAGATAATGAGCATCCTGATAAATCTATTACTTATATGTTTATTGAGGAAGGTATAGTAATGGGAATTCATGGAGAGAATCCTCCATTAATGAAAACTAGAAAAAAAATTGTCATTGAAGAAGCAAGATTACTATGGCAAAAATTGTTAAATGAAGGTTGGCAAAAAACTAATAAAAAATGGTGAGTAAATTCAAAAATAAATTTTTTTAATTTCAGAAAATAAATGAACCTTTAGGATAAAGCTTGGAAATTTTTTTATGTTGTAAAAATTTCTTTTTTTTGATATTTTTTTCATATCTTCTCAACATCATTAGATAGTTTGTAAATCCAAAAATTAGTAAAAAGACAATAAATCTTATACCTGCTTCAAAGTTCATATTAGTATTGATCTTTATTTTAATCTGACAATTATTTATCAAAAATCAATCGGTATTTATCTCTAATCCTAAGAAATCTATATTTGATTTAATTAAATTTTTGATTTTTTTTCAAAATGAAAAAATATAAAAAACATAAAAAAAATAATATTGAAATACCCCCAAAACCACCTAATGGATTTGTATTTATATTCCCTGGTCCTACTAACCAAATTGGGATATCCTTTGAAATTTCAATTAAACCATTATTTACTAAAAACCAACCTCCTACAAGGCCCCCATGTAATCCTATACAACCCCATAATGAGTTATTATTTTTTAATCTCAAAAATCCTAAAAATATACCGAGCAAAAATAATCCAGATAATATGCTTATCATTTGCCAAAGAGGTAAATTAAACCCAATATGTACTATGCTGAATACTATTGACTGAAAAATTAAGGCTTTTTTTAGACCAAATTGATTTTTTAATTCTTCTAGAAGCCAGCCCCTAAAGATAAGTTCTTCTGCAAATCCTACTCCAAAGATCAAGAGTAAGCTATTTATCAAAATATCTATTGATATTTCGCCTAACCAAATACCGTCTTTAAAGAGAATTATAGGAATTAAAATTGCTGATAATAGACTGATTGCCCCTAATAAACCTTTTAAAAAGTAAAAACTTGATTTCCTATTTCTATTTTTTTCCTTTATTCCAACTAATTTCCAAACATTATTTAATTTCCATCTAACTTCAAACCATTTAGGTAATGAAATTACAAAAATTAAAAACGTTATAATCGTCCCAATTAAAGAGATATTTTCCTTTTCAATACCTAGAAAAATAAGAGGACTTGCAAAAATCCAACCTAGAAAATACAAAAAAGGAATGAATATAATCGTTGAAATTACTTTAGGCCTTAAAACAAAAGTTTTAAGATATATGGATCTAATTCTCTTAAAAAATATATTCATTATGAAGATCGAAATCTAGTTTATTTTTTAAAAGATATATAGCCTGATTTTAGGCGAAATTTGATTGTTTGAATATTTACTTACGTATATTTATTAAACAATTACATTTTCATTAGGAAGAATAATTCTTTTTTCTTGTAGAGAGAAATTAGAGGGAACTAAGAATTCTTTTTTGGAATTTGATAAGAAAGAAGCCCACCAAGAAAAAGTACTATTGCTCAATATAGCTAAATTTGAGGATCTTATAATATTAAAATCATTTTTTATAGAATTTGATTCAAGAATTGAAATTTTTAAATCTATAAAATATTTTTTCATTTCTTTTATAATTTCTTTAGCATATTTTCGATCTTCAGAAATTACCTTGAAAGTATTAAATCCCTTACTAAGTGCATATTCAACTGCCTTTTTATAATAGTAATTATCGCAAATATTTAAGTGTTTTATTTTGAGGAAGTCACCACCCCTGACATGAATAATTACATTCTCATTACAAATTTTAATATGCTCTCTATTCAAATAAATAGGTCTTAATTTTAATTGACTAAATAATTCATTTATTTCTTCATACTTCCAGTTATGGATGAAATAACCATCGAAAAATAGAATTCTTTTATTAAAAAAATAAGAATTTTTCAAATAAAAGTTCCTATCATTTACTCCTATAAACGGCGCATAACTGCCAAACCTTAGTCCTGCAGAACTTCTGGCTAAAAATCTTGTGAATAAATTTATTTTTCTTGAATTATCATAATAAAGCCAATCAGGAATTTCAAAAATATAATTGAGACAATTTTCTCTTTTTGGGATGTGAATATCTCCTAGAAAGGAAATTATTACTTTTTCTTTTTTACTTCGATATTTTAAAAATGCTGCGGTTTGAAATAATTGATTACCTAATCCCCCAATCATTCTAGAAAAAAGCATTTTTTTGATAAATATAAAGTTAAGAAAAAAAATCTTTAGATAGTTCTAATTTTGTATTAAGTATATAATTTTAACTTAATAATATTTAAATTTTAATTGGAAAAATATCCTATTTCTCAACAAAACTCATCTTACTTATTTAATATAGTAGTCCCTCTATTTAATGCGGAGAAATATATAGAAAAGTGCCTTAATTCAATTATTAAACAATCCTATAAAAATTTTCATGTCCAAATAGTTGATGATTGTTCTACTGACTCTTCTTATGATATTGCTTCTTCAATATGTAATAAGCATAAGAATTTCGAGATAATTAAAAATTCTAGGAGATTAGGAGCATTAAATAATATTTTTAATTTGCTTAATAAAAAAATAAAAGAACCATCTAGGACTATTGATATTTTAATTGATGGCGATGATTACTTATATAGCGGTGATGTTCTAGATATTCTTCACGAAAAGTATTCAGAAACAGATTGCTTAATAACATATGGTTCGTATTTATGCTCAAAAGGTGTTCGAGGTCATAAATATCCAGGCTTAATAAGAAAATTTAACTTATATAGGAAATATTTTTGGTATGCCACCCATTTAAGAACTTTTAGGCATGATTTGTGGTTATCTGTAAATAAGCATGATTTATTAGATGAAAATAGAAAATACTATTCTGTCGCTTGGGATCTAGCAATAATGTTCCCGATGTTAGAAATGGCCGGTTCACGTCAAGAGTTTGTTAAGGAAGTTTTATATGTATATAACGATGAAAACCCCATCAGTGATCATAAAATAAGAAGAAAACAACAAATATTGGCTGCAAAAGAAATAAGAAAAAAAGGAAAATATCATAAGAAAGATTTTATTTAAAATATCTTTTGACATTATCTTCTTTTGTACCGGTTCACATTAATCTGAGCCCTAATTTTATATTTCTTTATTCAAAATGTTTTTTCTTTCTAATACTCTAGATTCCAACTATTGAAAAAGATTAAAAATGATGTTTATTTAATTTATATATTTATAAAATTTATGGCTATTAATCTTTCAACTTTAATTTTTACTTTACTATCTCCATTGCTTATTTTTATAGTAATAATTTCTGTTTACTTATTTCATTAGGAAGTATTTATCAAATAATCTCAACTAATTTAAGGGTGTATTAAGCCTGCTTTTTCTAATGCAAATGATAAAACTGCAATAACTGCCATTAGAGTTAAGATCTTGTTCTTTTTGATGAAATCCATAATTCATATTAATAATCTATTTATTAAATTCTTATATAAAATAATAAATAATTAAAAATATTATAACAATTACGATGGAACCAATATATGTAGAGGATTTAGTCCCTTCCATTGCATCTTATAAAAAAGGTAATTGAAAAATATGACAAAGGGATAAAAAGAATGAATTTTATGAAGAACATCTATTCGGAGATTTAAACTACACAGTTTGTTAAATATTCTTATTACAAAAATAACTTTTGCTTTAGAAGATTGGATTAGGGAGTTGCGAAAATGCCTTGATAAGAATCCATCTTTTGATAATTTTGTAAAATTTGCTCAGTAGAAATTGGAATATTAAAAACTTTCTGATAGTGATAAAAGAATAATTGAATCTATTTTGCCCTATGAATATAAATAACTAAGGATTATAGATTTTAATTTTTATATTTATCTATTTAAAACAAAAGATCACTAAAATCCTCCTACAAATTAAGAAAAAAGTAAATCAGCATATTTACGGATTTACTGAAAATACAAAAAGGAGTAATTTATAAATGTTGAGTTCGGAGGCAATCTAAATGATTGATAGTCCGCCTGAAATTTAGCAAATTCCAAAATATAGGAAGCGTATTCCTGAGAATGGGATTATTCGAAAATTAAAGTTCAATCAATTAGTCTGATAAGACTTCGTTTTATAATTACTAGCGACAACAGGGACTGAAATTATCGAGAGAAATCCCCGAATTCACGTATTCTAGGTTTATGAGTAAATAGACTTTAAAATATGTAATTTTATATCCTGTTAGAAGGAAATCAAATATCAAAAAGGACTGTACAACCAGTCCTTTTTTTTAACAAATTACTTCTAAACTAGTCTTCTTTTTGGATAATATGCATTTATTAAGTATTTAAAAATATTTCATAATGAAAGATCAAGTTTTGTTTCCTAAAATTGAAGTTCGTGAAAAGGGTTTTTTACAAGTAAGTGATATTCATAAGATTTATTGGGAAAGATCAGGCAATCCAAATGGTAAAAAAATACTAGTTATTCATGGAGGCCCAGGAGGAGGAAGTCAACCAAGATATAGAAGATACTTTGATCCAGATAAATTCGATATTATTCAATTTGACCAAAGAGGTTGCGGTTCTTCAACTCCTTTCTCAGAATTAAAAGAAAATTCGACTAATCATTTAGTTGATGATATTGAGAAATTAAGGATTCTATTAAAAATAGATAGTTGGCATTTGTTTGGTGGATCTTGGGGCTCAACACTTTCACTTATATATGCAATTAAAAATCCCTCAAGAGTTAAAAGCTTAACTTTGCGAGGAATATTTTTATGTAGAAAGTTTGAATTATTGTGGTTCTATCAATATGGTGCAAGTGAGATATTCCCAGATGAATTTGAAGAATATATTTCAGTGATACCAAAAGAAGAAAGAAATGATTTGATAAGTTCTTTTTATAAATATCTAACATCATCAGATGCACATCTGAGATCAAAAGCAGCAGCAGCTTGGACAAAATGGGAACTCTCAACTAGTCATTTAATAAATAAAAAATTCGATTTTGATAAGTCTCAAGTTAATTCTTTTTCAGATGCATTTGCAAGGATCGAATGTCATTATTTTATTAATAATATTTTCTTAGAAGATGATTTTATTTTGAAAAATATAAAAACAATAGAATCGATTCCAACAAAAATAATTCAAGGTAGGTATGACGTTGTTTGTCCTGTTAGGAGCGCTTGGGATCTAAATAAGAAATTAAAGAATTCTGAATTAATTATTGTTAATGATGCTGGTCATTCAATGAGTGAAAAGGGCATTACTAAAGAATTAATAAAAGCTGTAAAAGGAATTCCAAATCTCTAAAAGAGAGAATATTCCTCTCAAAATTAAAGGCCATTATCTTCAATATTTTGTGCAATACTCCTAAGAAGTTCGACGACATCAGAATCTTCGCATTGAGTATCTTCTTTGAGCAAAATGCACTCGTCTCTAATACTTACATTAGTACTCCACCATATACCTGAACTATTGGTATCGTCCCATTCAAATCTTTCAGACATAATTAATAAAATCTATTAAATACATTAAAGTTTTCATTAGTTCATCGTGGATTTATATATTTAATTTCAAAATTTAAAAAACTTTCCTTGGAGCTAAAAGGAATCTGGAAATTTCTGAAAATAACATTTAGAAATCTAATTTCAGTTCATATTGTTTTTCCTTTTCCTTAAAAACAGTTTTTTTATTATTTATATTTTTTCTAAGCCTTTTTCTAGAGCCATGCTTTAAATAAATTTCTTTTGAGATATCCCAATATCCATCCTTTTTAGTGATTTCCTGAATTTTCTTCTTTGCAGTTTTAGTGCTATTTGGTATGTCAATTATTGGTCTTATGTAATTAATTTGTTCATATTTTTCTTGATTAAATCTAGATAGTAGCCATGGTTCATGAATGAAATTAAGTGATATATCCTTTAATTCTGGTATCCATTTTTTTATAAATTTTCCTTGAGGATCATGATCTTTTCCCTGCTTAATAGGATTATAAATTCTATTGGTATTTATAGACGTAGTTCCAGATTGCATTTGGCATTGGTTCCAATGTATTCCAGGCTCATAATCTACAAATTTATTTGCTAATTCAGAACCTGAATCTTGCCATGGTAGCCATAAATTATAGCTAGCAAAAGACATTAACATCGCTCGCATCCTGAAGTTAATCCATCCATTGAAATTTAATGAACGCATACATGCATCTATAAAAGGAAAGCCCGTATTACCTGAACTCCATGAATAAAGTAATTCATTATTTTTTTCTCTAATATTCTTAAAAAAAGGATGGTATTCTCTAAACTCTAGTTCTGGTTCACTTTCAAGTTTCTGAATAAAATGACAATGCCAAGTTAATCTGCTTTTTAACATCCTAGAATTATTGTTTTTTGATATATTTGCCTTTTTAAAAATTTCTTTTAATGAAATGCATCCCCAACAAATATATGGGGATAGTCTTGTACAACTATCAAATGATTTTTCTGGGCTAGATATATCTTTTGAATAAGAATCTAATTTATTAATAAAGAAGTATTGCATTCTCTCTAAACCTTTCTTTCTTCCACCTTGCATTCTTCCTGGACAAGTTTCTTTTTTAAAGGAAAAAATTTCGTCTGAGGGTATTTCTCCAATATTGAAGTTAATAGAATTAATTCTTAATGGAGCTTTAAGTAAGTTTTTGTCGGAATTTTTTTGCCACTTTTTAGACCAATTATTCCTATCTAAATTTCCTCTAAAAACTGAAAATTGTAGAAATTCCTTCCAAATAATATTTTTGCTTAAAGCCCATTCTCTTACTTTTTGATCTCTTTTATAAGTAAGCCAATCTCCAGTTTCTTGATGGCTAAATATACCTTTGATTTTAAATTTTGAACTAATTTCATCAAATATATTAATAACATTCCCAGTCCTAATAATTAATGGTTGTCCAATCTCAGCAAGTGCATTTCTTAAATCTATTAAACTTTCTTTGCAAAATTGCCATTGTCTATCTGAATGAGTATTTTGGCTCCAAATATCTAACTCAATAATATAAATAGGTAAAATATCATTATCTTTTATAGCCTCACAGAGAGCTTCGTTATCAAAAATTCTTAAATCTTTCTTAAACCATAAGATATTTATTTCTTTCATAATTTTTTCTTTTAATCCTAGAAAAATAAGATTAAGTTTGTAGTTAATAAATATAAAAAATTTTAGAATAAATAAAAATCAAAAAAATGAAAATAACCAAAAAACTTTGGGAGGATAATTATGAGATTGCTTTATTAAGTTTAAATACAAAATTTGTACAAGGTTTAAAGAATGGAAGTCTCCCTAAAAGTATATTTCAAGAATATTTAGCTCAAGATTATTTCTTTTTAGAGACTTTTGCCAAGGCTTATGGTCTTGCTGTTTCAAAATCAAAAGATAAGTACTCAATAAGGAAGTTAAGTGAACTATTAATGGGCGTTTCAGAGGAGTTAATACTTCATGAAAAGTATGCAAAAGAATGGGATATTGATTTGTCTAATAACTATATAAAAATAGCTACTAAAAATTATACAGATTTTCTTGATGATACTTCCAAAAGACTTAGCTCCGTTGAAATAATGTTTGCAATGACTCCATGTATGCGACTTTATTCTTGGATAGGTAAAAGTTTATATAAGGAGGATTTTGACATTAAATATAAAGAATGGATAATTACTTACTCTGATGAGAGCTTTGAAAAGCTAGCAAATTCACTTGAAAATCTTATTGAGACCAATAAAGAAACATATGATATTAATAAGGCCAAATATTTATACAGGAGAGCTATGGAATTGGAGTTAGATTTTTTTAATGCATATTCAGATTTCTGATTTAAATTAAAATTTATTTAAAGTATTTTCAAAAACGAGTTTATAAATTATGTATTCTAAAATTGCACTTTCAATAGGCGGTAGTGACTCCGGGGGTGGAGCAGGCATACAGGCTGATTTGAGAACTTTCATGGCACTTAAAGTACATGGATGTTCTGTTATTACATGTATTACCGCACAAAATAGTATAGAAGTTACATGCGTTCAACCAGTAGAGAAGAATACTTTATTAAAGCAGTTAGATACTTTATTTGCTGATTTTGTTATAGATGCCTTAAAAACTGGAATGTTGTTAAATGAAAGGATAATTAATGATACTGCTTCAAAATTAAATACCTACAAAATAACCAAAATTATTGACCCAGTAATGGTTACAAGAACTGGTTCTAAATTACTTGAAGATTCTGCTATTAATGCTTATAAAAAACTCTTAGTACCAATGGCTGATTTGTTAACTCCAAATATTTATGAAGCAAATCTACTTTCTGGTTTAGAAATAAGGAGTAAAGAAGATATCGAAAATTCTGCAAAAAAAATTATTGGTCTTGGAGCTAAAGCAGTACTCATAAAAGGTGGCGGTTTAAAAGATATGAAAGGGAAGGATTTTTTCCTTGACTTAAATGGTAGAAAAGAGTGGCTATTTAATAATTTTATAAATACAAAAAATACCCATGGTAGCGGCTGTACTTTGAGTGCAGCTATTTGTGGTTACAAGGCTTTAGGTTTTGATCTATTTGATTCCATTCAAAAAGCTAAATTATTTGTTGAGAAATCTTTAGACAATTCTTATAAAATAGGCTCTGGCCCTGGTCCCTTAGGCCATCATTAATTATTTATAGAAGTGGAGTTAGAACCACCATTTTCTGTAGGGCTTTTTTAAAAATAAGATTTCTTCAGTCTCCCATCCTCCCTCCAACCACTCAAGATGCTCAAGTAATAAAGACTCACTTTCCCTTTTGCTTAATTTCCCAATTCTATTAGCAATACCATCAAACCTTACTTTCATCAATTCCTCAATCTTGATGCTATTCATAGGTTAAATAATAAATTTTTTCTACTTTTACTTGTATACATTTTCTTGTCAACGATTTAATTTTATTTGTTTACTAGCAGTTCTTAAATATGTATTGAATACAACTTTTTTAAATAGATAGTAATTAAGACTTATTCACATGGATTTAATTAAATACTAATTTATATAAAAATACTTTAACTATGAATAAAGAAGAAACATCAAAGCAAAAAACTATTTTAAATGTAGGCTATTGTGAAACGACCTCTGAATGGCTCAATAGAATCATTACTGAACTGGCAGATGAAAATAAAAATTTTGTAGATTTGTCAGTTATTTGTTCTTAATTTTTTAGAAAATATAGTTTATTTTGATTTTTTTTCAGTTAGCTTTTAACTATAAGAGAAATTTAAAAGATATTTAGTGATGTGAATCCTAATAAAATAAATATAGAAATAATTAAACAATTCAATTTATCTCCTCATCCTGAGGGTGGATGGTTTAGAGAGATAGTAAGGAGTGAGAATTCTCTCATAAGGGAAGATGGCCAAAGTAGAAACTTTATTACGGGAATTTATTATCTTTTGGAGAGAGATGCAAAAAGTGCTTGGCACAGAGTAAAAAATGCTGACGAAATTTGGATTTATTTAAGGGGCGATCCTCTGAATTTATGGTGCCTAGATAATGATAATAAGTTAATAAGAAATTTAATTTTAGATTCCAATAATCCAGTAGAAATGATCCCATCTGGATATTGGCAAGCTGCAAAAAGTACAGGCGAATTTACTTTAGTGAGTTGTTGTGTTGGCCCTGGCTTTGATTTTAAGGATTTTGAATTACTCAGAAATACAAATCATACTTCTAGATTGGATAAAGCAATTAATGATCTTATTTGAGACATTTTTTTATATTTTTGAAATTATCCTCTAGATTTATAAGGCTACTCAATCAATCTATATTTAATGAATCAAAATTCTGTCAAAACAATCGGTATTAATGATGAACCAAGAAAAGATTCACACTTAGTCTATGTAAATCAGGCTGATGGATTAAAAGGCATCCTTAATAGGGATTTTGATGAATGGTCCAATTTTGATAGTTGGGCAAGTATTTCAGTTCAGCAATGGATTTTTTCTAGAGCTTTGGAGGTTTGCAGAGGTAAGAAAATTGATATTAAATGCGATTGTTGTGAAAATAATAATTTAATCCCAAATGATTTTGAGAGTATAAAAAAAGAAAAATGCTTTGGTAAAAAGTGTGCTTACATGATTAAAAAAGTTGTAGATGAAATTGTATTAGCTAGGGCACGAAGAGAAAGTGATGGAACATATTCTGCATAAGATTAATAAATATCTATGGAGTGAAAAATCTTTTACTTACCAGTGAAAATTATCAGAAGAACCAATCGTTAAATTTCTAGTGGACATCTTATGGAACTTAAAGTGTACTGAATCACTGAACTCCTTTTCATCTGAGTAATTAACAAGATCCACTGGGTCGATGTTTTCATCGAACCATGCATCATATTCAATATGGTTTGGTTCAGCAAAATAACTCATATCCAATTAATAGCTTCCAAAAAACGATTAAACGGTACATGCGCTACCAAATCAAAATTCTTAATTTTTAAATAATCCATATTTTTAGCTCATTCATGAAGATTAGTTGCTAAAAAGATATGAGAAATATCAATAAATTTATGTCTCTAGATACAACCATGGTTTCTATACATCCCAACTTCACAATTAAGGATGGGAAGATGGATCAGTGCATAGCTCTTTTAGAAGAAATTTTGGTAATGACAAAAGCTAATGAACCTGACTGCCTTTTTTTTAATATCACTACATGCGGTTCAGATAAGGCTTATGTAAGAGAGGCATATAAAGATGGCGCTGCCGCTTTATTTCATCTCAAAAATATGGGACATATGATTCCCAAGCTTTTTGAAGTGTCAGATATTACTGTGCAGGTGCAAGGCCCAGCTAAGGAGATTGAACCCTTGAAGGAAATACTGCCAGACGCTGATTTCTATGAAGCAATATCTGGATTCTGATTTAGATTGTATCCATTGACATTCGATTGCTAGGGACTTTTAGCTCACTTTTTATTTAGAAATTCAAAATAAATTAATTTTCCCTTTACTTATATCAAGTAAATTTATTATCAGCTCGAATATTATTTTTATGACATCAACTTTTTATATTGTTCATCATGAATTTAAGGCAGGAAAAGCTGAAAAATGGTGGGAAACAGCTTATGCAGCAATGTCACCAGGCGGTGGATGGGATGATGCGGTAGCAGCTAATAAAGAAAAAGGGTTTTTTAACCATTCTGCAAATGCCGTAACTAAAACTGGTCCTGTATATTGTTTTTGGGAAGTAAAAGAGGGTATTTCAGCTGAGGATTTTCAGGAGTTTATAGACGGTCCCTCTGGTCCAGGTTTTGGACAAGATGCTCTGATGAATATCTGTAAACCAATTGACACATCATTAATGAATGGACAAACACCTTATCCACCAGTTTTTTCTTGATTATTGACAGTCGATTTAAAATAAATAGCAATTAGCTTTTTTTTATGACTATTGAAACTACTGTTTTCACCTTTAAACTTTCAAATACATTTGAGGAGTGGGTAAAAATGTTTGATAGTCCAGAAATAGATGAATTTCATAAAACGGTAGGACTTACTCCTCTATATCGTGGCAAAAGTTTAATTGATCCAAAAGAAGTTATTGTTATTCATCAAGCTGAAGAAGGTGTGGCTAAGCATGTTTTTTCAGATCCTGAAACTATTAAGAATATAGAGTCTGGAGGGCATATTTATAGCACAACGAAAATCACAAGTTGGGTTTCTGACTAGTCGAAATACTAACTATTTAAATCCATACAAATAATTCGAAACACGATTTCCAAAAAAGATCTTTAAAACAAAATTAGGGTATAGAAGAGTTTAAGGATAAGAGTATTAATTAATTAATTCGATTAAATTATTAATAAGAATCTGAGTGCTAGAGGTAACCATAGACATAGAAGAAGCATTAGTAAAAGAGTAATAGCATGGATATTTGGAATGTAATGCTCTTTTAAAATTTGTGTTTTCATAATTTATCTCGCCTTCTTAAGTTTGATTTCTCTTCTGATAAGCAATGCTATAACTACAACACACATGTTCATTAGAAATATGTCTAAAGGCATTTAATAAAAAAGTCTCTACCTAATTAATAGCAAGATTATTGATCTACGAATCAAGAAATGATTATTAATGTTTATTGGCTTAATAAAACGAATTTAAAAATTAAATTTATGCTTAAATATCTAAGTTCTTTTAACTATTAAATGGCTTATTCAGAAACAAGAATAGTAATAGGCGGTTTAGCTCATGTGCCAGTTCTTATTTTTATAGCCAATTTTATTAAAGGTAAGTTTGGAATTAAAACTGAAGAGATAAAAGATCCTGTAGTTAAAGGAGAGCCAGTTAAAATTATTGAGGTAAGCGATACTTTAGTTAAAGAAGGAAAAGCAGAAGCTATAAAAGATATCTCAAATAAGCTTGACAGTATTGAACAGAGGGCTGATGAGGTTTATGAAAAGGTAAAGAAGAAAAAGAAAGAAAAGAAGAAGAAGAAAAAAAATAACTAAATTGAGATCCTATCAAGCATCAATACATCTTGAGCTTGGATTGTATCCCTCTTATCTTCGTCTTCGGGATCTTTATAAGATTCAATTTCAGCTTGAATTTTTCTCTTGTATACTCCCTTGATATAGTCAATTTCTCTACTCTCTTTATTCAAGATTGAGAATGGTGATCTTTTTAAGTTCATAACTTTCTCCAAATAAATAAGTTTTCATCAGCTCCAGTTCTTATCAGATTTAACAAAGCTATCCAATGTTTGCTGATTCCTGATTTCTTCCTCAAGAAGTTCTTCTTCTGATCTTTCTTCAATCTCAGATTTATGATCTTCTTTTAAATTGGATTTGGTAGACATTTGCTCATTACGACTACAGCTATGTTCTAACTAGTCAGACAAGCCATCTGACTTAAAAATATGTACGGTTTGAAGTACTTCCAAATACGGATAAAGGATCAACAATTGAACTTGAATATGGTTAAAATATCGTGACATTTAATAAATGGAATAATATAAATATTTGGATACAAAATTATCTTCAGCTAAATTTTTTATTGCCTTTGAGAATCATCAATAAAGGCAGACCAATAAGCATTAGACTCCCATCAATTAATAAAAAAGTATTGAGGTTCATTTATCCATTCCATCTGGGGTATTCCAATTCAGGGAAATTCCTTTTTTAATTGGTTGTTTTTTCATTTCTTCCATCTCTTTTCTGATTTTGTTGTAGTAGGCCAACTCCTCTGGATCATCAGAACCAAGACCATAATTCATGGTTGCTGCTATATATATTTTGTGCATCCGGTATGACGATAGTGGCATTACTAAAGACAAACTATTTTAAATATATTTGAATTCTAGTTAAAATACTGATTTACGAGATCTCAGTTATATTAATCAATTGCTCAAGTGCCCTCGTCGGGACTTGAACCCGAGACCTCTCCCTTACCAAGGGAAGATAATACTTTATAAAAGCAAGTATTTGCAATAGGTTGAAGAGTAAAATATGTTAAATATTACTTAATTAGTGCAAATTTTAGTGCATAATAAGGTTACTTAGCTTGAAATATGTATAAAAGAGCAACTAAACAAGAAACTGAATTAAGAGTTGCTCATGCTGCTGAATTAGTTGCTGAAGGACAAGCCTATTCATCTATTACTTCCCTTGTTGCCGTGAAATATGGAATATCAAGAAGATGAGCAAGGCAGATCACTTAAATCGCCCTGAAATGGCAGCAAAATTAGTATGTACTTTAGAAACTGCAATGTATAGAGCAATGCGAGAAAAACAATATTCTGCGGTTGCTAGTAATGCAAAAGTTCTTATGAAATTAGTTGGTTTGGAAGCAAAATAAAAAGTTATGGCGCGGGTGCTTTGGGAGCACTATGTCGCAGGTTCGAATCCGCATGGCTCAACTTAATTTTTTCAGTCATACCAATAGTTTTCAGACAGCGTTTAGTAATAAAATAACTTTTGTACCCACTTGTCCAAGCTTGTTTATGCGATTCTGCTCTCTAAAATGCACTTTGAGTTTTCTTTTTAAGAATTACATAATTCTTATGTAAGTCTAAAATGTAAACAAAGTTTTTATTTCAAAAATCAATAAATTCCCAATTCTCAAATTTATCTTTTTTTAATTCAGAAGGGCATTGATTAAAATAAATCCATGAATTTAAATAATTTTTTTGATCGGTGTTTGAGACTAAACCTCCAAAATAATTTTTTTTACTTGCTAAAAACTCTCTAAGACCAGAAAGTTTTTCTTTTGCATCCATGATAGTAATACCACTCTTGGTATCAAAAAAACCTAATTTATTGTCTACTGTACATACTATAAAATCTAAATAAAAAGTTCTTAATTTATCATTTTCTGCATATGGAATTGCAAAATATGTAGCATCGCTATCTCCATTCCTAAACCACCATTTAATTTTTTCTGATTTATCCAAGAAAGTTATAAATTTTTTTTCAATTTCAGTTAATTTACTTATAAAAAAAGGCTGCATAATTGAATTTTTAACTGGCCACTCTTTCACTTGAGCATAGTAACTGATTTCATATGGTATGTTCCAATCTTCAATTTTAATGAGAGAATCTTTTGTTTTCTCTACTATTTTAAGATATTTTTGTTTTGAACTATAAATGACATTTTTAAAATGAATAAGATTATTTGAACTCAAAACTATATTAATAATTGATCTTAAATCTATTTCATAATGAATATTAAACTCTAATTCAAAAAATTTATAAATTGCTTGATTTAGTCTTTTAATAGATCTTTCTTCTGGATAAAAAGGATCTAAATTTTGTTTTGTAAAGGTATCAAAAGCTTTTTGAAGATCATCAGCATTTTCAAGGTTGAGTAAAGATTGATCTTTCTTTAATTCATAAGTGGTATCTAAATTGTTAATTGAAGTCTCTTGGAGAATTGACAAATTTACTTGCTGGTTTTTTGTTTTTATCTTACTTGCAAGTTGATATTCCTTTGAAGACTCTAAAAATAATCTAATAAACTGCGGACTAAGCCTTGTTTTTTCTCTTATTCTTTTTCGATAAAATGAGGTTAAAGCGAGATTAGTATCTTCTTTTCTAATACTATTTTTAATTCTTAAATAACCATAAGAAACATCTTCTTGAAGTTCAATTTCTTCTAAATTTGTATAGACAAAAGAATTGTCCAAGAGATAATTTTGATAATGCCCAAATTCCGGTTCAGGCATCCTCATAATTCTTCCTAAAGTCTGAATTGAAAAAGTCACACTTTTCCATTCTCTAAATAAAGCTAATACTTGAGCTCTTGGACAATCCCAACCTAAAGCTATTGCTTGTTTAATAATAAGTACTTCTACATTATTGTTATTATCTTGAATATTTTGGAAATTTACTTTTTGATTTGATAAGCAAATACCTAATTTCCCATTATCAGTAGTAATATTTTGTTTTTTTAAAAGATTTATAATTTCTTGTTTAAGAGCATCTTCATCATTCTTTAATTGTTTATTTGGAAGCTGTACTAACAAAAGAGGATTAACTCTAATATTATTTTTCATAAACTCCTTTCTAATATTTTCTCTTTTTTCTAAAGAACATTGAATTACTAAAGAATTTGTTCCTTCTTTAAGAGCGGTATCTAGAAATTCTCCTGACAATTGATTCTCATAACCTTCATTAATAATTATGGAGTTTTTAATCATACCTTCTTTCTTTACTTCATTTAAATGAATATTGACAAAACCATCTGGAGAACTTATCACTGGGGTTGCTGATACTTCCAATGTTAAATCCGGACATATATCTTTTATAAGTTGTTGAGATATTTCACTAGTTGCATGATGATGGCTTTCATCAATAATCAAAATTAAATATCTAGAATTAAATTTTGTATTATCCAAGACTTTCCCAAGATAAAAATTTTTCTCGTTTTCTCTTATTAAAATATTATTTTTTTTGTTTATACTTTCCCAATTTAAAAAAAGAATTTCATTTTCTGAAATTTCGTTTTCAGCTAGGTCTTCAAAATCTGAGCAAATCAATACGCAATTATCAGAAAAATAATTTTTTAATTTATCTTTACTTTGAAGATGAAGTTGACGCGGAGCTGCCCAAATTACTGATATTGGTTTTTCTAGATTATTATTACCAGCAAGATGCCTTAGATATTCAGCAGTTATAATTGTTTTCCCAGATCCTGTTGGTGCTTTTAAAATTAACTTAGATGGATAATTAGACGAAAGAAGATCAATACTTTTTTCAACCAATTCATCTTTAGCTTTTTCTTGATAATTCTTCAATAACATTATTAAAGTTTCTCTATAATTCGTGTATATGTTTTAAACAATGGATTAGGAAAAATATCAATTTTTACTATGTTTTTAATATCAAGAAATTCATCTTCTAAATCATCATCACCAAGAGAAAATACATAAATTTTAATGGGTAAATCAAGATTTCTTAATTCTTTTTTAACTTCATTAATGCTTAAAATATCATGGATTATTACCACATATAAAAAAATTGACTTATATATTTGAAAATCAGGTTTAACTAAAAATTTATTAAAAGTATTTTCTTTCAAACAAATCAAATCATTAATATTATTAGCTAGGATTTTTTTATCACTATCTTTTTTCCCTCTGAGCACATGGATGATATTAAAGTATTTTAAATTTCCTCCTAAACCTTTTATGAACTCTCCACCTTTATTTTGATAACCTCCCATAATCTTACTTATTCTTGGATAACAAACTTCATCAGCAATTTTATTTTCGTTATTTGTACATAATATAAATTTTCTATTTCCACCATCCTCATTATTTAGTTCCAAAACAGCTTGACCAGTTGTTCCAGATCCTGCAAAAAAATCTAGAATTATTGCATCTTTCTTTGATGATGCTATTTTTATGCATTGCGCTACTGCATGTTTGGATTTTGGAAAATTGAAACTTTCTCTTTCCCCTAAAATATTATCTAATTCTTTTGTGCCATATTCGCTTGCTGAAAACTTATTATCTAACTGTAAACTTTTAGGCGTCTCTCCACTTAATCCTCCTTTAAATTGAAAATAAACTTGATTTCCATAGCTTGTTTTTTTTATTTTTAATTCATTTTTTTTAAATAAAACATCTACATCATCCTTTGATCTCCTCCATATCCTTTTGTCACCTTTGGAATCAAGAGGAAGAATCTTAATAGGTAGAATTTTTGAAGAGCTTATCTCACCTGTATCTGAATCAAAATAAATTGGATAAAATCTATCTGAACCTGGTTTGGCCATAGAGTCAGATCCTTCTTTTCTTAAGTTTCTCCATTCAATCAATTCACCTTTATCATTTTTCTCATATTTATGTGATTTGTTTTCTATTTCAATATCTATTTTAGCTACTGATACTTGAGGATTTTTTGAAAAGAAAATAGCATATTCATGTTGAGCTGCTACTTTCCTTTTAGATTTTCTTCCTCCTGGGTTGTTTCTAATAATTACATTACCAAGAAAATTATTACTCCCAAAAATTTCTTCCATAACCATAAATAATCTTGGAAACTCGTAATCATCAATGGTGATACAAATAATACCTTCTTCACTTAGAAGAGTCCTTGCTAGGCGCAAACGAAAATACATAAATGAAATCCACTTACTATGCCTATAAGGATCTTCTGAATCAACATAACTATTGTTGTATTTCCAGTTAGTAGCTCCTGTGTTATAAGGCGGATCAACATAAATTACATCAATTTTGCCTTTGTGTGAGTAATTTAATATTGATAATGAATCAAGATTATCGCCTTCTATAAAAATATTATTTTCGCTTTTATCATTTTCAAAAAAACACTTTTTAGGATTTAAAGATAATAAAGGAGAATACAATTTAAATTTTTCTTTAACATCTTCTTTTTTATTAACCCAAACTAAACCATACTTTTTAGTTTCTTCAAAACTTTTGAGTTGTTCAATTAATTGTTCTTTAGTCCAATTAGTATAATCTTGTGTTTTCATAATTATTTATTTAAATTATTTTTTATTTGATTTCAAAAGATTTTGTACTTATACTAATTTGAAAATAATAATTAGAATTATTATTATAAAAAAATTTTATAAAAAAAAAAAAAGTAATTTTTTTACAATAGATTTACTTACTTATAAACGCTTAGACAAAACTGCACTTATTCCTGCTCTCAGCTATGTTAAAGTACTGTCATAAACCCTGTGATTCCCAGTATTTGCAAGGCTTTTGGTTACTGCATGGCATGCAGGGGTCTGCGGTTCAAATCCTCACTACCTATTACATGAAATCGTTCAATATATAGTTCCAATCAACAACTCCTCCATCTTTTTTGGTTTCTTCATCCATCCTTCTAAGTTCTTTTCTGTACTTCTGTCTAAGTGGGCTGTAGTTCTTATCCAAGCTCTCATCAGGGTGGCTTAGATAGTCCATAATGTTTCTTTTGGTCCATAAGTTTTTCATACTTTAACTCTAATTACCCTTTTTCATTTGTTCAAACATTATCAAATATTGGAGAGGGAAAACGCTTGCTAAATTCTCGATTCTTTCTTCATCTAATTCAATGCCTTCTGGAAGTTTTTTTATTAATTTTGGAATAGCCAATTTTGTAGCATCTTTGCAAAAATTGATTCTATAAACTGCTTCTTTTTTTATAGCCTCCTTTATAGAACCATCTTTCTCAAAAATAGAATTTATATCTAGATTATTTCCCTTCATAAGAGCTATTAAAACTTCATCTGCAATCCTTAAAGCTTCTTTTGATTCTTTACCCTTTTTAATTCCAAATACCCAGGTGCAAGCTCCTACTCCAAAAGCTCTAGCTATACATTCATCATTACCTATTTCATCGCAAGGCAACTTAAAAGACTCCTCAATTTTCTTAAGATCAAATCCTTTTTCTCCCTCTGGAAAACCAGCAAAAGTTTTAATTGGAGAAATTAAACTTATTAATAGTGATAGAAGAAATAATTTTTTCATTTTGGTAGAAGATTTAAAAATAACTTTTTTCCTGATTTAACATTTAGTTGTTTATGATCTCAGTATGACTTTAAGTTCTTACAGAATGCATAGGATTTATCTGGCAGCGACCATGGGCTATGGCCTTGGTTCTGATCATCCTGAGGAACTTGCATACTACAAGAAATTAAGGAAGGAAATGGAAGATATGAAGAAAGATCCAGTAAAAAAAGGTATCCCTCTATCTTTTGAAATTAATGAAGGTAAGGATAAATGAATCTGAACACTTTTTTGTTAATTGATGGGAGCCTAATGCTTATTGGACTACCTTTATTGATGATCCTAAAAGGCAAAAAGAAGACCCCCTAAGTCAATTATTTAACTGCGAAAGTTACTCCCATTACAGCAGTAATATCTTTCTTAATTGTTGAAGTATCATAAGAACCCCAGCTGCTTACTCTTGTGGAATTAGGAACTGTGATCTGAAATACCCCAGTGTTCACTTTCTTTAAACCTCCCACTTCAGATCCTGCCTGAAGAGCAATAGCTTCAGCTCTGATACGTGCATCTTTTGCAGCCTTGGCGAGCATGTCTACTCTTTTATCAGCAAGCTTTGAATATGTAAATTCTGGTGAACTTGGTCTTACTAAAACACCATCACCAAGAAGTTCAGTTATCTTACTGTGGGTCTTTTGAATGCGATAAACATCATTACTTTGTATTTCTATACTCTGATAAGTAATCCATTCCGTTCTTATAATTTCATTTGTCTTCGGATGCTTGGTTTCATATTCCTTGATGCTCGCTGGTCCAAGATAAACTTCTTGTTTAATGCCATCTACAATTCCATTGGCTTTAAGGAAATTCATAGTCTTTTTCATTGACTCTTTGTGCTTGTTAAAAGAGTCAATTTGAGTTTTACCAGTAGCCCTGACCTGAACGGACCATTTGGCAATATCACTTTCAAAACTTTCCGTACTAGCACCAGTAACAGTGATTGAATTTTCAACCATCCGAAAACCTCTAACAAGAACGGTTGATGCCCCAATAAAACCACCAAGTGATAATACAGCCATTGCAAAAACAAGTGGTGGAGTACGACGAATAACTCTCAGAGAATCGCCTGGAAGCGACCTGATATTTTTTAAAATTTTCATTTTCTATAGGTATGTGTGTAGGAACTTTTTAACAGCTGAACCGAAAGAAAAATATTAAATCCCCTGATCTCGAATCTTTCAGTTCAATCTGGCCATTAAAGGTAACATCTCAATTAGATGTGCCAATTTTAGAGTCGGTTACTAATAGTGCCAAAATAAATTCTTCTTAGCAAGAAGTAAATTTGTATTATTAGTAAAGGTCATTAGAATATTCAAATAAAATATATTTCCAAATAAATGATAGAAGTTGTAGCAGCAATAATAAAAGTAAATGATAAATTTCTTTGCTGCCAAAGAAGTAAAAATAAATATAATTATCTTTCTAGAAAATTTGAATTTCCTGGTGGAAAAGTAGAGGATAATGAAACTAATGAACAAGCACTTATTAGAGAAATTAAAGAAGAACTTTCTTTATCTATATCTATAGAAAGTTTTTTCTCAACTATTAACTATTCCTATCCTGACTTCAATATAAAAATGCACTGTTATTTATGTTCAGTCGAAAAATTTGATATAAAATTAAATGAACATATCTCTTATAAATTAATTCAAAAAAATAAACTAAAATCTTTAGATTGGATACCTGCTGATCTTGAATTAATTAGATTACTAGATAATAAAAATGGAATTTGAAAATAATTTATTAGAGTCTATTAAAACTGGTTTAATTAATAAAAATATTCAGTCTGAAATATCTTTACAACCAAAAATAATTACTAATAATTATGCCAAGAAAGAGAAAGTTTTATCTACATTAGATTTTCTTTTGCAAGAATGTGATGAATTTTTTTTCAATGTTGCTTTTGTAACTAAGAGCGGAGTTATAAGTCTCTTTAATACACTTGAAAAAATAGAGCAACTTGGTATTAAAGGTAAAATATTAGTTTCAAAATATCAAAATTTTAGCGATCCTTCTGCATTAAGAATCCTATTAAATTTTTCAAATATTGAAGTACGGTTGATTGATGAAAATAACTTTCATGCAAAGGGCTATCTCTTCAAGCTTAAAAATAGTTATGAATTGATTATTGGGAGTAGTAATTTAACTCAAGATGCCTTAAGCAAAAATACAGAATATAATCTCAAATTATCATTATCAAATAATAGTAAATTAATTGAAGAGGCATTATCAATATTCGAAAGATATTTTTTAAAAGGGGTAAATATAAGTGAAGAATTTTTAAATGAATATCAGATTCTTTTTAATAAATATAAAAATCTGAATATAGAAATTAATTTAAAAAATAAAAATCTTTTTGATAAATTAAGTCCTAATGCAATGCAAGAAAAAGCACTTAAGAATTTAAGATTTTTAAGGGATTTAAAAATTGATAAAGCCTTATTAATATCAGCTACAGCTACTGGTAAAACATATCTTTCTGCATTTGATGTCAAACAAAGTAATGCAAAAAGGGTACTTTTCGTTGTACACAGGTGGAATATTGCAAAAAAAGCAATGGATTCCTTTCGTAGAATATTTCAAAATGAAAGAACTTATGGTCTTTTTGAAAGTTCTTCAAAAGAGATAAAAGATGATTTTATATTTACAACAAATCTTACTTTAAGTAATACTGAAAACTTGAAAAGATTTGACCCTAAATTTTTTGATTATATAATTATCGACGAAACACATAGAGCTGGAGCAGCAACATATCAAAAAATAATAAACTATTTTTCACCTAAATTTCTTTTGGGTATGACTGCAACCCCTGAGAGAACAGATGACTATGATATTTTTAAGCTTTTTGAACATAATATTGCTTATGAAATTAGATTGCAAAAGGCTATGGAAGAGGAGCTTATTGTTCCCTTTCATTACTTTGGCATTACAGATATAAGTGTTAATGGTTCATTACTAGATGAGAATGCTGATTTTCAAAATTTAACTGGAGAAGAAAGGGTAGAAAAAATTATCGCTAAATCAATGAAATATGGATGCGATGATAATAATATAAGAGCTTTAGTATTTTGTTCTAGAAAAGAGGAAGCAATCGAACTATCAAATAAATTTAATTCAAGAGGATTTAAATCAATCGCTTTAACTGGAAAACATACTGAGTTGGAACGTGAAGAAGCAATTCAAAGATTAGAAAGTAATAATTTAGATGAAAAATTAGACTATATTTTTACCGTAGATATTTTTAATGAAGGCATTGACATACCAAAAATAAATCAAATAATAATGTTAAGACCAACTCAATCAAATATAATTTTTATTCAGCAGCTTGGGAGGGGATTAAGAAAGGTTGAAAATAAAGAATATCTTACGGTAATAGATTTTATTGGTAATTATCAAAATAATTTTTTAATACCTGTAGCTTTATTTGGAGATACTTCTTACAGTAAAGATAATTTAAGGAAATTAGTTGTTTCTGGAAATTCTGAAATTCCAGGGGCAAGCACAATAAATTTTGATGAAATTTCTAAACAAAAAATATTTGATTCAATTTCTAGCGCCAATCTGCAAACAAAAAGAAATTTAATAAATGATTATAAACTTTTAAAAAATCGTCTTGGGAGAATACCAATGATGATTGATTTCCTTGAAAATAATTCAAGAGATCCTATTCAGTTTGTAAATTACTCAAATTCATATTTAGACTTTGTAAGTTCTGTTGAAAATGATTTAGATAAAATTTTAGATTCAACTAATCTAAAATTACTTCAAATTTTCTCAAGAGATATTAATAATGGTTGTAGTTTTTTAGAGGTCTTTGTTCTTAAAGTAATAAGTGAAGAAAAAATTATATCTATTGAAAACCTTGAGAAAAGAATTTTTGAAAAATATCAAATTAAATTTGGTAATAATTCAATAGAATTTATCCTTAATATTCTAAATTTGAACTATTTTATAGATAGAAAAGATAAGAAAAGAACACCACTACGAAGTATATATAATTTTGAAATAGTAAATTATGAAAATAATAATTTAAGAATTGGATCATCTCTTAAAAATGCACTTAAAGAAAAAGTTTTCTTTAATTATTTTCATGATTCAATCGCTTATTCCTTAAGTGCTTTTGAAAATAAAATTAAAAATACAGATTTTGTTGATGGTTTTCTCAGATATGAAAAATATACTCGAAGAGATATTCATAAAATCTTAAATTGGCCAATTGAACCAATTCATCAGAATGTTGGGGGCTATGGAGTATCAGATGATAAAGAAAATTGTCCTATATATGTGACTTATAAGAAATCAGAAGATATTGCTTATACCAGTAAATACGAGGATAAATTTCTAAACAAAAAAACACTAGAATGGTTTTCCAAACAAAAAAGAACATTACAGAGTAATGATGTTCAAGAAATAATTAATAGTAAAGACAATAATATGCGATTACCTTTATTCGTAAAAAAAGATGATGATGAAGGAAAGGAATTTTATTATTTAGGTAATCTGGAAGTTGATAAAAATTGCTTAGTGGAGACTTTTATTACGGACAAAAAGAATAAAAAGAGTGAAAAAATAGTAAAAATGAAGATGTATCTTGATAAACCTGTAGAAGATAACTTATATAAATATTTAATTAATTAGGATTTCTCAAATATATTAAATAATTTTTCTGAATATTTACTCAAAATGATATGGCCTAAAGTCATTAACCTTAAATCTTATTTGTGGTTCGCCAATCGAGATATATTTTTTTGCTAATTCAGGATCAAATTTTAATAAAGCATTTTTTGTAATTTGTTTCTTTTTTTTCCTTTTCCAAGAACATATATCTTTTATTCCTTGGTTTTCTCCAACTAAAACTTTTAACTTATTTTCAAGTAACTTTTTCTTTAATTCGAATGGTTGAAGTTCAACATGCGCATCAAGCCATTTTGAGTGCAATTTTATTAAATCTTCATTTCTATTTATTGAATTGAATGAATCTTCATTAATAAATTTTTGATCTTCAATTAATTCTTCTAACTTTTTAAATTCTTCGCTTTTTTTATTTTTTAAATCTTTTTTTATAGTGAAATTTGGGGTAATAACTTCAACTGATAGTTCTTCAAAAATATCTGGATGATTTTTTTCAAAATTTACTTTATCAAATTTTTCTTGTGGTTTTATTTTTTCATAAAAACAAATTCCCTCAATATCTCGGTAAAAAATTTTATCAATAGATCGAAGTTTTAAATTTGCTAAATCTTTCTCATTTTTTATTTTTATGATTTCTTTTTTTGCATCTAGTAACTCATTATGGATATCTTTTGCGTCAGATGATGGTTTTAATTCTTCTCCATTATCTTCAATTAATGCATATTGATTTATTAATAAATTATCCTTTATTTGACCTTCTAAATCTTTATTGATTTCTTTAGTTAACTCTACATATGGCTCTATTCCATCTTCTCCATAATTGAACCATTCTCCATGGATTCTGTACTTTGCTAATCTTTGATGAATAAGAGATTCTAACGTTGAAACTTGAGCATAGGTTTTAACTTCTGCTTCTACAATTATTTCTCTTGGATTACCTGTTTGATGTTCTTTTCTTCTCTCAAAAGATGATCTTCCATCGGCATTACCTTTTACAAGACCAATCTTCACATAAGGGCCACAGGGATAACCAAATAAATCCCTTTCTGTCATGAAATAAATAAAACCAATATTATTTTTGTTCAACTTCTATTTTTCGGATATGAGAATTGATTAGTTTATATTTTAATTCGAAACTTTATAAGGTTAATAATTTATTAAAAAAAAATAAAACACCAATCCGCATGTACAAAAATCTAATTAAGATTTTTTGGAACCATATAAAAGTTTTGTTCTACCACCATTTTCGCCATTCACCCTAATCCCACGACCAAAATTAGTGCAGATATTTTTTCTTAATTCTTTTTCCCAAGAAGTGCTGTTAGCACTAGTCATTTTAAAAGTGTAATTAGTGCAAATATTAGTGCAGAATTGCTATATTGTCGATATATCTAGATATATCCGGCTATAAATTAATCTTACCTTATTTCTTATAATTTCTTTTGTAGCAATGCTTTTGGCCATGCCCTCGTCGGGACTTGAACCCGAGACCTCTCCCTTACCAAGGGAGTGCTCTACCGCTGAGCTACAAGGGCAATTTTAAAGTGGGCCGGGTTGGATTTGAACCAACGTAGGCAGAGCCAGCGGATTTACAGTCCGCCCCCTTTAACCACTCGGGCACCGACCCCCACTATTTGAACTTATCAGTTAATGGACACTTTGTGTGAAAATGTTTTGGTTTTTTTGTTTCTTTCTAGATAGCATTTGTAAAGAAAAGACTTTATTGATGATGAATATTTTATTGATAAATGGCCCAAATTTAAATTTATTGGGAACTAGAGAACCTGAAATATATGGTAATAAAACATTGAGTGATATAGAACAAGATCTAACAAAAGTTGCCCTAGAAAAGAGTATAAATCTTGAATGTTTTCAAAGTAATCACGAAGGAGAAATAGTAGATAAAATTCAGGATTCTGTAAAAAGTATACAGGGCATTCTTATAAATGCTGGCGCTTTTACTCATACCTCGATTTCTATTCGCGATGCTTTAATTGGATCAAAAATTCCTTTTGTAGAGTTACATATTTCAAATATTTTCAGTAGAGAAGATTTTCGTAAAGAATCTTTTCTTACAGATAAAGCTATAGGAATTATTAGTGGATTCGGCATATCAAGTTATTCCTTAGCTCTTGAAGGAATTATTGGATATTTAAGTAGTAAAAATTAAATGCTAGTCGATTTTAAAAGGCCTACTTCTCATATTAAATATTTATCGTCATTTACCTCAGATGAGTGGATTAAACTCGCATTATCTAATCCAATAGATATTCTTATTGACCATGCTCATTGTGAAAGAAAAGCAGCAGGAGTAGCTATTCAATTGATGTTTAGATATCCATCAGAACCAAATCTGGCAGAAGTTCTTAGTCCAATAGCGAGAGAGGAATTAGAGCATTTTGAAAAAATACTTTATTTTTTAAAGGATCTTGGACATTCTCTTGAGTCCTTAAAACCGCCTCCATATGGAGCTGAATTGTCCAAGAATATAAGAAAGGGAGAGCCCAATAGAATGCTTGATAGTTTCTTAATAGCAGGACTTATTGAAGCAAGAAGTCATGAAAGATTAAGCTTGCTTGCGCTGAATTCTGAAGATAAATCTTTTAAATCCCTTTATGAGTCTCTGCTTGAGAGTGAGGCAAGACATTTTGGAGTTTACTGGAAACTAGCGCAAACTAAATTCTCTAAAAATCAAACTTTTAAAAGGTTACAGGAATTGTCTGAAATTGAGTCATCAATACTAGCTGAAACTTTTGTATTACCAAGGGTACATAGCTAAAGTTAATAAAATAAAAATGATAATAAAAAAGTTCTTAAGTTTACTTAATCCATATAAAACTGATTTACCAACATTCACCATCGTTGGGGTAGGCCCTGGAGATCCATCGCTTTTAACAATTGCTGCTGTGGATGCAATAAAAAAAGCGAAAGTTATAGTTTTCCCAATATCAGATGATAATAAAAAGAGTTTTGCTGCGGAAATAGTCAAGAAATACACCAAATTCAAAAAAAATATCCCTATCATCTTTCCAATGGCTAGGAAGGATTTTGATCCAGATGAGATATGGTCTAATGCTGTAGAAAAAATTGTGAAATTTATACAAAATGGCGAATCAGTTGTTTTACTTTGTCTTGGAGATACTTCACTATTTGCAAGTTCTTCTAATATCTTGAGGTTAATAAAAAATAATCATGCTGAAATTATTACCAAAACAATACCTGGTATTTCCTCTATTTCAGCGGCAGCAGCTTTGAATGAGTTTGATTTGGTAAAAAAAGGCGAGACATTAATCATCAAAGAATGCACTTCTTCAGAATCTGAACTAACAACCCTAATTAGAGAAAGTAAGGCAAATAAAACGGTATTGGCCATTATGAAAGTTGGCAAAAGATGGAATTTAGTTAGGGAAATTTTAAAAAAAGAGGATATCATCAATACAACATTAATAGCTTTGAGTGTTGGGATGCCTGATCAAATTATTCAATATGCATCACAATATAATAAGGAATTTATGCCTTATTTTTCTTTGATTTTGATAAGGTTCGATTAATGTATAAAAAAGAAAAATTAGTTGAAAATAAATTTACATGGCCAATATGTAAGGATCTATTATTTCTTGTTCTCGAAGATAGGGTTAGTGATGTTTTTGTTTGTGAATTGGTTTGGGAAAGACTTTTTTATACTAAAGAACTCTCTATAAATGATTGGTCCTTTAGCGCATTAACTCCTTCTTATTGGTCAGACAAATTTGAAAAAGCTCCTCAAATCATTTCAGAGCGACCAGCCTCAGTACATTTGACTCGATCAATTCCAAAAGAGTATAAACAGGGATTGAAAATTTTTCTTAATTTTAAAGGCTATAAGATTAATGAACTCTATCCAAGAAGAACTAGAAGAGCGACGGCAGTAAATTGGTTAATTTATTGGGCGATTGAAAATGATTGTTTTTCAGAAGATAATGGATTAATGCCAAGTCCTAGTTCACCACCTGTAAATCCAGTTAAAGGACATTTTGGTGATCCAGAAATTAAATAAGTTTTTTGAAAAAGGTAAATGATTCTATTAAAGGTATAGTTGTAATGGATACTATTTTCTTTGGAGAGAAGAATTGATTCTTCCTACAATAGCAATTATCGGAAGACCTAACGTTGGGAAATCTACCTTAGTTAATCGTCTTTGCCAAAGTAATGATGCAATAGTATTTGATAAGCCTGGTGTTACAAGAGATAGAACTTATCAAAATGCTTCATGGGGAGGTAAGGAGTTTCAAATAGTTGATACTGGAGGTTTAGTTTTTGATGATGATAGTGAATTTCTCCCAGAGATAAGGACACAAGTCTTCTTGGCTCTAGAAGAGGCTTCACTCGCGTTACTGGTGGTAGATGGGAATCAAGGCGTTACTGATGGGGATTTATCAATAGCAAAATGGTTAAGAAACTCAAGCTGTAAAACAATTGTTGCTGTAAATAAATGCGAATCGACCAATCTAGGAATATCCTTAGCTTCGGAGTTCTGGAAATTAGGATTGGGCGAACCTAACCCTGTTTCGGCTATTCATGGTTCAGGTACTGGAGATCTTTTAGATCTCGTTATTGACGAACTTCCTGAAAATAATATCAAGGATGATGAAGAAAAGATAATGATGTCAATTATAGGTAGGCCTAATGTTGGTAAATCTAGTTTGTTAAATTCAATCTGTGGAGAAAAAAGAGCAATAGTTAGTGATATAAGTGGCACGACAACTGATTCAATAGATACGCTTATTAAAAAAGGTGATAATCATTGGAAAATTATTGATACTGCAGGAATTAGAAGAAAGAAAAATGTTAAATATGGTACTGAATTCTTTGGTATTAATAGGGCTTTTAAATCTATAGATAGAAGTGATGTTTGTGTTTTAGTTATAGACGCTATAGATGGAGTAACTGATCAAGACCAGAAGCTTGCTGGGCGCATAGAAGAACAAGGCAGAGCTTGCATAATTGTTGTTAATAAATGGGATCTTGTAGAAAAAAATAGTTCAACAATTTATCAAGTAGAAAAAGAACTTAGATCTAAACTTTATTTTTTACATTGGTCAAAAATGATTTTTATATCTGCTCTAACTGGTCAAAGAGTTGATAATATTTTTGAGCATGCTCTTAATGCTGTAAATCAACATAGAAGAAGAGTTACAACATCTGTAGTTAATGAAGTACTTAAAGAATCAATCAGTTGGAAAAGTCCCCCAACGAAGAGAAGCGGCAAGCAAGGTAGGCTTTATTACGGTACTCAAGTAAAGAATAAACCTCCCACTTTTACTCTTTTTGTGAATGACCCTAAATTATTCGGAATAACTTATAGAAGATATATTGAAAAACAAATTAGGGTAAATTTAGGCTTTGAAGGCACACCCCTCATTTTACTTTGGAGAGGAAAACAGCAAAGAGCTTTAAATAAAGAAGTCGAAAGAGAAAATATTGAGTTAATTCAAAAAGATTAATGAATTTGCTAACTAAATTTTCTGTTGGTCAATACGTTCATGGTAATAGAAGTTGGCTAAGAATTATAGATAGTAGATTAAAAATAATTATGGTAATGATATTTTTAATCACTCCAATTTGGGCAGGTCCAATATGGAGATTGAGTTTAGTTGGTTTTTTACTATTAATTACTTTTTTAAGTTTATTGCCATCTAGAGTATGGTGGCGATCATTATTTTTTCTCTCATGTCTATCACTATTAGTTGGATGTATATCAATACTTGCCTCGTCTGATATTCAATCTCTTGATGGCTACTTAAGAAATCCCAATGAGTTGGAAGTAATACTGGAAAGCCAAAAAGAATGGAATATTTTGCAAATTCCTTCGCAGAAGATATGGTTTATTAATTTTGGTCCCTATAACTTATCAAGAAAAGCTTTTGAACTAGGAATTAAAACCTCCACTTTGATATTTACCGTTATTCATAGTGTGAATTTGATGCTTTTAACCACATTGCAGGAAGATATTGTATGGGGATTAAGTTGGTTTATGTATCCATTAAGAAAGATTGGATTACCAACTAGTAAGTGGCTTTTTCAGTTGTTAATTGCATTACGTTTTATTCCTCTAGTGCAGGAAGAACTTCAAAATATCATTAAATCAGTGTCAGTTAGATCAATAAATTTTCGAAATTTAGGACTAAAGAAATCCTTTAATGTTTTATTAATCTTAGTGGAAAGGTTATTTCAAAATATATTTCTGAGAATTGATCATGGAGCAGAATCATTACTCTCAAAGAAAAAAATTATTATAAAAACTAACAGATTTAGAACTCTTTATCCCTCAAAATCTCTCAATGTAATTGTTAATACATTATCGATTTTTTTTATTTGCATAGCAATTTTTCTTAGAAAACTGTATGGTGCATTATAAATAACACAATATTTTAGGTTTGAGTTCTGAGCGTTATTTAAACCATCCAACATTTGGCATGTTATACCAAGTTTCTCCTGGAAATGATGGGAGAGATATTTATGCGACTTTATACGCTCAAAAAATGTTTTTTTTGGTAGAAGTCCGACAGAGAGAAGTTTTTTTTGAGGTTATACCTTATTTAGATGCCCGTAATCAGGCCGAATTAAACCTTCAAAAAGCTAGAAGAAAAGGATCTGAAGAACTATCTAAATGGGAGAATTTATTTACGCAAACTTTCTTATAAAATGTGAATACTTCAAATTATTTAAAAATAAAAAATAAAATACCATCAAATGTAAATATTCTTGCGGTAAGTAAAGGATTTAAAAGTCAAGAAATCAAGACTATTCAAAATATAGGTCAGAAGGATTTTGGTGAAAGTAAGGTTCAAGAGGCGCTTGAAAAACAATTAAACTTACAAGATCTTAAACAAATAAATTGGCATTTTATTGGAAGAATACAAAGTAATAAAATAAGAAAAATAGTTCAAAATTTTAAATATATTCATTCAGTAGATTCATTTGAAAAGTTGCAAAAGATTTCTAATATTTCACGTGAAGAGAAGAAAAATCCATTAATAATGTTGCAGGTTAAGTTGAGTGATGACCCTACTAAAGGAGGCTTTAATCCTGAATTTTTAATTTCGAAATGGAGAGAAATTCAAGAGTTGAAAAATATTTCATTAACGGGTTTGATGACTATCAATCCTAAAGGACTTAGCTCTAAAGAAAATTCAGGTTTGTTCAAAAAATGTCGCGCTCTAGCTGATTCTCTGCAACTACCAGATTGTTCCATGGGGATGTCAGGTGATTGGGAGGAAGCTATTGACGCTGGATCAACTTGGTTAAGATTAGGATCATTAATTTTTGGAGGCAGATCCTAATTAGTTGTTTTTTATAAAAATCTTATCTATAAACTTGCAGTAAAGTTCAACTAACGTTATTTAAGTATAGGTAGTTTATTCATTTAAAAAATGAATCTATTACTCAAGGTTCTTAAACCTTAGTAATCAATTTCAAGAGGATTTAAAAGGTGTCACTTATTTCTAGATTAAAGGCAGTTGTTGCTGGCGATGAGTATCTCGATGATGATTTTGATGAGTTTGATTATGCTTCAGATGATGAATTGAATGATATTAATAATTTCAAAAAAAATCCAAAGAATGCAAATGCCCTTGCAAATTCAAATCCCTTCGATTTTATGAATAACAACAGATCATCAAAAGTAGTTGGTATGCCTGGAATCTCAAATTCATCCTCAGAAGTAAGCTTAATGGAACCAAGAAGTTTTGATGAGATGCCTCAAGCTATACAAGCATTAAGAGAGAGAAAAACTGTAATTCTCAATTTAACTATGATGGATCCTGATCAAGCTCAAAGAGCGGTTGATTTTATTGCCGGGGGAACATATGCAATTGATGGACATCAAGAGAGAGTCGGTGAAAGTATTTTTCTTTTTGCACCAAGTTGTGTAAATGTAACTAGTTCTTCCCCAGAAGAAGCTTCTCCTTCTTCTGTGACTACAGAAAACACACCACAATATAGTTTGGGCAAAAATACTACTCCTGAACCAGCATGGGGTAATTCTAAATTAAGTGCTTATTCATGATTAATCTGTGACAGATAAAATTGCGATTATTGGTTTTGGAAATATTGCAAGTGCTATAGTTACCCCTCTATTAGACAACAAATTAATTGAGCCAGAGAATGTTTTTTGTGTTGTAAATACAGAAAAAAGTTTAAAAAACATAAAAAAAAATTATAAACATAACATAAACGTTTATAAATCAGGTTCTAAAGAGTCAAAAATAATTTGGGATTGTCAATATAAACTTCTTTCAATAAAACCCCAACAATTAAATGATATAAGTGAGGTTCATCATATAAAAAATAAGGACAATTTATTAGTTTCAATTCTTGCAGGGGTTTCCATAAATAGACTTACTCAAAAGTTTCCTAATCATAAATGTGTGAGGGTGGTTACAAATATTCCAATAACTATTGGAAAAGGTTTAACAGGGATTTCTTGGGGAGAAGTAATTACAGAAGATCAGAAACAATTTACAAAAAAATTATTTGAAAATACTAGTAAAATTTATGAATTTACTGAAGATTACCTTGATATATTTTTAGCTTTAACTTCATCAGGTCCTGCAATTATTGCTTTAATTATAGAAGCATTAAGTGATGGAGGATTAAGCGGGGGATTACCAAAAATAATTTCAGAGGAACTTGTTATGGAAATGATACTAGGGACTATTTGTCTTATAAAGCAAAATAAACTTACTACTTCTGAGCTTAAAAATTTAGTAACCTCTCCAGGTGGAACAACTATTTCTGCTTTAAGGGTTTTAGAAAAAAAGAGTGTAAGGTCAGCATTAATCGAATCAATAGTTTCAGCTAGTAATCGAAGTAAAGAGTTTCGTTAGTTTTTTCAATTATCTTTTAATTTCATATAAACTTTTAAAAGTGAATTTATATTTTTGGCAATCGTGTATCTCTCAAGTATACGATCTCTAGCTTTTTCTCCAAGATCTTTTGTAAATGAGGGGTGTTCTATAAGAATTGGGATTATAGTTTTTAATTGTGCAGCCACATTATCGGTTGATATTACTATTCCTGCTCCGTTATCTAAAACTTCACCATCAGCTCCGGCATCTGTAGCTACACAAGCAGTACCAGCAGACATCGCCTCTAAAAGTGATAATGATAAACCTTCTACTAAGCTTGGTAAGAAAAATACTTCTGCTATTTGCATTATTGCTATCCTAGTTTCTAAATCTAATTCGGCACCCCACCAAATTAATTTCTCATTACCAATGTTAGAAAAACTATTTTCAAGTGTTGGCTTCATTGGTCCATCCCCAACAATAACTAATTTGCAATTTTGAGTTTTTGTTTGGCGCCAAGAACGTAAAAGTGCCTCGATATTTTTCTCATTTGCAATCCTTCCCATATATATAAAGATTCTTTCATTTCCAAGTTTGTTTTTTACCTGATCATATTTTTTACTTTTTTCGCAAAAAGGTTTCCAAATATTTTCATCAACGCCGTTTGGAATAATTATTTGTTTTTCTTTAGGTACTCCTAATTTCTCAAGAACATTTTTTTGAGGTTCAGAAAAAATAATTATTTTATCGAACTTTGCTAATGAGGGAGCATAAAGTTGATATGTTAATTGTTGAGTACTCGCAGTTAGATTTCTATTTTTTGCATCAAATGGTGGATGAAATGTTCCTATAAGAGGAACATTAAGTTCATTACAAAGCTCTGGAAGTCTAAAGTCTAAAGGAGATAAAGTTAGGCTTGCATGTACTATGTCAGGTTTTAATCTTTCCAATGATAGCCTTAGCTCTTTTTCTGCCCTTGGTGAGGGTATTGTATAAACTTGAGATTTAATTAAATATGGGAGACTTACATCAGGATCATTTGCAAGAAATAATGGGTTTAATGAATTGGAACCAGAGGGATTGTCGAAATGAATAAAACTAATTTTATGGCCTCTGGCCTTTAATTCCTGAGTAGTTGAATTACCGTAAGTTACATTTCCACAAAAAGGTGATTTTTTTCCCAACCAGGCAATATGAACCACATTAATTGAATTAACTATTTATTAAGTTAACAGGCAAAGGCGCCATGATCATATTTTTTAAATTTTTTAATGCTTCATGAAAATGCTAACTATATATTTCTCTCAACATTTTTAGCGAAGATAGATCCTTCTCTAATTGATTAGAGATCCATGTCTCAATAATGAATAAAATTTTAAGCCAGACTTTTTTTGGCCCCAACAAGTCACCATTAGATTTTATTGGTAATTCTGGGAAAAGAAGTCTTTGTAATAGAGCAACTTCAGATGCATTTATTTTTAGATTACTTTGAGGATCCTCTATGGATGAAAACCCTTCAGTTGGTAAATAATAACAACTCCATTCCCAATTTCCTAAAGGTGGAATAATAGGTTCTCCAGTTTTACAACAATGATGAATTGGTAAATTAATACCCCCGATGGCTAAAAGATGTATTAAAGATTGAATACTCATTGAGAGCATTTTAATATCTTCTTCTTGAGACTCTTTATATAAATAAATCCTATCAAGATGTGCAAGAACACAAGATAAATAGTCTTGTTGCTTGTCATTATTACCTACTAATAAAAATGTTAATTCAGTTATTGCTTGTGCGGCTGCAAGACATTCAATATTTTTTCCTAAACCAGAATAGCTTTTTAATATTTTAAGTTGACGTACAGATTTAAGATTTCTTTTCCCAAAAATCTGCATACTTAAATATGTTAAAGGAGTAGCTGCGGCAAGACTACTTTTAGGACGCCTAGCCCCAGGTACCGCTAATCTAACAATCCCTTGCTCATCGGTAAGGATAGTTATTAATCTATCATGCTCGCCTAATGGAGAAGCTTTAATACAGAGACCTTTAAGTCTGCACTCACCAGAACCAGACATTTAAATAACGTTTACTTCTTCAAAAATTTCACAAAAATTGGAAGTTCCCACGCAACTAATTCCATTATCAAACAAATCAATTACTTGCGATAGTTTTTTTACGCCACCAACAACTTTGATTTGATTTTGTGAGCCTGTTATTTTTAGTATTTCGGGGATATCATTAGATGCAAGAGGAGACCCAAATCCGTCCCCGAATTGAAAATTTTTTATTCCTAATTCCAAACATATTTCTAACGCATTAATAAATACTTCTTCTTGTAGTTTTGATTTATTTATGATTATTGAAATTGGTAATCCAGATAATTTAACTTGCTCAATTTCAGCAGCGAAAGTTTCTAAATTTCTTTTGGATAAATTGATAAAGTTTGGGATATATTCAATTCCTTTTGCGCCCTTATCTTTTGCAAAACAAACTAATTCTTCAATAAATGAAACTGGTAAATCTGCTAAAGGGTAAGAAATAAGTGCGTTTATATCCGCACTGTAATTACCCAAACAGTTTTTAAGATCAATCAAATAATTTAGTGAAGTAGAAATATTTTTGATATTGTATTTTCTTATTAAATCGCAATTCACACAGAAATCTTCCCAGGATAGATAAGGGTTAATAATAATCGCATGAATTTTCTCGTTTAATTCGTATTCAATATTGGGCATTTAAAATTTATTTAGATTGAATCAGTCCATAACCTCCATGATTTCTTTTATATATAACTTGAAGGTCATTATTTTTCTTGTTTCGAAAAACATAAAAATCATGATCAATTAGATCTAATTGTTTTCTTGCTTCGTCTGATGAAATTGGAGTCATTTCAAAGTATTTATTTTTTATAGATGGCTCAGGAAGACTCGCTTCAATTCCTTCTTTAAAAAAAGCTTTATCTAAAAAATTTGATTCCATACTTTCAATTGGTAAAGAATCTTTATTTTTAAATTGTTTATTATGAATTGTTTTATTGGTTCTTTCTTTGTATTTGCGTAATTTTCTACAAAGTTTATTTGAAACTAAATCAATGCTTGAGTATAGATTTTCAGTTTTTTCTTCAGCTCTAATTACGGTACCATTTGCAAAAATAGTAACTTCTGCAGTTTGGAACGAGACTCTTGGATTCTTTTCAATTGAAAGGTGTATGTCAGCTTCTTTAACGATATCCTTATAGTGATGTGTTGCTTTTTCTATCTTTGCCTCAGTATATTCTTTTAATGCTCCAGTGAGCTCAAGATTTTTCCCATGGATTAAAATTTTCATAACAAATCTAAAAATATTTACTTACTTTCTAAATCTACTTAAATATGGATAATAGAACAGCAATAATTAAACAACCTGATAATATTTCTTCTTTTAATGATGTTTATAAATTACAAAAAGAATATCAGGAGGCATTGATTTTAGATAATTCTAACCCTGATTTTATTTGGATAGGGGAGCATCAACTCTGTTATACATTGGGGCGAGGATCTAATTACGATAATTTACTATTTTCTCTAAATGATGCTAAATATGATGTTTTTAAGATTGATAGAGGTGGTGAGGTAACTTGTCATATGCCAGGACAATTAGTAACGTATTTGGTTTTAGATTTGAAAAATTTTAATAAAGATTTAAATTGGTACTTAAGAAAAATTGAAGAAATTATTATAAAAATCCTTGGAGCTTTTAATATAGATTGTCACTCTAGAAGAGGGTTTACGGGTGTTTGGATAGGAAATAAGAAAATCGCATCAATTGGAATTGGGTGTAAAAGATGGATTACGATAAATGGATTTTCAATAAATATTGACTGCGAATTAGAAAACTTTAATAAGATTGTTCCTTGCGGAATAGAAAATTGTCTTATGGCAAATATGATTGATTACAACAAAAATTTAAATATTCAAGAAGTCAAGAGAATTGTTAAAAAAACCATCGAGGAAGAATTTAATTTTGATTTTATATCAAAATAGAAATTAAAATTTCAAAATCAATTTAATATGGGTGATTTAGCGTATTGGCCTGCAGCCAAACCTCTTTCTAAAAAAAATATATTTGCCAAAAATAGAGATTTTATTAAGAACCTTGATCATATAGATCAAATTTGGGAAAAATTAAAATTTAAATGTGGTGATACTATAGCTGTTTCCGATTTAAGAGGGAAATACAAAGAAAAATTTTCTTATTCTGAGCTGGCTGATTTAATAACACAAGTCTCTTTTTCTTTCGAAAATTATGGTTTAAAAAAGGGGGATGTAGTTACTGTTATATCTGAAAATTCTCCAAGATGGCTAGCAGTAGATCAAGGCTTAATGCGTTTAGGGGCTATAAATGCAGTGAGAGGTATTAATTCTCCTTCAGTAGAATTAGACTATATTATTGGGCATTCTAATTCAGTAGGACTAATAGTTCAATCTAAGGATATTTGGCTAAAGTTAAACAACAAAGAAGAATTAAAAAAAAGACTGAAATTTATAATCAATTTAGAAGATGAAGAATTTGAAAGTTTAATAAGTTGGAGTGCATTCATAAGTTCAGTAGAAAAAGAAAATTCACAAAATAATAATCTTGAAAAATTTAATCCAGAAATTGATGATGTCGCTACTATTCTTTACACTTCTGGGACGACTGGAAAACCTAAAGGTGTGCCTTTGACTCATGCAAATTTTTTACATCAAATAATCAATTTAGCCTATATCGCTGATCCAGAACCAGGGACCTCTGTATTGAGCGTTTTACCTATCTGGCATTCTTATGAGAGAAGTGCTGAATACTTCTTTTTTTCATGCGGTTGTTCTCAATACTATACAATTCCAAAATTTCTTAAAGATGATATTACACAAATAAAACCTGTTGTCATGGCTACTGTACCGAGACTATGGGAAGCAATACATGATGGTTTTTTTCAGGCTTTGAAAAAAATGCCTTCCAAAAAGCAAAAACTTATTAAGTTTTTGATAAGCAATAGTTCGGTTTTCAAAAGAAGTCTTAGAAAGATAAGAAATATAGATATAAATCAAATAACTTTTAAATCAAAAATCCCCTTACTGGGTTCTGTTATTAGCCGATATCCTTTACATAAATTGTCTACTATTTTTTTATGGCCGAATATTCTTAGACAACTATGCGGAGAAAAACTGAAATTTCCCATTAATGGTGGAGGTGCATTGCCAGAACATGTAGATCTTTTTTTTGAATCTTTAGGTGTGGATGTTTTGGTGGGATATGGACTCACAGAAACTAGTCCAGTATTAACTTGTAGGAGAAGAGAATTAAATGTTAGAGGATCATCTGGGCAGCCTCTTTCATTTACTGAAATTAAAATAGTGAATGATGATAAAAAAAAGATTCTGAAGTTCAGAGAAGTCGGGAAAATTCTTGTTAGGGGGCCGCAAGTAATGAAAGGTTATCTTAATAATGAAATAGCTACAAATGATGTTTTATCCAAGGATGGTTGGTTTGATACTGGTGATTTAGGTTTTCTAATACAAAATGGTTCTCTCTTTATAACAGGAAGAGCCAAGGATACAATAGTGCTATCAAGTGGTGAAAATATAGAACCGAATCCGCTTGAGACTGAAATTCTTAGTTCTGAATTTATTAATCAGATTCAATTAGTAGGACAAGATAAGAAATGTTTAACAGCCCTTGTAGTTCCTAATGTCGAATTGGTTAAAAGCAAGTTTTTGGAAGAAGACCTTTCAAAATTAAACCTGAATAAGAAAATTGGTAAATTTTTCAAATCACAAATTAATAATTTGCTTAAAAGTCGATTAGGAGCAAGATCAGAAGAACAAATATTAGATTGTTATTTTGTTGATGCCTTTACTATAGAAAATGGGTTATTAACACAAACTCTTAAACAAAAAAGAAAAGAAATAGAAAAAAAGTATTCATTACAAATAGAAAATATGTATGAAAACAAATTTAGTAAGAAAATTTGATTTGTTCTATCTATATTAAAAAGGTAATTTAATTTTTTATGGAAACAAAAAACTCAATATCTATAAAGCGCTCAATAGCTATTAAAGCTGTAGTTACACCAACTTGGAAGGAAGATGCTGAAAAAGAATTAAGTAAAGCAATTTCAAACATTGATCAGCAATTATCGCAACTGGAGCAAGAGGGGCAGCAAATAGTAAATAATATTAGATCCCAATCGGTTAATCCCCTAGATCCAAGGGTTCAAGAACAGGTTAGTCAGGTGCAACAACAAGTCGCAGCAAAACGAAATGAAATTGAAGAACAAAAAAGAAATCTTCTTAAACAACAGAGTCAAGTTCGTGAATTAAAAATGGACGAAATAGTTGATCAAGGACAAGTTGATAGTGTCTGTGATGTCACTGTGGGCGACAATCTTATTGAAAAAATGCAAGTCTCAATTACTGTTAAAGATGGAGTTATTCAATCTATAGATAATAATTAAATAAAAAGATTTAGTATTTTTGATAAAAATAAGTAAATCTTATATTGCGAAAAATTATAAATTCTAATCGATCTAAATTATTACTTTCTTAAGTTTTAAGAGTTTCCACTGAGAACAAGATTTCGTATAATAATAACAAGTGTTTAAAAGGCGTCTAACCTCATAAATAGTAGACACTTTGGTAGACAGTCCTTGAAAACCATTGCTATAACTAATTCCTATGTCTCACGAAATATTCATGCCTGCCTTGAGTTCTACTATGACGGAGGGCAAGATTGTGGAATGGTTGAAAAATCCGGGAGATAAGGTTGAAAGAGGAGAATCTGTCTTGGTTGTTGAATCTGATAAGGCAGATATGGATGTTGAATCTTTTCAAGATGGATATCTTGCAGCAGTTTTAATGCCTGCCGGCAGCACTGCACCTGTTGGAGAAACTATCGGCCTCATTGTAGAAAATGAGGATGAGATAGCTTCTGTCCAAGAACAAAATAAAGGAAATCAACCCGAAGTCTCAACTTCAGACCAACTTGAATTGGTAAGCAATAAAACTGAAGAAAAACCAGTAGTCCTGACTGAAAATATTAAGAAAGAAGCTGAAGAAGTCGTCTTAAAGAGTGAAAAGCCTGTCCCATCTTTTAATGTTGATCAAACAAATGCCGCAACAAGTAATGTTTCTTCGAGGATAATTGCATCTCCAAGAGCTAAAAAACTAGCTTCTCAAATGGGTGTTGATTTGGCAAAGGTTCATGGATCTGGCCCTCACGGAAGGATTCAAGCCGATGATATTTTAAAAGCTAAAGGCCAACCTGTTTCTATACCATGGATAGGAGAAGGTGCTTCTCCTGCAAGTATTCCTGGTGCAAATTTGGGAGTTGAAAGTAAACCAGAAACTTCAGGAAATAGTTTTGGTAATCCTGGAGAAACAGTTCAATTTAATACTCTTCAAAAAGCGGTAAATAAAAATATGGAATCTAGTTTAGATGTTCCATGTTTTAGGGTGGGTTACTCTATCAATACAGATAAATTAGATAATTTCTACAAAAAGGTAAAACAGAACGGAGTTACTATGACTGCTTTACTTGTAAAGGCAGTTGCAAAGACACTAAAGAAACATCCTCAAGTTAACTCAAGCTTTTCAGGAAATGGAATTTCTTATCCAGAAAATATAAATATTGCTGTTGCTGTTGCAATGGAAGATGGGGGACTAATAACTCCAGTATTAAAAGAACCATGCAATACTGATTTATTTGAATTATCTAGGGAATGGAAAGATCTCGTAAAAAGATCGAGATCAAAACAATTAGAACCAGATGAATACTCAACGGGAACGTTTACCTTATCTAACCTTGGTATGTTTGGTGTTGATAGATTTGACGCAATTCTTCCTCCAGGTACCGGTGCTATTTTAGCCATAGCATCATCGAAACCAACCGTTGTTGCTAATAGTGATGGTTCAATATCTGTTAAAAAAATAATGCAAGTGAATCTAACAGCTGATCATAGAGTGATCTATGGAGCTGATGGAGCTTCATTCTTAAAAGAATTGGCTTCCCTGATTGAAAATGAACCAGAGACTCTCGTCTCCTAAATTTAATTGATTTCTCAAATTAATAATGAAGAAAGAGATTATAAGCTTGAAGCTTATGATTATTTACTTGATCCTTCATTAATTGCTAGTAAACCTTCTGCAATTAGGCATGAATCAAGGTTGATGATAGTTAGAAATAGTGTTTTAGAAAAAGACTGCTCAACTAATAAATTTACCAAGAATCTTTTAGATGAATTTAGAGAAGGGGATCTTGTAGTTGTAAATAATACTAAAGTTATGAAAGCTAGGTTAAAGGTTGAATTAGAAAATAAGACATTAGTCGAATTATTAGTTTTAGAAAGATCCCATGAATGTGTTTGGTTATGTTTGGCAAAGCCAGCGAAAAAGTTAAAAATAAATAGAAAATTAAAATTAAAATCAAAATCTCCTTTAGCACAAGAAATTAATTTGATTGTTGATGGAGTTGATGAGGAAACTGGAGGGAGATTTATTAACTTTCCGGAAAATATAACTTGTCTCAATTCAATGAATGAACTTCTTGATAAATACGGGGAAATCCCTCTTCCTCCTTATATAAAAAATTTCGAAGAAGAATCTTTTCATGAGAAAAGTTATCAAACTGAGTATGCAACTAATCCGGGGGCAGTTGCTGCACCAACAGCTGGTTTACACTTAAGCAAAAGTCTTATTTCCAATCTAAAAAAAAAAGGAGTTATAATCTTACCGATAACTTTGCACGTGGGTTATGGAACATTCAAACCAATTGATCAAGAAGATTTAAGTAACTTAAAACTTCATAAAGAATGGGTAAGTGTTAATAAGGAAGTAGTGGAGGAAATAAAAAGAATAAAGAAAACAGATAGAAAAATAATTGCTATTGGTACAACTAGCGTAAGAGCTCTTGAAAGTTGTTATTCTCATGAAATTAATGACTATGTTCCCATTGCGAAATACGTGGATTTAGTAATTAAGCCAGGTTATAAATTTAAGGTAGTTGATGGGTTATTAACTAATTTTCATCTTCCTAAAAGTTCATTATTACTTTTAGTAAGTGCAATGATTGGTAGAGAAAGATTATTAGATTTGTATAAAAAAGCCATAAAAGAAAAATTTAGATTTTTCTCTTATGGCGATGCGATGTATATTTCACCAGATTCATTACTGGAGAAAAAATAGATTTAGGCTTTGACTGGTTCTTGAATGATTCCGCTTGGAACTTCAGTAAACATAATTGATGATAAATATCTCTCTGCTAAATCAGGTAGAACAACTACAATAGTTTTCCCCGCATATTCATCTTGTTCAGCTAATCTAACAGCAGCAGCGGCAGCAGCTCCACAAGATATTCCTACTAATAGACCTTCTTCTTTTGCTAATCTAAGAGCCATCTCGATTGACTCGTCATTTGTCACCTGTTCAACTTTATCGACAATTGATAAGTCAAGGTTCTTGGGAATAAATCCTGCTCCAATTCCTTGAATTTTATGTGGTCCAGATTTAACCTCTTCTCCATTCATCGTTTGTGTAATAACAGGACTATGTGAGGGTTCTACAGCTACAGAAGTAATATTTTTACCCTTTTCTTGCTTAATGTATCTTGAAACTCCCGTAATTGTACCGCCAGTTCCAACCCCTGCGACTAAGACATCAATTTCACCATCGCAATCATCCCAGATTTCTGGTCCAGTAGTTTTGAAATGAATTTCAGGGTTTGCTGGATTATCAAATTGACCTGGCATGAAATATTGAGAGGGATTACTTTCTGCAATTTCTTTAGCCTTAGCTATTGCTCCAGGCATACCTTTAGATGCCTCTGTTAAAACAATTTCAGCACCCAAAACTGCCATAACCCTTCTTCTTTCAATTGACATGGATTCTGGCATTGTAAGGATGAGTTTATAACCTCTTGCTGAAGCAGTAAAAGCTAGAGCAATTCCTGTATTTCCAGAAGTTGGCTCTACAATAGTTTTGTCTTTTGTAAGCTTCCCACTTTTCTCTGCATCCCAGATCATGTTCGCGCCAATCCTACATTTGACACTGTAAGCGGGGTTTCTACCTTCAATTTTTGCAAGTACTGTAGCTTTCGCGTTTTTAGTAACTGATTTTAATTTTACTAATGGAGTGTTTCCAATAGCAAAACTGTTGTCCTCATAAATTTTTGCCATTTATATATTGAGAAAATATATTCTAATACTAACTATTATTCAGAAAAAGAGTACATAAGTTTCTATACGGTAAATACTAGGAATTTAGAAATTATTTAGTGCTTCAGAAAAGCTTTTCCACAATTGATCTTGGTCTTCTAATCCAACTGATACTCTAATAAGGTGCGATGGTATACCAAAACTTTCAGCCCAATCCAACTCGTCATAATGAGCTAGTAAAACATAAGGACAAACTAGAGTAAATTTTGTACCTAAACTAGGTCCTTTAGATACTTGAAGAGAATCATAAAATTTTTTAGCTTTGTTCAATCCTCCATTTAATTCAAATGATAATAAGCAGCCGTACCCTCCATCAGAAGTAAGTAAAGAATTAAAATTTGGACAATTTTCAGGATGGTAAATATTTTTAATCTCGCTATGGGTCTCTAATCTTTTTTTTAATTCTAAACATGCTTTATTTTGTTCAAAAACTCTTTGATTTACATCTCTACTAACTTTCTCTAGATAAACTTTATCTCCATCGGAAAGTGTTGGAAGATTAATGTCGTTTAATGCATTTCTAAATTGATCAATCCATTTGCTTTTTGGATTTAGTATTAATGATCCCGCAAGAATATCACCACTACCTGAAAAAATTTTTGTAAGTGAAGTAAAAACTATATCTGCATGTTCTAGGGAATTTATATTTAAATTTGACCCAATCGTATCGTCAACAATTAATGGGATATTTAACTTTTTAGCTATTTTTGAAATTTTTTTAATGTTTACACATTTGAGCATTGGATTACTCGGTAGTTCAATAATTAATGCTGATGGATTTATGCTTTTGATTTCTAATTCAATATCCTCGCAATTTTCTTCTGTAATTAACTTGGCTCCATAAAAGATATTCATTGGTAATTTCAGTACATCTACATATGGGAAACCAATTTGTAGTGTTGGTTTAGCTGGAAATAATTTATATATGATTTCTAATGATGTATGCAATGCAGACATGCCAGATGAAGTTAAGTGAATATCATTAGAGTTAATTTTTGTAGATTTAGAAATTCTATTTTTTATTCTTTGAGAACATTCATTTACGTAAGATTTTGGGGGGCAATCTTCAAGACCTAGTTCTATAGCAGCAGCCCTTGAAGATATGCCAAGACCAGTATGTTGCCAAAAAGATTTTGCATAAATACTGCCTTCTTTTTCAGTTATTAAGAAAGCTAGATTATCTCTTTTTTCAATTAATGAGAATTTTTCAGAAGTATTTCTATCAATGTATTTTTTAGCTTTAAAAGCTATGCTTTCATTCGGATATGGCCAGATACTTTTATTGTTGTAATAATTTTCCTTTTTTACTTTTTCACATAATCTTTTCACTATGGGGTTTAGCCCGAATCTTGGGTAAATGGACTTCAATAAATTCATGCATACTTGATTTTTTTCCTCGTAATTTATTACATCATTCCAAGTTGGTAATGCTACAGAAACAGCATGAATACTGTCAGGAATAGAATATCCCAACTCTAAATTTTTCCATATAGGGTTTTTAAGTAAATCTCTCAATTTTCAGAATTTATTTAAAGCAAATAATATGTCTGAGATTAAATCGTTTGTTTCTTCACATCCAATCGATAATCTGACAAGAGCATCATTTATCCCTAAAAGATTTTTTGTTTCATCATCAACAGAAGCATGAGTCATTGTTGCGGGGTGACAAATTAAACTTTCAACTCCTCCAAGGCTTTCTGCTAGCGAGAAATATTTGAGTGATTTGCAAAATTTAAAAGTATCCTCTTTATTTAAATTTAATTTTATGGTGATCATCGAACCTCCAGATCGCATTTGCGATTTTGCTAAATTAAATTGCGGATGTTTTTGATTAAAAGGATAAATTACTTTACTAATTATTTTATGATTGTCTAATTCTTCAGAAATTAATTTTGCACTTTGCGTTTGTTGTTCGATTCTTAAAGGAAGAGTTTTTACTCCTCTCGTAATGAGCCAACTATCAAAAGGAGATGGTTGAAGCCCTAGAGCTTTTTGAGAGAAAAGCATCTTATTATTCCATACCTCATTATTTGTAAGTACTGCTCCACCAAGTGCATCACTATGTCCATTAATGAATTTTGTTGTGCTTACGAGTGATAGTGTTGCACCAAGGTCCAATGGTTTTTGAATAAGTGCCGTTGAAAAGGTGTTGTCTACTACTACTGGGATTTGTAGTTTATTCGCTTCATCACAAATCGCCTTAATATCAAGTACCTTCAAAAGTGGATTAGTTGGACTTTCTAGCCATATCAAGGTTGGCTCGAAGTATGAAATCTTTTTGATATTATTTTCGTTTGTAAAATCTGTGTATAAAACTTCTAGCCCAAATTTCTTGAAAACTTTTTCGAACATCCTCACTGTACAACCATAGAGATTTGACTCGCAGAGTATCTTGTCACCTGATTTTAGTGTTGATGAAATTGCAGTTACCGCACTAATTCCAGATCCAAAAACTGTACAGTATTTAGAATCTTCTATTGATTTAAGGACGCTTTCTAGAATTCTAAAGTTTGGATTGCCTGATCTGGTGTAGTCGAAATTATCTTTATTTCCATGTTTAAAAGTGGATGTAGAAAAAATAGGAGGCATAACGCATCCAGTTTCTTCTGCAAATGTTTCCCCATGGTGAATAGATAGGGTCTTAAAACCTGGCTTTTTGATATTATTTTCCTTATTTCCCATTATTTTTAAAAATAAGAATTAAATTAAATCTCTCATTTTTTTTAATGAGAGATTTAATAATCCAAAGAAAAGTAGTATTAAACTTTTCTTGAATAATATTCAACAACTAGTAGTTCGTTTATTTCAAGAGCCACCCACTCTCTATCGCATTTCCCATTTATTTTTCCCGTTAATTTAGGTTTGTCTAAATCAAGATGAGGTGGAACATTTGCTAAGCCAGGGAATTCTATATTAACTTCAACAAGTTTTTTGCTTGCTTTGTTTTCTTTAATTCCGATTACATCGCCTGATTTGCATTGATAACCAGCAATATCAAGAACCTTTCCATTAACGGTTACATGGCCATGATTTACTAATTGTCTTGAGCCTGGAATGGTACCTCCAAAACCTAATCTAAAACAAACATTATCAAGTCTGTTTTCCAAAAGTCTTAGTAGGTTAGTTCCTGTAGATCCTTCTTGAGCTCTAGCTTTTTTTACATAACGAACTAGTTGTTTTTCAGAAACTCCATAATTAAACCTAAGTTTCTGCTTTTCTTCTAGACGAATTGCATATTCTGATCGCTTGCGACGGGCTTGGCCGTGCTGACCTGGAGGATTAGACTTCTTTGAAGCTTTCCTGGTGAGACCTGGTAGTTCTCCCAAGCGACGCGTAACCCTTAATCTGGGGCCGCGGTATCTTGACATAATTTTAAATTCAATAGAAATTTGCAATAAATTGGATAATTGATTAAATTCAATTAAACTAATTACTACTGGAAATATTATTTTACATCATTAAAGTGTTCAAAACTATTAATAAATCAATTACTTCTATACTTCTTTTTATGATTTCGTTTTATCAAAAGTGGTTTTCTCCTTTTTTTGGACCAAGATGCAGATTTATTCCAAGTTGCAGCTCTTATGGATACGAGGCAATTACTAGACATGGTCCTTGGAAGGGAGGGTGGTTAACTTTAAAAAGATTAAGCAGATGTCATCCTTTAACTCCCTGTGGATGTGACCCTGTGCCTGACTAAATGAATGAAAATATTTATTTTTGTTAGGCAGGGATGTTGCCTTTGTGATTCATTAAAAAACAAACTGGCAAAAATAAATCTTAATGAGTTATTCCCTAATCTAGAAGAGCTTAAAGAAATTGATATTGATAGGGTCGATTTATATAAAGATAAATATAAAAAATATGATTATGAAGTACCTGTTATTGCTATTGAAAGAATTAGGTTTGAGGAGATCATAGAATTGCCTCGCATTTCTCCAAGATTAAAAGATGATCAATTAAAGAATTGGTTTAAAAAAAATATTAGTACCATTCTGGAGAAATAATTTTTTTTATATGAGATCTATAAAATTACATAAACTTTTAGATTTAGTAGGAATTATTCCTTCATTAGATTTAATCGATCATGAAATCAATAATATTTCTTTTAACTCTAAAGAAGTACAAAAAGGAACTTTATTTTTAGGAATGCCTGGTTTAAATGTCGATGGAGGAAAATTTTGTATTGAGGCAATTGAAAATGGCGCGGAGGCTGCCATTATTGGGTCTGCTGCAAAAGAGAGAATTGGATCTATTGATCGAGAAAGGATTTTGGTTATTGAGGATAATTTAGATTATATTTTTGGTCAAATTGTCGCTGAGTTTTGGAATAGGCCTTCAAGAAAACTTAAACTCATTGGTGTTACTGGTACTAATGGAAAAACGACAATTACTTTCTTATTGGAATATCTTTTAAAAAAATTAGGGAAAAAGACTGCATTATTTGGGACCTTGTTTAATAGATGGCCTGGCTTCTCAGAAGTGGCTTCTCATACAACTGATTTCGCCGATAAACTTCAAAAGAAATTAAATGCTGCTGTTGAGGCTGAATCTGAATTCGCGATATTAGAGGTAAGTTCTCATTCTATTGCTCAAAAGAGGATATCAGGATGCGAATTTGAGGCGGCTATTTTTACTAATTTAACTCAAGATCATCTTGATTATCACTCAGATATGGAATCTTATTTTCAAACAAAAAGAAAATTGTTTTTCCCGCCTTATTTAAGAGAAAAGGATGGAATTTCTGTATTAAATCACGATGACCATTGGATATCTAAATTATCGTCTGATCTTGAAAAAAGATCTTCATTAGTGTCTACAAAGATTACTGAAAGTGAATTTGAAAATAATGATTTTTTTTTCGTAACAGATAAAAAATTTACTGAAAGTGGTTCCACTTGTATTTTTCATACACCTAGGGAAAAAATTCAACTGTTTGTTCCACTTGTTGGTGAATTTAATTTAATGAATGCTATTCAAGCAATAACAATTTTGTATAAACTGAATTTTTCTTTAAAAGATTTATCAAAGCTAATACAATCTTTCCCTGGTGCTCCTGGGAGAATGGAGAAAATACAGATTGATGATAATGACGTTTCAAGATCTCTTCCAACAGTAATTGTTGATTATGCCCACACTCCTGATGGATTAAAAAAAGTTTTGCAATCAATTAAAAAACTTTGTGAAGGGAAACTAATAACTGTTTTTGGCTGTGGAGGAGATCGTGATCGTAGTAAAAGGCCTTTAATGGGATCAATAGCTGAAGAGTTGTCTGATCAACTTTTTATAACTTCAGATAATCCAAGATCAGAAGAACCCCAAAAGATAGTGAATGATATTTTGATGGGTATAAAAAAAAGAGAAAAAATAACAATTGAAATTGATAGATTTAAAGCAATAAATGAATCTATTAAATTTGCCAAAAAAAAAGATATTATTTTAATTGCAGGAAAAGGACATGAAGACTACCAAATTCTCAATGATAAAGTTATTAATTTTGATGATAGAAAAATAGCTTATAAATTATTAAAAGAAAAAAATAAATCTCAATAAAATTTCCTAATCAAATAAGGAAGATTTTTACGCAAATCACAAGAAAAGTTTCTTAGAATCAATGGAGTTATTTTTAATAAAATGAAAGGCTTAGCCTTAGTTGTAGGCGCAGGTGGAATTGGAACACAACTAGCTAAAGATCTGAATGAAAGTGAAAAAGATTTAGATGTTGTTTTGTGTGGAAGAAAAAGTGAATTTAATCCTTTTTGGGAATTAGATATAGAGGATTCTCAATCCCTTTTGCAGTTGAAAAATAAAATATCAAATCATCCTTCAAAATTAAGGCTAGTTGTTAATGCTACAGGTAGACTTCATAGTGATTCGCTTCAACCAGAAAAAAGACTACAACATCTTGATAAAAAGAATATGATGGAAAGTTTTTCAATAAATGCCTTTTCTCCTATTTTATTAGCTAAAGCGATTGAAGAATTTATACCAAAAGATTGCGATTTTAATTTTGCAAGTATAAGTGCAAGAGTTGGTAGCATTGGTGATAATCAAACTGGAGGTTGGTATTCATATAGAGCTGCAAAATCTGCGCAAAATCAGTTTTTTAAATCTTTAAGTATTGAATGGGCTAGACGTTTCCCAAAGGCTGTTATCACATTGCTTCATCCAGGAACAGTAGATACTGATTTATCTAGACCTTTTCATAAATTTGTTCCAGAACATAAATTATTTAGTAAAGAAAAATCCTCCCAATTCCTGATAAATATTATTAAAAATCAATCACCAGAATCTACAGGAAAATTTATTGCATGGGACAACTTGGAGATACCTTGGTAAACTAAATTTTTTTTATATCAATAGATCTTTAAGTCAATATTTTTTTTATTTCTCTAGCAAGTAAATCAATCTCAGCTTCTGTAGTCATTTGATGTACGCATGCTCTAAACCATTTTGGATCTTCTAAAACTCTAATCCAAATTTTCTTTTCTCCAAGTTTCTTTACATATTTATCCTTATCTTTAATATTTTCGATATTAAAACTAACAATCCCATTTAAATATTTTTTTTCTAAAACTAATTTAACACCCTTTGATTGATTTAATTCATCCCAAAGTTTTCCACTTAATTTTTTGATATTTTTGTTTTTTTCTTTTTCATGGCAGTCTTTATCCAAAAGATCTAAAGAATTCCGAAGCCCAGCAAGTAAAGGAATACAAGAGGTAGCTATTTCAAATTTCCTTGCATCATCATGAAAAAGATTATCTGAAGGCTCATAAATACCTTGTTCTTTTTTTAATGATTTCCAACCAATTATTGTTGGATCTGTTTCATGAATAAATCTATCTGAGACATAAATGGCTCCAAGTCCTTCTGGTCCACATGCCCATTTATGAGAAGTTATTGAATATAAATCGGAATAAAAAACTTCTTTTTCAATATTTATGTGACCAAAGGTTTGGGCTCCATCAACAAGTAAATAAGAATCTTCTCGATTATTTTTTAATTCGATAGAAATTTTTTTTAAAGGGATTTTATATCCAAAGTTCCATAAGATATGAGAAATAATTAGGATCTTAGTCTTACTATTTAGATTTTTCAAAATCTCTAAAATTATATTTTCATCGTTTAGATTTTTAATTTTTTGGATTGGCAAAATTTTGAATATTAATTTATTTCTCCTGCAAAATTCACGACTTGCAGCCACTACTCCAGGATGTTCACAGTCACTTATTAACAACTCTTCTCCCTCTTTTACTTTTATTCCCCAGAAGGGCAAAATCATACCAGAAGAGATGTTTTCGGTAAGAGCTACATTCTTTGAATTGACACCTAATTTTTGTGCAATGATTCTTTTTGTGGTAAATATTTCTTTATAAATAAAAGGCCACATATCATTAGTAAATGGTCCTAAATCTTGGATAATTTCCCAAGTTTTAACTATTGCTTCTAGAGAAGATTTTGGTAATGGTCCTTGACCGCCATAGTTGAAATAATACTTATTTTTTAATGCGGGTATTTGATCTCTTAGATTATTTCTCATGGAAATTTATATTTTAAACTCTTGAATTTTTTAAATATTGCCCACTAAAGTTACTGTTCTAAATTCAATATCCTCAATTACTTTCCAAGGTTCAGCACTTCTTTCTGCAAATTCTAAATTTTTAAATCCTAGTTCTTTAAAATCACTTATAAAGTCTGGTTCATACCATGCTCCACTAATACATCCTGTCCATAGATCATGATCATTTTGCAATCTTAAAGGTACTTTTTTGTTAGAGACAATATCGCTAATTGCAATTCTTCCATTATCGTTTAAAACTCTTTTTATATTTCTTAGAAGGTTATTTCTAGATTCTGGACTTACCAAGTTTAAAACGCAATTACTTAAAATAATATCGACTGATTTGTCGGCGATTAATGGATTTAAATCTTCATCTATTTCATCAAGTTTTTCAATTGATCCTTCAAGAAATTCTGTATTGTTAAAACCTATATTTTTTGTAACTTCTTTAGAGGCTGATCTTGATAAACAAAGCATGTCAGGATTCTGATCAACTCCAATAACTTTCCCTTCTTTTCCAACAATTTGGGCACAAATAAAAGCATTTTTGCCGCTACCACTTCCAAGATCTAAGACTATATCATTTTTTTGAACATATTTTGTTGGATCACCACATCCATAGTCTCTTTCTATAACCTCTTGAGGAATTGCTTCAAGTAAAACGGGATTAAAACCAACTGGTGTACAAAGACAGCTTTCTTTTTCAAGTGCGGCTGAACCATATCTTTCTTGAATCGCATCTTTATGATCGAATTGATTAGATGCTTTATTCGATGTGTTTGTATTACAGCAACTTTCAGACATATTTTTTAAAGGACTCTTGATAAATATAGCCAAAAAAAAAGCCCCTGAAAAAGGGGCTTTTAATTTGTTTAATTAAATTATTTAGTGTAATTAACACCTCTGTAATTTAATTCTGCTTTTTCATTACTTGAAGAAGCGTCATCCATTCTGTTGGTGTATACGTTTCTTCTGTAGGTAAGTTCAACAAGTTGCTTTTTAGCAGCTTCTTTGTTTTGAACGTAGTTTTTACCTCTGTAAGTTAAAGTAGTCATGTTTCGATGTGACAACACGGCCATCCCCCGTTCCATGGTATGACTCGAACTGCGCCCTCAAATGAGGGTGAACGAAAAAGTAGCGGTTGCTACAAAATTATTATAAGCGTATTTTTAACTGCATGTCTAGCTTTTACAAATAGAAACGAAGATTTAATATTTTTTTAATTATTATCTTAGGTAAATTTTTTTATAAATAGTCTCTAAAAAGGATTATGTTTATATTTGGTTTAATCTTCATGTAACTATTTATTTATGACAGGTTTTTTATATTTCTTGGGAAATACTTTAAGGTGGCCAGTGTTAAAGCCAAAAGAATTTTTTTCACTACATGCTTATTTTTCAATTATTTATTTGATAACTTTTACTTTGAGTAAATATGATGTAAGCCAATCAAATTTAGTTTTTACTTTAGGAATTCTTGCACCTCTTTTAATCGCTATTGGTCAAGGACTTCCAATTGATTGCCTTGATATGGAATCATCTTTGTTGAAGGAATTAAAAACTAAATAATATATTTCAGTAAAAAAATTTTTATAAAACCTGGACAACTTCGCTTATTTCAGGAATCATTTCTTTTAACTTTCTTTCAATACCCATTTTGAGAGTCATAGTGCTACTTGGGCAACTACCACATGCTCCTTGAAGTCTGACTTTGACAATTGGACCATCTATTTCTGCAATCTCTACATTACCTCCATCTGAAATTAAAAAAGGTCTTAGCTCGTCAAGGACTTTTTCTACATTTTCGTTTGTCAGCGAGAGTGTTTCAGTACTCATAATTTTGGATTAACTTTATAATAAGCCTAGAAAGAAATCTGATTAATTGCAAAAAAGATAATTTTCTGTTGTGACTTCATCTAAAAATCCCACTAATGACAATAGCTACTTTGATGCAGTCTTAGTAGGAGGAGGGATAATGAGTAGTACTTTAGCCCTCCTAATTTCAGAAGTTTTACCAGATACAAAATTTCTTATTATAGAAAAATTAAATGCTCCAGGGAGTGAAAGTACTGGCGCTTTTAATAATGCAGGTACAGGACATGCGGCTAATTGCGAATTAAACTATACCCCTTTAGATGAAAAAGGAAATCTAAAAATAGATAAAGCGCTCTCAATAAATCGTTCTTTTGAAACATCCATGTCTTTATGGGCCTCATTGTATGAAGCAGGGAAAATTGATATTAAGAAGTTTCTAAAATTTATTCCTCATATTAGCTTTGTGTCTGGTCAGGATAATATTTCTTTTTTAAAAAAAAGATTTCAGAAAATGACCGAAAATCCTGAATTTATCGATATGGAATTTTCTACATCTTTTGATGAAATTTCATCATGGGCTCCTCTAATAACAAAAGATAGAAATCCATCTACTCAAATTGCTGCTACCAGAATAGGCAGAGGAACTGATATTAATTTTGAGGCTTTAACTAAAGAGTATTTGTCATTAGTTTCCTTAAACAAAAATGTTGAAATTAGATACAAAACAGAATTAATAGATTTAAAGAAAATTGATAAAAAACAATGGGAACTAGAAATTAGTTCTGAAGTTAGAAAAACTTCAATTAGAACTGGCT
>QCCD01000005.1 GCA_003281405.1 Prochlorococcus sp. AG-347-K16 | reverse complement strand
TTGATACAAATACCCTACATGCTGCAGTTGTAGAGCTTATAGCATTAGACGACGCCTCAATAAAATATTCAACAGTGCAAAATTGGTATGCAGGTGATGAGGAAGGTATTGGCGGAATTTTTAATTTTGTCACCAAGAGAGGAAAATGTTTAGGTAAAAGAAGTAAAATTAGCTGGTCTCAAGTTGAAACAGGGTCTGCAATTACATGGAAATATCCCAGCTGTCTTCTTTTAGGGGAAGAATCTGTAGGAGAATTTTATTCAGTGGCTCTCACCAATAATCTTCAGCAAGCAGATACTGGCACAAAAATGATCCATATTGGTCCTAAGACCAAATCAACTATTGTTAGCAAAGGTATTAGTGCAGGTAACTCAAAAAATAGCTATAGAGGTCTTGTCAAAATGGGAACAAAAGCTACAGGATCAAGAAATTACAGTCAATGTGATTCAATGTTAATAGGGGATCAAGCTTCTGCAAATACATTCCCTTACATCAAATCTCAACAACCCAATTCTGAAATTGAGCATGAAGCAAGTACATGTAGAATCTCAGAAGACCAACTTTTTTATCTCCAAAGCAGAGGTATAGAATTTGAAGAGGCAGTATCTATGATGGTCAGCGGTTTTTGCAGAGATGTATTTAATCAATTACCTATGGAATTTGCTGCTGAAGCAGATAAGTTACTGGCACTTAAACTAGAGGGATCAGTAGGTTAATTAATCAATTTCTAAGCTGATATGCAAAGTAAAATGAAAGAATCAGATCCAATTTTAGAAGTTGAAAATCTCTCTGCATCTACTGATAATCTCCAAATTTTAAAAGGGGTTTCGCTTACTGTCTATCCCGGAGAAATCCACGCCATCATGGGAAGAAATGGATGTGGCAAAAGTACTCTTTCGAAAATCATTGCAGGACATCCCTCGTATAATATTACAAATGGCGACATAAAATTTTTAGGTGAAAACATCAACTCCCTAGAACCTGAAGAAAGATCTCAATCAGGAATTTTTCTTGGTTTCCAATATCCAATTGAGATTCCAGGTGTAAGTAATCTTGAGTTTCTTAGAGTTTCAACTAATGCTAGAAGAAAATTCCTCAACAAAGAAGAATTGGATACTTTTGATTTTGAAGAATTAGTTAAAGAAAAGTTAGAAATTGTGAAAATGGATCACGCATTCCTATCAAGGAGTGTAAACCAAGGCTTTTCCGGAGGTGAAAAAAAAAGAAATGAGATTCTGCAAATGGCTTTACTTGAGCCCAAGATAGCAATATTAGATGAGACCGATTCTGGTCTAGATATCGATGCTCTAAGAATAGTGGCATCAGGAATTAAAAAAATATCTAATGCACAAACTGGAATTATACTTATTACACACTATCAAAGATTATTAGATGAAATTAAACCAAATTATGTCCATGTTATGTCAGACGGGCAAATCATAAAAACTGGTGAGAGTGATCTTGCTCTAGAGCTTGAGGAAAAAGGTTATGAATGGACTGATAACTTTATAAAAGAGACCTAAACAAATGGAAATTATTGAAAAAATAAAAACTAATAAATCGGATGATAACCTAACAGAAATACAAAAAATCTGTCTTAATAAATTACAATCAAGCCCTCTCCCTAATCCTAAAAGTGAACTATGGAGACTTTCAAATAAATCAAAATTGTCAACCTTTTTAGATTACTCAGTTAATGAAAAAGATTCAAAATTTGATATGCCATATCCGAAAAATTCTCAAAGTACTATTAGATTAATAATTGGTGAGAATTGCCAAATTAAATTCATAGAGAAAAATTATTCAATACAGCAATTAAGTGAGGATGAATTACAAAAATATATCAAGGAACAGATATCTTATTTTAAGCAAAACGAAAATTGGAGTGACCTACTAAATCTGTCTTTAAGTTGTAAAAATAATATTTTGGGATTAAAAATAAATGGAACAAAAATTCCTCCTATTGAAATTTTTAGTCAAGCATCAAGTAATTCTTTAAACGCAAAAACCCTCGTAATATTTTTAGAAAAGAATTGTGATGTTGAATTATTACAAGTAAATCTTGGTAAAGAAAACTCTTCATTATCTCAATCAACTTTCTTTTGCTTGAAAGAAAATAGTTCCGTAAAACATGGTGTTGTTTCTTACGGTGAAAACAGATCCAATCTATTAAATTCTCTCAATGTAATTCAACAAAAAAATAGTTTATACAACTTAGGATCGTTACATTTCAAATTCAATTACGCGAGATTTGAAATTAGTATTAAACAATCTGCGGGAAACGCTAAAACAAATATCAAAGGTATGCAAATAACAAAAAAAGATGAGCAGATTTCAACCTATGCAAAAATAGAATTTAATGGCCCAAATGGATTTCTAGATCAAATTAATAAATCACTTGCTGATGATAAATCACATGCAATATTTGAAGGATCAATAAAAGTTCCGAAAATTGCCCAGAGAACTGATGCTTCGCAATTAAGCAGAAATTTACTTTTATCAAATCTCGCACAAATAGATACCAAACCTCAATTAGAAATAATTGCTGATGATGTCAAATGCAAACACGGAGCTACAATTTCGCAACTAAATGAAGAAGAACTTTTTTATATGCGTACAAGAGGTATCACATTAACAGAAGCAAGTAAACTACAATTAAGTTCTTACTTTCAAGAAATAATTTCATTTATTCCCGTTTCAAAAGATAAATGGGATTTGCTTGATAAACTTTTAAACGAGAATTAATGGAAACGATTCAAAATTTTCCTGAAATAACGAAAAAAGACTTTCCTCTTTTAAATAAGAACATAAAAAGTAATGAGCAAATTATTTATTTAGACCATGCTGCAACCACACAAAAACCAATACAAGTCTTAAAAAAAATTGATGAATATTACAAAAACTTTAATGCCAATGTACATAGAGGAGCTCATCAATTAAGTGCTAAAGCAACAGAAGAATTTGAAAATGCACGATATTTAATTAGCCAATATATAAAAGCGAATTCAGCAAAAGAAATTATTTTCACAAGAAATGCTACTGAAGCAATCAATCTAGTAGCTAGATCATGGGGCGAATATTCATTAAAAGAAAATGATGAAATTCTCTTATCAATAATGGAGCATCATAGCAATATTGTTCCATGGCAAATGGTTGCAGCAAAAAATAAATGCAAATTAAAATTTATAGGTATAGATAAAGATGGGAAATTAGATATAGACGACTTTAAATCAAAACTAACATCTAGAACTAAACTTGTTAGCCTTGTTCATGTTAGTAATACTCTAGGTTGCTGTAATCCAATCAAAGAAATAACTAAATTAGCTAAACAAAAAGGTTCTTTAGTTTTAATTGATGCATGCCAAAGTTTGGCTCATCAAAAACTGGATGTGATTGATCTTAATATAGATTTTTTAGCTGGATCAGGACATAAATTATGCGGTCCTACAGGTATTGGTTTCCTCTGGTCAAGAAAAGAAATCCTAGAAAAAATTCCTCCTCTCTTTGGAGGTGGCGAAATGATTCAAGATGTTTTTGAAGAGACAAGTACTTGGGCAGAGCTACCACACAAATTTGAAGCTGGAACTCCAGCCATTGCAGAAGCAATAGGTCTTGCAGCAGCAATCAATTATATTAACCATATTGGATTGAATGAAATTCATGAATATGAAAAGACTATTACTAAGTATTTATTTGAAAAATTAAATCAAATAGAAAATATTGAAATCATAGGTCCATCGCCCGAGATAGATCCAGAGAGAGCCTCACTTGCCACCTTTTATATAAATAATATACATTCAAATGATATTGCTGAAATTCTTGATTCAAAAGGAATTTGCATCAGAAGTGGACACCATTGCTGTCAACCTCTTCACAGATACATTGGAATTAAATCAACAGCTAGAATCAGCATGAATTTCACAACCAATAAGGAAGAAATTGATATGTTTATAGAAAAATTAAAAGATACTATTGATTTTCTAAAAATCAATTCTTAAATATTCAAAGCATTTTTTAAAAATTCCTGAGATTTTTGCATTACTACTTCTTTATTTTCAATATTTTTAAACCCGTGCCCTTCATTATCAAAAAAAATAACTTTTGAATATTTATTATTCTGAATCAAAATTTCTTGAATTTTTAACGTTTGTTTATAAGAAATAACTATATCTTTTTTTCCATGAAACAATAAGATAGGTTTTTTTATTTCGTTGATATAATTTATCGGTGATCTATTTATGTATTCATAATGATTTTTTGCATAATTTCCTACCAAAGAATTTAAATAATCTTTTTCAAACCTATGAGTGTTGTAATGCATATCCTTCAAATCAATAACAGGATATTTACAAATTGCTGCTGTAAAAATAGACCCATATAATAAACAATTCAAGGCAGTTAACCCACCAGCACTATTCCCAAAAATTACCACTTTTTCACTATCTACTTGATTTGATTTAATCAATTCAAGAGCTAGTGCTTTGCAATCATAAGAATCAACAATACCCCATTTATAATTCAACCTCTCTCTATATGCTTTGCCAAATCCTGATGATCCTCCATAATTGACTTCAGCGACAAAAAAACCCTTCGACGTCCAATATTGAACTTCAGAATTATAAGATCCATCAAAAAATGAAGTTGGTCCACTATGAGCTCTAACAAAAAGCGGTGGTTTTCTAAATTTTTCAACAAGCGGTCTATATAAAAAGGAATGAGTAGATTTATCTTCAAAACCTTTAAACCAAAAAGATTCAGGTTTTGAATAATCTTTTATATATTCAGCATTTATTTCCTCAAAAACATTTGATAAAACTTTCTTCTTACAATCAATTTCAAGTAAATTTCCAAGAAAATCAGGTCCATGACCTTTCAAAACTACTTTCTTCTCAAAAACACTAAAATCAGTTATTGAGGTAAAAGGAGTAGAAAATTCTTTAACGAATTGAAGGTCTTTATATTGTTCAACTACTAAATTATTTTCTTTTTTTGCTAAACAAAATAAATCTTTTATATCCCCTGAAAAAAATGTTTTTCCTGAGACCCACTGAGGTAATCCATATTCAACAAAATTTCTCTCTACTCTTTTTTTAATAAAAATATTCTCAATTTTACTAGCATCTAAAAACAATAAGTTCCACCATCCGGAACTATCTTCAGAACATACTAAAAAAGTTTCACTTATCCAATATGGTTGAAAAAAAGAAACGTTTTTATTTGCATTAATCAGCTTATCTGAGAATTTTTTTATTTTTGTTATCTCTCCATCTAAGTCAATTTGAGCAAAACAAAGATCATTTTTCTCCCAGGGCATGTATGGAGAATCCCACTCGACCCAAGAAAGTAAGCTAACAGAAGTATTAGAAGATAATTCTCCAGCGAAATTTTTAAATTTTTTTATTCGGTAAATATCTTGTTTAGTTTTTTTTAAGTTTAAAGAAAATAAGTAATCTCTATTTTTTATTTCACAAATACCATACAAAAAATTTTCTTGAGAAATAACAAATGAAGAATCGAAATTTCCATCAATTGATTTTGATAGTTGTCTCGGTTCTTGAACTGTATCGAGATATCTTTTTTGACTTCTATAATTTGATGCTACCTCTTTAAAAATTTGAAACCATACTGCCTTGGTAATTTGATCTATCCATATCAAATAAAAATTATTTTTAAAATTTATACATTTATAAGATTTACCACCATATCCATGAAAATTATTTTTAAAATTATATTTTTTAATTGTTAATTGCTGGGGAGGCGCTTCTTTGACATTAAATGGTCTTGCAAAAATGGCATTTTCATTTTGACCTTCACCAACAACATCAATCCAAAAAATTGTATCCCTAACTATAGTTAATTCCTTAAAGACTGTTTTTTTAGATTCAGTTTGACTAACTTTTAGCTTATTATCATTACTCATTTAAAAAACTATAAAGAACGTAAATTAAAGTGCTAGTATTTTTATAGCTAAACTCTTAATTTAAAACTTTTTTAACGTGGCAAACCATTTTTCACAACTTGCAAAAAAGTCAAGAACAGATGGAAGCTCGGAAAAAATTGCAAAAGAACAAACAGGTAAGCCATCTCTAGACATTTATAAACTTGGTGATGATGTATTAAGACAAAATTCCAAAAGAATAACTAAGGTTGATGAATCGATTAGAAAACTTGCTAGAGAAATGCTTCAGAGCATGTATGCAGCTAAAGGAATTGGACTTGCCGCACCTCAAATTGGTATCAACAAAGAGCTTCTTGTCATAGATGTAAATTTTGAAGATTCAGCAGCAGAACCTCTAATATTAATCAATCCAGAAATTACAGACTTTGGAACAACCCTTAATTCATACGAAGAAGGCTGCTTGAGTATACCTGGCGTCTATTTGAATGTAGTAAGACCATCAACTATAAAATTAAAATTTAGAGATGAAATGGGACGACCACGTAAAATGAAAGCAGATGGACTTCTGGCGAGGTGTATTCAACACGAAATGGATCACTTAAATGGAATATTATTTGTAGATAGAGTTACATCAAAAGATGATTTGAACAAAGAACTTTTAAAAGAAGGGTTTAACGAAAAAGACGTCATCTCAATTAATTAATTTAATGTCTGAAACAACAATATTTCAAAAAATCATTAATGAAGAAATACCCTGCGATAAGCTTTATGAAGATAAGTTTTGTATTGCGTTTAACGATATCCAAGCACAAGCTCCAGTACATTTTTTAGTGATTCCTAAAAAGCCAATAATCAGTTTATTAGAGTGTATTGAGCAAGATTCAAATTTATTAGGGCATTTACTTTTTGTTGGTAGCAAAATAGCTAAATCAAAAAATTTAACTAATTGGAGAACAGTAATTAACACTGGAGCAGAATCGGGACAAACAGTTTTTCATTTACATATTCATTTTTTATCTGGAAGAAAAATGAATTGGCCTCCAGGTTAAAACTCTCGAAAGAAATATTAATGGGTTATAAATAAGTAAAAACAAAATGAATACTCCTGAGTCCTTAAATACAGAATCTAAAAATTTATTCAATTTAATTTTAAAAAATTGGGAAGAGCTAGATGATTCTCTCAAAACTAAGTTAATAAAAATTTGGAACGTTATAACTTATAAATGGCAATTACAAATTTTATTTAATTTACCTTTTCTACTATGGTGGGCATTAGATAAATCTTTTCCAAAAGTTCATGAATTTGATGCAACAATCTTGAATTACTTGAATTTACCTGAGTGGGCACTTTCATTTATTGGCTTTGGTCAATAGACTGCTAAAAGTTATAATTTATTTCATAACACTAGTCGAGTAATGAATAAAGCAGTTAATAATAAATCTAAAATACTGTACCAATTACAAAAATTAAGGAAGCTATCTCAGCCTTTTTTTCTTCCCATAGATCAATGTAATGGATTCCAATTCATATGGCTCTTGATTTCTCTTTTATTTTGTGTTGGTGGAGTAGTACTTGTTGGCCTTACAGGAATAATAAGTTTTTTTGAAAGCTTTCAACCAATTTTTCTTGAAAAGTATTTCGGAGGTGTAGTAAGTACTGTCAATTCAATTTGGGCTGGGAGTTGGGGATTGCTTTTCTCTGCATTATTTCTAATTGGATCAGGAAGTTTTTTTAGCTTAAGACGTCAATTAAAAAACCGTAGATGGTTACATTGGTTATTCCTTGCGATAATTGTATTAATGCTTTTAGCTGTAAACGGAATAAACGCAGGTATTGGATTCATTGCAAGAGATTTAACAAATGCTTTAGTAGAAAAACAAGAAGATGGATTTTATCGGATATTAGGGATTTACGCTTGTTGTTTCGCTGTGGCTCTACCAATACGGGTTTCCCAAATATTTTTTACATATAAGTTAGGAATAATTTGGAGAGAATGGCTTTCAAAAAGTCTAGTCAAAGATTATATGACTAATAAAGCTTATTACCAGTTAAATCCCAATGATGAAGAACAAACCGATGTGGATAATCCCGATCAAAGAATCACAGATGATACCAGAGCTTTTACCGGGCAAAGTCTTTCTTTCACATTAGGTATTTTTGATGCCCTACTAACATTTTCACTTAATATTCTTATTTTATGGAGTATTAGTACAACACTTACTTTTTCTTTATTTGGTTACGCCGCATTTGCAACTTCTATCCTCTTAATTGCTGGAAAAAATCTTGTAAAGATTGACTTTGATCAACTCAGATATGAAGCAGATTTTCGATATGGCTTAGTACATATTCGAGATAATGCTGAATCAATAGCCTTTTACTCTGGAGAGAATCCTGAGCGAAGTGAAACTGAAAGACGCTTAGGAGAAGTGGTGAGAAACTTTAATTTACTGATTATATGGAGAGTAATAATAGACGTAATGAGAAGATCCATTAATTATGCTGGCAATTTCTTTCCATATTTAATAATGGCAATCCCTTACTTTAAAGGTGATATTGATTATGGACGCTTTATTCAGGCAAGCTTTGCATTTGGAATGGTTGAAGGTTCGTTATTTTTCATTGTTAATCAAATCGAAGAACTTGCAAAATTTACTGCTGGTATTGGCAGATTAGAAGGATTCCAATCAAAAGTTGAATCCATTAGTCAAACCAACCCAACAAGCAATCAAAACGTTATTTCAGATTACCCCTCAATTCTTATTAATAATGCTGACCTATGCCCACCAGGATCAAATAAAACAATAATTAAAAACTTAAATTTAAGCATCGACAATAATCAATCACTGTTGGTTGTAGGACCATCTGGGTGCGGTAAAACATCTTTACTAAGAATGATCAGTGGTTTATGGGAACCAGATCATGGAGTAGTAAAAAAACCAAAAATTGGGGAATTATTATTCATACCTCAAAAACCATATATGTTACTAGGTTCTTTAAGGGAACAATTATGTTATCCCACAGAAGTTAAAAAATTTAGTGATGAACATTTGACTTCTGTACTTCATGAAGTAAATTTACAAACCCTAGTAGATCGATATCCTAATCTTGATATCAAACAAGATTGGCCACGAATTCTTTCCCTAGGCGAACAGCAAAGATTGGCTTTTGCAAGACTATTACTAAATTCTCCAAGATTTGCAGTACTTGATGAAGCAACAAGTGCTTTAGATATTAACACTGAAAAAAAACTATATAGTTTACTAAAAGAACGAGAACTTTCTCTCATTAGTGTTGGACATAGACCTAGCTTAAAAGATTTTCACGAAAATATTTTAGAATTAAATGGACAAGGAGACTGGAAATTATTGACTTCTGATAAGTATAATTTTAAGGATTAGCAAAAAAAATGAATTCTAAAGAAGAACAAACTAACTCAGAAGTCACTAATTTAGAGAATGATAGTTATGCAGAACAACAGAAAGATTCAAATTACATCGATGAACAAATTAGAGAAGATAAATTAGATGAAGAATCTATAGAAATTAAAGATGAATATAAATTTGGCTGGAGTAGTTATTCTGAAATAACTAATGGAAGGTTCGCAATGATTGGGTTCCTCGCAATAATATTAATTGAATTATTTAGTAAACAATCTTTTTTAAAATGGGCAGGAATCTTATAATTAATCATCAAATCTAGAACTGTTATCTCTAGGTTTTTTCTTGTTTGTTCCAACGTTATATCTACTATTTTGATTTTTTGAACTTGATCTAGCTGATGAGCTTACTCTACGAGTTTCACGTGTTTTTTTAGCTTGATTAGCATCTTTAAATGAAGCATCTTCTACTTGAGCTGCAGAAGTTTGCTGTCTAATAGGGGATCTAGTAGGTTTCTTTCTTAATGGAGAAGAATCGCTAGGGGTAGAGGTATTATCTCGTCGAGAAACTGTACGATTCATTGTGGGTCTTGAACCTGTTTTAACCTCATCGCGAGACAAATTTCTTCTTTCACCAAAGTTATTTGTTTCTGATTGTTTCCTATTTCTATCTTCAGAAGTCTGTCTTCTCCTTCTTAAAGGCTCGTCATTATCAAACTGACTTATTTCCCTTGTAGATGGCCTACTTCTACTTGCTGCAGCAGAGGGTATGGCTCTTGAAACATTCCTCCTACGAGATCTCCCCTCCGTATAGTCTTCTTCAAATTCATCTTCTTGAGGTTTAAATCTTCTAGATGGTCTTTCAGATTCTTCAAACCTATCATAATCGTCATTGAATCGACCTCTAGAATTTCTTGGAACATCAGAAATAGGATCATCATCAAAATAAGATGACCTTCTAGCTTGATCAGTAGCAACTCCCCTCAATCGCACACTTTCATATGCGAAAAAAACTGTAGTTCCTGCTAATAAAAACTGACCAAACTGAAGGATAGGATCTAACCTCCAACCTTGAAAAAATAATATTCCTCCGCACAAAAGTCCAATTGCTGCGAAGAAAACATCATAATCCCGCGCCAAGGCAGGCTTAAAGGACCTCAAAAAATAAAGGCCTCCTCCACATACCGCGAGAACTATACCAACAATACTGGCCCAATTGAGACTAGCATTGACCACATTCTTTCTCCAAAAATTTATTTTTTAAGGGTTACTTATATCCCCTATATATATAGTGTACTTAAAACTTCTACAAAAACTAGCGTCTTCCAGTAGAAGTACGATCGAGGGAATCTTTCTGGCTGACAAAAATCAAAAATGCAGTGGCAGGAATAACGATAAGTAAAGCAGCAGCAATAAAACTACCTATCATTCCCACTGCGGAATTATTTGCAACTTCAGCAGAAAAATCTGCGGCTAGTAATAAATTTGAGATTTGAAACACTTTTTAAATATTAAATTCTCAATTTATAATACGAATTAAATACGTTTCAATGGGTTATTTATTAAGATGAATTAAATAATTGTGATTTCCTTGCTTGTAAACTCTCTTCAAATTTTAGATATTAGTTTAGGAATTTCTCTTTCATATCTAACTATAGTTTTTCTAATAAGATTAATACTTACTTGGTACCCAAAAATTGATTTAAGTAAAGGTTTATGGTTATTAGTTTCAATTCCATCAAGCTCTATTCTTAATTTAACAAGAAAACTAATTCCTCCTATTGGAGGCGTTGATGTTGGACCCGTAATTTGGATAGGATTTATAAGCTTTTTAAGAGAAATATTAGTTGGTCAGCAAGGGCTTATAAAACTTGCATTGCATACACATATTTCATAGAAATCATTTAATTATTTCTCAGTAATTTGGCAATAATTCTTCTTCTACATATTTAGTATGTATCTTACCCTGCTTAAATTTAGATTTATTAAGTAAGGTTAGATGAAAGTTAATTGTTGTAGGAATACCAGTTACTGCACATTCATTTAAAGCCCTATTCATACGTTTAATTGCAGTATTACGATCTTTCCCCCAGACTATTAATTTACCAATTAATGAGTCATAGAAAGGAGGGATTTCATAGCCTGTATAGACATGACTATCCACCCTTACGCCAGGGCCACCAGGAGGAAGCCACCCAGTTATTTTTCCGGGTGATGGTCGGAAATTGTGAGAAGGATCTTCAGCATTAATTCTACATTCAATGGCATGACCGTTTAAATGGATATCATCCTGATTAAATTCCAAGTTTGCTCCGCTTGCGATTTTAATTTGCTCAGCTATTAAATCAACTCCTGTAACCATTTCAGTAACAGGATGTTCAACTTGAATCCTAGTATTCATCTCCATAAAATAAAAATTATCATCATCATCAACTAAAAATTCAACTGTCCCCGCCCCTTCGTAGCCGATACTTTTTGCAGCAGCAATAGCTGCATTCCCCATTTTTTTTCTTAGCTCAGTATTAATTGCAGGACTAGGAGACTCCTCTAGTAACTTCTGATGTCTTCTTTGAACTGAACAATCTCGCTCTCCTAAATGAACAACATTTCCCGACCTGTCCGCCAAAATTTGAATTTCTACATGTCTTGGCTTCTTTATAAATTTCTCCATATATAAACCATCATTACCAAAAGCTGCTTCTGCTTCGCCTTGAGCTGCTTTAAACATTTTTTCTAGATTATCAGAGTTTTCAACCAACCTCATACCTCTTCCACCTCCTCCAGCAGTGGCTTTAATAATTACCGGATAGCCAATATCATCTGCCAATTTATAAGCCTCATCAACATTTGATAACAAGCCTTTACTACCAGGTACTGTTGGAACTCCAACTGCTTCCATAGTTTCTTTAGCTGTAGATTTATCTCCCATAGATCTAATAGCTTTAGGAGATGGACCAATAAAAACTATGCCGTGATCATTACACATCTCAGCAAATTTATCATTTTCCGCAAGAAATCCATAACCAGGATGAATAGCATCAACTCCTCTCGATGTAGCAGCAGCAAGTATATTTGGAATATTTAAATAACTCTTATTACTTAATGAATCTCCTACGCAAACCGCCTCATCAGCAAGCTGAACATGCAATGCTTTTTTATCTACAGTGCTAAAAACTGCAACGGTTGCAATACCTAGTTCTCTACAACTTCTGACAATTCGTAAAGCTATTTCTCCACGATTAGCAATTAAAACTTTTTCAACCATTATGAAAATAAAATTGAAGAAATGAAATGACTTAAAATAAAAAATTATTTGCCAAAGTATTCAACAAAATTTTTTAGTGATTAGAGGACATTTTTTACAATACAACCTAAAACGTTATATATGTATAAATATTCGTTTTATGCAATAGAAAAATTATTCATCATATTCAAAAAACTCTTTTCGAACTACATGCTTAATTCAGCCAATAATGTATGATATTTTTAAGGTTTAAGCATCCCTCGGCTGCTGAAAACCCTTTGCGGACGTGGCGGAATTGGTAGACGCGCACGTCTAAGGAGCGTGTGGCTTCGGCCTTGCGAGTTCAAGTCTCGCCGTCCGCATTTAATGTATTCTGGTTTAACTGCAATGAAAAAAGAATCAGTTGCAGTAGTTATAATTTCCAATGGTCCTGGTGAATTAACTACATGGGTAAATCCTGTAGTGGATGAGCTAAACAAAATAAATAAATCACTATTTGATGAAGATAAACAAGATTTCACTCTTAGGTTAGTCCTTGTTCCTTGCCCAAATGCCACTGGTAAAGAATTTTTAGTTGCAAATTCATGGAATAAATTCGAATTAATTACAAAATCCAAAAGTTTTTGGAAATTATTGATAAAGCCACATTCTTTTGCTGATTGGCCAAAAAAAGGGATAGTTATTTTCCTTGGTGGGGATCAATTTTGGAGCATTTTATTAGCTAAAAGATTAGGTTATTTAAATATCACATATGCTGAATGGGTTTCACGATGGCCTAAATGGACCAATGAAATTGCTGCTATGAATGTAAAAGTAAAAGAGTTAATACCTAAAAGATATAAATATAAATGTAAAGTAATTGGCGATTTGATGGCAGATATCAAACTTAATAGCGAAATATCACTAAGAAATAAAGAAAAACACTACATTGCATTATTGCCTGGTTCTAAGAAAGCAAAGCTTTCTGTTGGAATTCCTTTCTTCTTAGAAGTTGCAGATCATATCGCTAAAGAAAATCAAAATATAAATTTTATAATCCCCATTGCACCAACTACTGATAAAAGTGAATATTTATTTTTTCAAAGCAACAAAAATCCAATTGCTAAATATTACTCATCAAAAATCAAAACAATTAAAAACTTCAAAGACTCTAGTTTTGATTATGTAATTGAAACATCAAAAAAAACAAAGATTTATCTAATCAAGAAACATCCTTGCTATGAAATATTAAAAGAATGTGATCTTGCAATTACAACTGTAGGAGCAAATACTGCAGAATTAGCAGCAATTAGTCTTCCAATGTTAGTTGTTCTGCCAACTCAACATTTAAATATGATGAACGCTTGGGATGGTATTTTTGGAGTATTTGGAAAAATTTCATTCATAAATAGATTCCTAACTTTTATAATTAAAAAATTTTATTTTAAAAAAAAGAAGTTTTTTGCTTGGCCAAATATTAAAGCTAAAAGAATGATTGTCCCTGAAAGGATAGGTAATATTTCGACAATAAAAATTGCAAGAGAAGTATTATTTCTTATTAAAAATAAAGATCAATTAAAAAGTATTAGGGATAATCTAAACAAAGAAAGAGGTGATAAAGGTGCAGCAAAAAAACTTGCTTCTATAATTGTTAATTCAATAAAGAAACTTTAACAATTACCAGGGATCATCAATTTCAAACTTTTCCGATTTTTTATTATCTTGAACTAAATTTTGTTCGTTTAGTGGTTCAATATCTAAAGTTTCAGTTGAATTTTGAATTGGTCTTTTCGAAGCTAAATTAGTAGGTGATTGTTTTTTTGGCTTTAAATCAATATTATTTTTTTCATCTATTTGATTAACAATATTTTGATTCTGGATCTGATCAGAATCATCATTATCCATGTATAGCTTTTTTCTATTATTTAGTTCTTCTTCAGAACCCTTTATTTCAACATATTCAAGTTCATCTTCATAATCATCTTCATAATCATCTTGTCCGACAACTTCTTCATATTCCTCGACCAAATTGTTTTGCTGTTCTGATTCAGAACCTGAAAGTAACTGATTCTCAACAGGTACAAGATTTGCTGAGTATCCATTGACTTCCCTTTCATCCCATGAAGAACCACCGACTCCAAGTTTCTCAAGTAGTCCACTATTTAGTTGCTTCAGTTTTTCTTCCGCACCTTCATAAACAATAATCCTATCAGTACCACTACTTACAATTTCCTCAACAGGTATTTCCCAAGTACTTAAAACTCCCTCGCCTAAAAGCGGCACACCAACAGCACCCATAACAAGAGATATCAAATCCCCAGTCTCAATATCAAAAGAAAATCCAAGAACTCTTCCCAGAAGTTGTCCAGATTCTGTAATCACTTGACAATTAATTACCTTCCCATACCTTTCTGGAGAAAAACTTTCACTCAAAGAATCTAGGGAGTCAACTAATATGACATCTCCAACTTGCTTAATACTTTCTAAAGGCATCCATTTTGGCAAACCTGGTAAAAATCTTGTAAGCGGATTATCTCTTAGTCCCAAAGCGACTACCTCTCTTCTATCAATATCAACAACAACTTCGCCAACTACGCCTAGCCGTCTTCCAGTATCAGTAGTTATCACTTGTGTTCCCATTAATTCTGACCTTAACCATAAACGTTCACTAGGAACCGAGTTAGGGAGATTCTTATTAGCAGATGTGTTAGACAAGCTCATAAATTTCTTTTTATCATTCTGACGTATAAATTTAAAAAAGTGTGTTTATGCAGCATTTGGTAACCCAAGAACTTGAGTATTAGCACCTCTTGCTTGCGCAACCCCAATTGTTCGTTCAGATGCACTAATCATAGGCCTTCTATGACTTACGACTATAAATTGAGCATTTGATGACTGATTTGATATTAGTTTTGACAACCTTTCAACATTAATACCATCTAAAAAACTATCAACCTCGTCTAATGCATAAAAAGGTGAAGGCTTATACTTTTGCAAAGCAAATAAAAAACTTAAAGCAGTTAACGATTTTTCACCACCTGACATAGACGCTAATCTTCTTACATTTTTTCCCTTTGGATGAGCCACTAAAGTTAATCCTCCTTCTAAAGGAGAATTAGGATTTTCAAGTTGAAGAAATCCATCTCCATCAGATAAATTTGCAAAAATTTCTCTAAAGTGTCTATCAACTTCTGTAAATGCTTGCATGAAGGCTTCTTGACGCATCGTAGAAACAGTTTCTATTCTCAGCAATAATTCAGATCTTTCATTAGATAGAATTTCTAATTTTTCTCGCAAACCATTTAATCTCTCAATTAATTCTTCTAGTTCATCAAGAGCTAACATATTGACAGGTTCTAAGCTTTCTAGTTTTGCATTTATAATCGAAATTTCTGATTGCAAAGATTCAAGACTCTTCCCTTCATATTCTCCAAACTCCGGGGAGGGATTAGGTAGATCTTTTTTATAATTTTCTAATTTTATTTTCTCGCTCCTCATCTCTTCTTTAAGGGAATGCATATCCCTTTCAAGATATTCAAGCTTTAACAGATAGTTATTATATTCTTGCCTTTTATTTGAAATTGAAGAGTTTAATTCATCTCTTTTCCTTCTCAATAAACCTAAATTCTTCTCTAGAGAATTTTTTTGATTATCGAGATCTGAAAGCTCTTTTTTAAATTGATCCCTTTTTTCTATCCATTCACTATGAGCAATTGCGAGTTGTTTAATAGATTCCTGCAAGTTTTTTTCTTGTAGTAAAGTAATTTTTAATGAATTATTGATGCGCTCTTTATTTAAAGCAAATTGATTCTTTTGATCTAGTAATGTATTTCTCTCTTTAATAAGTAATTCAAGTTTTTTATCAAGATTATTAAAATCGTCATTAAAAGCTATTAATGATGATTTTTGATTTTTTTCATAATTTACCTTTTGAATGGTTTGCAGCTGATCAAACTTATCGTGATAAGGCTTCAATTGATTTTTTAAATGACCTAACTCGTTAACTAATAAATTATTAGCAGTATCAAGTTTATTTAATCTCGATTTACAATCCTCAATTCTTTGCGAGACAGCTTTAAGAGAATCTTGATTTACTTCAATTTCTTTATTAAATGAGGCGCAATCCTGAATTATTTGACTGCGGTTAGAATTTAATATATTAAGTCTATTATTTTTTAGTATCAAATCATTATTTGACTCTTTTAAAGCTTCTTCGATAACTAATAATCTTTCTTTTATAGGAGTGGAATCATCAATATCATTATTAATTCCAAACTTATAAGCCAAATCTTTATTTAACTTACTGCCTCCTGTAATAGCACCACTTGCTTCTAATAATTCACCACTTAAGGTAACCAACCTATTTTTTTGTGTAGATAACCTTGCTGAGGATAAGTCTGCAAAAACCAAAGTATCTCCAAAAACATATCGAAAAACATCCGAATAAACTTCATCAAAAGAAATTAGATTAATAGCTTTATCAATAAATCCATTCTCCCTGTTATTTTCAAATCTTGAAATCGCATAATTCTTTTTTTGACTTTTAATTCTATTTAAAGGTAAAAAAGTTAATCTTCCCGCTTTCTTCTTTTTAAGAATTTCAATTGCTTTTGCAGCAATATGATCATTATCAACTACAATTTGTCCTAACCTATTTCCAGCAGCAATTTCTAATGCATATCTATTTTTCTCGCTGACCTCTCCAAGTTGAGCTACATAACCATGTATACCCTCTAACCCTGCCTCTAAAAGAATTCTAAGAGCATATGAACCTCTAGATTCGTTTAAAGCTTCCTTCCTGCTTTCAAATCTAGATAAATCCTTTTCAAGCCTTAATTGCTCGTTATTTAGCCTTGATTTAGTTTTAATTAATAAATCGATTTCATTTTTTAAAGAATTAATTTCTGCGCTATTACTTGCCAAGTTTTTATTCTTTGTATCGGATGTCTCTTTTTTTCTTTGATTTCCCTGGAAAAGTTTCTGCTTTTCTAAGTCTAAGGATTCGATCTGTGACAATATCTCATCTTTTTGAATATTATTTTGAATAGTTTCTTCTTCAATTTTCCTTTTTTTTATTTCCAAAGGATTAATTTGATTTTTTATACTTTCAAGCTCAGCATTTAATTTGATACTTTGTTTTGAGAATTCTCCAGATTCTCCAGCCGCATCAGAGAGTTTTTTTCTTGATAGTTTGTGTTTTAAAGTGAGATCGTCAATTTGCAAGTTCAATTGATTTAAAAAATTATCATCGAAATTTTCTTGTCTCATCTTTTCTGACTCGATATTCCTCTTAGAAATTGCAATTTCATCTCTCTGTTTTTGTAATTTAATACCTTCTTCTTTATTCAGACTTGATATCCTATCAAGTTCTCTCAAGCTAGAATTAATACTTCCAATATCAGAATTAACTTTTATCAAAGTATCCTCTCCTTTCTCCTTAAGCTCATCAACTAGTATTTTCAAAGCATCTTCTAAAACTGATATTTCTTTACTAATAGATTCTTTTTCTTTATTAAATAAGATTTTATTTTTTTCAATTTCACTTTCTTTTTTTTCTATAGATTCAACATGCTTAACTTGTTTTTGATAAATAAGAACTTTCTCTAATTCTATTATTTGTAATAGTTTTACCTTTAACTCTTTATATCGCTTTGCTTTTTCACATTCTTTTTCAAGCTTATTTTTACTAGATTGCAATTCATTTTCTAAAATTTCACATCTTTCTTGTCTTTCGAAAACATCATTTAATTTTGCATTAGTTTGTTCTATTCTTGTATCAAAAAGTGCTACTCCTGCTAATTCATCAATAAGATTTCTCCTCTCCTTATTATTCATTGATACTATTCTTGTTACATCACCCTGCATAACAACATTGCTGCCCTCAGGATCAACACTGATATCTCTTAATATTCTCTGTATTTGTTGCAAGGTACATTGTTTTCCATCAGAAGTATAAGTAGAAGCATAAGAACCACCTGGCATAAGCCTTAATTTTCTAGAAACTAACCATTCTTTTTGACCTTTATTAAGAGCAATTTCTTCTTCTTCTAGTTCCAAAGACGGAAGGTCCTCTCTGGGAGCCCAATCTTGAATATTAAACTTTACCGATACAGATGTTTCTGATGACTTACCCTCTTTAACTTTGGAGTTATTTATTAGATCAGGTAATCTTTCAGCCCTCATACCTCTACTATTAGCAAGACCTAAACAAAATAAAATTCCATCTAAAATATTACTTTTCCCAGAACCGTTAGGACCCGTAACCACCGTAAAACCTTCTTCAAGAGGTATTTTTACATTTCCCCCAAAAGATTTAAAATTTTCAAACTCGACCTGATTGATATGTACCAATCTCAAGTCTCAATAGCTAAATAAGAATAACTAATTTGCAAAAATTCTCAATAGGAATATTACGTTTATTTATAAATGAGTATTAATAACTTTTGCTCAATCTGCAAAAATTACCCGAAATTTCAAGCAAGCCATAAAGAAGTTCACCATCCAAAATAAATCTATAATGTTCAGAGTCCAATTTATAAGAAACACTTTTAAATTTTCCATGATCAATTCTTTTTACAAACCCTCTATTATCAGAAAGTTCATGTTCTATCCTAGATAACCATACAAGTCTATGATTTGGCTGCTTAATAATTTCTATAGAAGCTTGATTTAATAAAGGTAGTTTTAAAAATTTCCAAGTTAAACAATCTATGCCATTTTCAACAAGAAAATCATAATGAATATCTTTAGACTTAGCAGTATAAACTTCATGTTCCAGCAAAACCCATTTATCCATTATGTAGTTGATAAATAAATTAAATCTTTTTGCAAAACAAAGTTTAGATAAAGATATTTTTTCTTAAAGATGGTCCCTTATATTTAATTACCTGCATCAGGAACAAATCTTAAGGCGATGAATAGCAAACTTCCAGCTCCAGCGATAGCTGCAGCTACTAATCCAAAATCTGTAGGGATTGTGCGAGATGCAAAAATTAATGATGCAAATGTAATATCCATGATGAAATTTAAACCATTTAATAATTCCAGTAATAGCTTAACAAAAGCTTCTTACAGAACAGAGTAGATAAATAAAATGTAAATAAACTTTTATATGTTTTTATTCTATATAAATCCCACAATTATTTAGATAAGGGTTCCAAATTAAGAAAATAGGGTCTAATCTTAAAATAAATAAGTTTAATAATGGAGACTTACCATCCTCCCAAAGAAGTAGAAGATAAAGAAGATAACTCTAATCTTCATGAAAGAGAGGTTCTCTCGGAAAAATGGTTACTCGAAAAAATTGACAGTTTAATACCTTTAATAAAAGAAAAATGGCCTAACATTGCACAACAAACCCTTGAAGCCACAAAAGGGAGTATTGACGATTTAGTTGAAGTAATAGCAAGCCATAGTGGAACCTCAGCAATTAGAATAAAAAGCCAACTATTTGAAATAATTGATTCAATAAGAGAAAACAATTGGGAAATATCAGAAAAAATTGAGCCTATAGAAAGTCAATTAGAAGAATTATTAGAAGAACTTAATAATACACTTAGACCAAAAATAGAAAGTCCTATAAGAAAAAAACCATTATTATCTATTGCTATTGCGGCTGGTATTGGTTTACTAATAGGAACGCTCCTAAACAGTGGTAGAAAATAATATGGAAAAACCAAAAAATAAAAACTTTGCAAATACCGCCTCCAGAATTTCAGCGATTGCAAGTTCAGTTATGGATTTGCATGTAAGAATAGCTCTTCAAGAAGTAGATAGAGAAAAAAGAAGATTAATTAGTGGTGGAATATTTTTGGCAATTGGCAGCACATTATTATTATTCGTACTAATTTGCATCCATATTATTTTCTACCTTTTTCTAACAAAATATAATAATTGGAATATTGAATATAATTTATTACTCATAATATTTATCGATTTAGTTCTTGCAGGCTTAAGTTTAAAGCTTGGAGGGAAATTAGCCAAAGGACCATATCTTCCTCAAACATTAGAGGGTTTAGGCAAGACAACAAAAGCGGTTTTAGGCAAAAAATAAATTACCTTATTAAATACTTTATCCATCTACAATCTATTCCCCCATTACTAACAGGAATTTTCAATGAAGATTTCATTTTCAAATATTTTGTTAGTTTTGGATTTCCACTTAGCAGCCAAAATTCCCAACCTGAAAAATTATTCTTTAGGAAGATTCCCATTTGTTCATATAAATAAATCAATTCATTTTCATCGCCTAATTTTTTGCCGTATGGAGGATTACATATGATTATGCCAGGTGTGCAACTTAATTGGAGTGCTAAAAAATCATCATTTATAAGCTCAATATAATTTTCTAATCCAGCTAATGATATGTTTACATTCGCCTGCTCAAAAACCTTTTTATTAATTTCACATCCTATTATTGTTGGCAATTTTTCATAATTTATAATTTTATTTTTTGCCTTATTTTTTTCATTAAGATAAATATCTTTCCTAAAGTCAAACCAATTCTCAAAAAGATATACTTGATCAATATTTATGGGAACTCCAAGGTATTGGTTGACTGCCTCAATTAAAAAAGTTCCCGAGCCACACATAAAATCTATTAATGGAACTTTGCCATTCCATTGAGTCATATTTATCAATCCAGAAGCTAAATTTTCTTTTAATGGAGCATTTCCAATTGCCGGTCTATAGCCTCTTTTGTGCAAGCTTTCAACGCTGCTTTGAAGACTGAGAATTGCTTTATTATTATTTAAATGCAGATGAATTATAAAATCAGGATTAGCTAGAGAAATATTTGATCTTTTATTCCAAACTGCCTGTTGCAAATCAGTTATAGAATTTTTTACTTCAAGAGCAGTGAAATAAGTATGACTTAAAGAAGATGTTCTCCCAGTCACTTGAACATTAAATGTTTTATCAAAGTGCAACCAATTTAACCAGTCAAATGAATCTCTAACCCCCGCATATAAAGATTGCTTGTCATAGCAATTAAAACTTGCAATTTCTCTATAAAAACGAAAAGCTAATCTGGAATAGAAATGAACCCTATAAAAAGTTGCAAAATCACATTCAAAATTAATAAATCTTTTAGAAGTATTAATATTAAAGCCGCCTAAATTTGAAATTTCTTCTGCTAAAGATTTCTCTAGTCCCTCCGGAGATGATGCCACTACATTCATATACGATAAAACTTAGTAAAAAAACTATTCAATAACCATTTTGCCTGTCAGAATATAAATGTCCAATTGGACTAGGTGATCTCAACCGATGTTTCGGACAGCGGTTCGATTCCGCTCAACTCCACTATTTGGGGTTGTAATGGTTTCGACGGGGCATAAGGAAGGTGACTGAAGCCGGCTCGGTTAGAGCAAAAACACAAATGCTAACAAAATCGTTAGTTTCTCCCGTCAAACAGCACCAGTTGCTGCTTGATCCTAAAGGAGATGGGGTTATATCAGCCTTATCAACCAAATGATACGAGGAGTCTGGAAGGACTCCACTTTTTTAAATAACTAAGATGTTGTAGTAGATAATTTATGAGTGTGTAAATATTGCTGCAATTACTTGTATTAAAAAGAATTTTTTTAATTTTATAAGTATAAATACTGAGAAGATAAGTTTTAAATTAATTTATCTTATTAAGAAATCCAATCTTGCAAAATGGAATCTAATAAAAAACTAAATGACATGATAATAAATCTCAAACCAAAAGTTATTAGATTCACTGGTGAAAAATTTCCCAATGAACTATGGAATAGTGGTTGTCAAATCAAAAAAAATAAGAAAATATCTAGCTAAAAATTTAATTAATTACTCGAAAAAGGATTTTTCGGCATTTTTTTTAAACATTTTTTTGAAACTTCCTGAAGTTCTTTAAATTCATTTTTTTTTAAATTCCAATTAAATACATTAGATACATCTATAACTTGAGATTTTTTTCGCATTCCAACTAGTGGAATAGTTCCTTGATAACAACACCAATTAATTGCTACTTGCGCTTGGGAAACTGATCTTTGATGCGCAATTCTTTTTAGACACCTCCGCAATTCATATGTTGGTTTTTTATAGTTTTCAAATAAGGAATTACGAATAAAACTTTTTTCTTTATTTTCTTCTTTATCTGGATCAAGACAAAGTATTCCAAAGGACAAAGGACTATAAGCAAAGAAATCAATATTATTTTCGTCGCAAATTTTTTTTACCTGATATTGTTTCCCTAAATCGGGAGCAAGCAAAGAAAACTGTATTTGAACACTCTTTAGGTTCTGATCTCTTTTTGCTAAGAAATTAATTAATTTCATCAATCTTTCAGGGCCTATATTTGATAAGCCTATTTGAAAATCAAAGCCTTCATCTTTTAAATCGCAAAGATTATTCAACAGCCCTAATTCCTGCCAAGGATTGTATTTTGCAGTTGACCAATGTAATTGCACTATATCTAATTTGTTATTAAGTCTCTCTAAACTTTTCAAAAAAGGTTTATTAAAGCCTCTGTTACCTATTCTCCAGGGATAAGGTGCAAGTTTGGTTGCTACTTGAATTCTTTTTTTCTTTGCTAAAGGAGTATTTAGTAAAAATTTTCCTATCAACAATTCACTTCTGCCCTGAAGATTCCCAGTACCGTAAGAATCTGCAGTATCAATTAGATCGAAACCTCTTCGTAACGCTTCATCATATGTCTCACGTAAATCATCGTCATTTGTAGATTGGTAATTCCAGAAAAGCTTATTCCCCCAAGACCACGTACCTAATCCAATTCTTTTATTCACAAGCCAATTTAAATAAGGAACTTTATAAGGTTATCTAAAAATATTAACTTCTTTAAAATATTTCAAAAAATAAGTTTTAAAGCATTAAAAATCTATTTCTCTTGACATTAAGAAATTATTCTCCAAAGTAAGAGAAATAAAAATAAAAAATTGTTCATTACCGTTTGCGGACAAAAAGGGGGTGTGGCCAAGACCTGTACAAGTATTCACCTTGCAAGTGTTTGGCATGCTGAAGATAAAAAAGTTTGCATAGTCGATGCCGACAAGAATAGATCTGCTTTAGCATACGCATCTAGAGGCAATCTTCCATTTCCAGTTTTCCCCGTCAGTTCAGCTGCTAAAGCTTCAAGATCATCAGAAATTGTAATAACTGATGGCCAGGCTAGCAGTGATCAAGAAGAACTTAAACACTTAGCGTATGGTTCAGATTTAGTTATCTTACCCACAACTGCAAAAGCAAGATCAGTAGAATTAACTGTTGAACTAGCTAATTTATTAAGCAACTTAAAAGTTAACCATGCTGTGGTAATAGTAAAAGTTGATTTTAGACAGCAAAAAGCAGCGCAACAAGCCAAAGCAGCTCTAGAAAATTTTGGTTTATATGTTTTTGATACATTTATACCCTTACTCTCAGCATTTGATAAAGCAGAAGCCTCTGGCAATGCTGTATTTGAAGCTGTAGACGATTTAGGCAGATCAGATCCTCGTCGAATGACGGGCTGGTCTGCTTATTGTTCAATTGCCTCACAAATTCCATGCCTGATTTCGAAGCCCTCATCCGACACCAACAACTTAAACAACCACCAACCAATAAGCGCTTAAAAGTAGTTGATTCTCCTAATTTTGAAGAAGAAAAAAAAGAAGAAGCAATAATTAGACAATCTGGATTATTAGTTAATTTTTTTGGAGGTTTTATAGGCTCTGTAATTGGAACTTTAACAATACTGTTTCTCTATATTAATGAATATCTACCATTAGATTTACTAAAACTTAAGTAGTATATTCGCTATTGATAAAGACATATGGCATAAAAGTCAGTCATACCAATAGATCTCACGGATTGAGTTAGTGGTTTATTGGTGGTTTATTTGAATTTTCATATCTGAAAACGATTGATATAACTAGGGCGGTGGTTTATTAGTGGTTTATAAAATTCAAAACTGACAACCTCTAAAAATTTTACAAGAATAGAGATATCTAAATTTCTAGGAAATAGATGAAATACTTAAAAGTATGGCCAGTTTTATTTTTACTATCTGGAATTTTTTCTGAGGCAAAATCTGACACCACTTACCATGTGAATTTTGATAGTGGTAATTCTCAAATTGAAATTTTTCGATCAATTGCAAACGGCGATAGTCAAAGCATAGAAAGACTTACTACATACCCAAGTGGGAGTGTTGAACAATCAGGAGGATGGTTTGATGCGTCGCAAAATAAAATTTATTTTAATGCTATTAGTGGGGGTAATGTTAATGATGATCTAAGAGTTTATGATATAACTTCTGATTCATGGTCTTTAATTACTGGTGTGAAGAGTAGTTCATCTGACAGCACTCCTTATTTTGGACCAATCGCTTCATCTTACAGTTCTAGTATTTCTTCTAATACATCAAATATTTCTAGCAACGATACCGATATAGCATCTAACGCTTCCAATATCTCAAGCAACGATACCGATATAGCATCCAACGCCTCTAATATCTCAAGCAACGATACTGATATAGCATCTAACGCTTCCAATATCTCAAGTAACGATACTGATATAAGCGGACTTCAAAGTTTAATCAGCACTAAATCAGGTTCAACAACAACAGCAAGAATAGGAGATTCAACTAAAAATATTCTAGAAATTGGTCCAACAACTAATCCAACAACAATAAATCAATCAGGTATTTCTGTATCTGGAGGAAACCTAATAAAAAAAGATTCAGATGGAAACATTCACATTGGTAAAAACTCATTTGTTATTGGAAATGAAGTTTTAAATGGTGCTCATCCAATTTGGGCAGAAGATGAAAATGGATCAAAGATTCCACTCAACATTTATGGATCAGATCTTCAAATAAATGGAGTTAGTGTTCAAGGCCAAATCGATGCAAACAAATCCAATATTAAAAACTTAGGTTCTGGTATAGCAGGTTCAACTGCTTTGACAGCAGCACTAACAGCACTACCTCAAACTTCAGAAGAATCTAAACATAGTTGCGGAATAGGAAGTGGTGCTTACAGCAGTAGATACGCAGTTGGTTTTGGTTGTGCATCTAAAGTAAACGAAAGAGTTGATATAAATGCTGGCGGTTCATATGTATTTGGTGGGTCTAAATCTTATGGTGGAGGAACTTTAGATAGTGGAGTTGTGAAGGCAGGATTTGTATTTAAATTAGGTGAACTAAATAAATCTCAAAAAATTAGTAAAACAGAAAAAGAAAACTTGGAATTCAAAATTGGATCTCTCGAAGAAAAAAATAAACAACTCTTAGCAAGGCTAGAAAGATTAGAAAAAATCGCACTTGGAGATCTTAAATCAAAAGATTTAGCAGTTTATAAACTCCAATAATTAATTTACTGGTTTATTACCGGTTTATGAATTTTTAGAAACGCTGAGATCGCTTGCCCTGCAACGGATCTTAGCTAAGTAGTATACTCGCTATTTATTTCAACATATTTTTTAGAAAGATCGCACCCCCAAGCTGTGCCTTTCGATTCACCAGAATTTAGATTAATCATAATTTTTACAATATCATCTACCAAATATCTACCTTTCATTCTGGACTTAATATAGTCTGTGACTTTTTGTGGATCATATTTATTTAACTTGCCTTTTTCCAAAATTTGGGCGTTTCCTATATACAAGTCAACATCATTTAAATTAAATTTAACTCCAGAATTACCTGCAGCAGAAATGATTCGTCCCCAATTTGGATCACAACCATGTATCGCAGTTTTTACCAAGGCAGAATTACAAATAGATTTCGCGAGCATAATTGCATCATCTGTATTTTTTGCTCCTTGAACCAAAACTTCCAATAAACAATTTGCTCCCTCTCCATCCCTTGCAATATTTTTTGCCAAGTTCTGACATACAATATCAATCCCTTGTTGGATAATTGGAAAAAACCTTTTTTCAATTTGCTCTCCTGCATTTATTCCAACAAAAGAATCATTAGTGCTTGTCTCTCCATCAACTGATATTGCATTAAAAGATTTTTGAACCGCAATAGCAATCATTTTGTCCCATTCTTCTTTTTGAATACCCGCATCACAGGTTAGAAAAGCAAGCATTGTAGCCATGTTGGGGTAAATCATTCCTGAACCTTTTGCAAAGCCTGCTATTTTTATTTTTCTACCTTGAATAATCGTCTCTATTGACACTTTTTTCAAAGTCAAATCAGTAGTTAAAATTGCTTCTGCTGCATTTTCAAAATTATTACCCTTTAAATCACTAACTAAATTCGGTAAATTTTTTACTAAATCATTTATTTGTATTGGAACACCTATTACACCAGTTGAGCACATTAAAACTTCTTCTTCTTTTATACCTAAAAGTTCCGCAATCTTTCCTGTAGCAATTTGAAAATGTTGAATGCCAAGATTTCCTGTACATGCATTTGCTTGACCAGAATTAATTAGTATTGCTCTTACAAAACCTGAAGTTGTTTTAATCCTTTCCTCACAAATATCCACACAAGAAGCTCGAACAATTGATTGGGTAAACATCCCACTAAAAATACTTCCTTCTGGAGCGAGTATTAGTGCTAAATCTTTTTTATTAGAAGCTTTTAAACCAGCAGATATCCCAGCAAAAAGAAACCCGTTGGGTGTTATCTTACTGTCATCAACAAACGACCAATTGGAATCTAACTGGCTCAAACTTTTTGGTATTTTAATTCATACTAACTACTCTTTAATACTAAAGAAACTAAGTAATTAGATTATTATTAATTATATGGATATTCTTGAAAAATTAAAAAACAACCAAAGAAGGATTGGTTTAACAGGAGGTATTGCAAGTGGGAAGACAACCATAACTAATTACATTAGAAAACATAAAAACATACCAATATTAGATGCAGATCATTTTTCAAGAGAATTAATCAAACCAAATACATATGGATATAAGAAAATTTTAGATTATTTTGGAAATAAAATTATTGATAATAAAAGCAATTCAGAAAGGGAAATAAACAGAAAACTTTTAAGGAACATTATTTTTAAACATTCAGAAAGCAAGGAATGGATTGAAAAACTACTTCACCCCTTAATTAAAGAAAGAATGATAGAAGAATGCAGTCAATATAGAAATAATCAAACTATATTATTGGTTATTCCATTATTGTTTGAAGCAAAATTTGAAGACATTTGTACTGAAATATGGTTAGTTAAATGTCCTAAAGAACTACAAAAAAACAGACTTATCACAAGAGATAAAATTAGCGAAAAAGATGCATATGAATTGATAAATTTTCAATTAAGTTTTGAGGAAAAAAGAAAATTCTCAGATATTATTTTAGAGAATTCGGATGATCAAAATCAATGGATAAAGACGATAAAAGAGCTTCTTTAAGCTTTAGCTATTTAATTTCCCCTTAAGAAGTTTATTTGCAAGTTTAGGGTCAGCTTTACCTTTTGTTCTTTTCATAAGTTGACCAACAAAAAAACCAAGTAACTTAGTTTTGCCATTTTTAAATGCTCGAACTTCATTTGGATGTTCATTTATGAGTTCATCAATTATTGGTAAAATACTTGAAGAATCAGATATCATTGCCAACCCTTTTTCTTCAACTAATTTTTTCGGAGAAATATTGTTTTGAATAAGTTCAGGTAAAATTTCTTTTGCAATTTTTCCACTAATTATATTTTTTGAAATCATGTTAATCATTTCAGCAAGATTTTCAGGACTAAGCTTTAATTCACTAAAACTTAGTTTGTTTGATTTTAAATAGCCCACAATGTCACTTGTTACCCAATTTGAAGCTAGTTTGGCCTCAGCACCATTTGCTACTGTTTCTTCAAAAAAGTTTGCCATGCTTATTTCATCAGAAATTACCCTTGCATCATATGCAGACAACCCAAATTGACTTACGTATTTATTTCTTTTCTTTGAAGGTAATTCTGGTAGTTCTTTAAACCATATTTCTTGTTGGGCTTTTGTTATTTCAATTGGACCTAAGTCAGGATCAGGAAAATATCTATAGTCACTGCTACCTTCTTTTAATCTCATACTTTTCGTTAATTGCTTAGCTTCATCCCATAACCTTGTTTCTTGGAAAATTTTTCCTCCATTTTCATAAACTTCTATTTGTCTGGCTATTTCATAATCACAAGCCTTTTGAATTGCAGAAAATGAATTCATATTTTTTATTTCCACTTTGGTACCAAAAGGAGCATTAGGTCCTTTTCTAACTGAAATATTGACATCACATCGTAATGAACCCTCTTGCATATTTCCGTCTGATACCCCTAGATATCTAACTGTTCTTCTAATCTCTGAAGCATATTCAGACGCCTCTTTACCTGATCTAATATCTGGTTTACTCACGATCTCACAAAGTGCTATTCCGGCACGATTGTAATCAACTAAAGAATACTTAGAGCCAGCTAATCTATCACTTCCTGAATGGACTAGTTTTCCGGCGTCTTCTTCCATATGTAGCCTTTCTATACCTATTTTTTTGATATAAGGTTCTTTGTCCTTTTCAATTATTTCAACCTCTAACCAGCCATTTTCAGCTAGTGGCTCATCAAATTGTGAAATTTGATAATTTTTGGGCAGATCAGGATAAAAATATTGTTTTCTATCAAATTTACAATGTTCTGAAATATTTAAATTTAATGCTAAGGAAGTTTTTACAGCATACTCAAGAACAGTCTCATTCAAAACTGGAAGAGTTCCTGGCAACCCACAAACTACAGGATCTATATGCGTATTAGGTTCATCACCAAAAGCTGTTGACGCAGATGTGAATATTTTACTTTTCGTATTAAGCTGTACATGAGTTTCCAAACCAATCACAGCTTCCCAAGATTCCAAATTGTTCATTATCAAAAGTCTCTTTATTAATATTATTGGATATAAAGGAAAAGAGGACCAAAACACAAATAAAAATATTAATTATTAAATGACACAAGAAACCAAAAATTCAATATTAATCATTGGCGGTGGACTTTTAGGTTTATCTATTGCCTATGAATTTTCTAGAAATAACTTTAAAGTTTTAGTTTTAAGCAAAAACAGAAATGAATCAGCTGGATTTGTTGCTGCAGGAATGTTAGCTACTCATGCAGAAGGACTGGAAGATGAATTACTAAAATTTGGCCAAGAAAGTCAAAGTCTAATTCCAAAGTGGATAAAAAGTATTGAACAGGATAGTAATATTAACTGCGGTTTAAAAAAATGTGGAATAGTAGTTCCGTTTAAAAACAAAGAAGATCTTGAAAAGTTTCCCACTTATGAATACGGAAAATATTTAAATCACAAAGATCTTCAAACAGAAATTAATGGAATGAATTCTATTTGGAAACATGGTTTACTTTTTGAACAAGATGGTCAAATAGATAACCGAAGAAGACTGATGCGTGCTCTTGAGAGAGCATGCTCCTTGCATGGAGTCGAATTTCAAGAAGGGTCGGAAGTAGAGGATTTGACATTCGAAAAAAACAAAATTACAGGCGCGACAGTATTATGTGCCACTGGGGAACTAAAAAAAATTAACTGTGAAAAAGCAATTTTATGCAGCGGTGCTTGGAGTAAAAAAATTTTTAATAAGATTCCAGTTTTTCCTGTTAAGGGACAAATGCTATCAATACAAGGTCCAACAAATTTTTTGAAAAGAGTTATTTTTGGTCCAAAAACTTATCTAGTTCCTCGTGATGATGGACTTATTATAGTTGGAGCGACAGTTGAAAAAGATTCAAAATTTAATAAAGGTAATACTCCTAATGGAATAAAACAATTGCAAGAAGGCATTCGCTCCTTATTGCCAGAAGCTATTAATTGGCCACAAATGGAACATTGGTGGGGATTTAGACCTTGCACACCAGATCTAAAACCAATAATTGGAAAATCAAAAATTGAAAATCTTTTTATAGCTACAGGACATTACAGAAATGGAGTTTTATTTTCTGCAATAACAAGTGATCTTCTTTTGAAAATAGTTCAAAATAAAAATCTCAAAGAAATAGAAAAAAGATTTTTAGAAAAATTTAGTGTAAATAGATTTGCGATTTAAATTTTAATTTTCTGAGCGCCATTTCGAATCAGAAGTTTCCCACTCACATAATTCATCTTCGTTAAACCATAGATCAATTTCAAATTTTGCTGTATCTTCTCCATCAGAACCATGTATAATGTTCCTTCCAATATCAATAGCTAAATCACCTCTAATTGTTCCGGGCTCTGCTTCCAGAGGTTTTGTTGCACCTATTAGTTTTCTAGCACTCAAAATAACTCCTTCGCCTTCCCACACCATTGCTACAACAGGACCACTTGAAATAAAGTCTACTAAATCACCAAAAAAGGGTCTTTCCTTATGTACTCCATAATGATTTTGAGCAAGATCTTTTGAGGGAATTAATTGCTTTAATCCAACCAATTTAAATCCTTTTTTTTCAAATCTGCCAATAATCTCAGCAACATATCCTCTTTGAACTCCATCTGGTTTAATTGCAATAAAGGTTCTCTCTTTTGTCATTTAGTTAATAATCACTCTATGTATATTCAACTTTTGGGTGGTAACTTGGCAAGTAATCATTAAAATAAAAATATTGTTTTGAGTTATTTTCAAAAGCATTTATTAATCACTAAAACATAAATTGACCAATTTTGAGCCGAAAAAATTAAAGAATATTTGGACTATTGAAGATAGTATTTCGACTTACAACATAGACAAATGGGGAGATAAATATTTTTCTATAAATTCCAAAGGAAATATATCAGTAACTAAAGATATAAAATCTGAAAATAAGATTGATCTTTTTAAGCTTGTCAAAGAACTTAAAAGTAGAGAAGTAAATCCTCCATTAATCATAAGGTTTAATGATATCTTGAAAGATCGCATAAATGCATTACATGACTCTTTTTTAAAAGCAATAAAAACCTATAAATATAAGAACATTTATCAAGGCGTTTTTCCCGTCAAATGTAATCAACAGAAAAATGTCCTAGAAAAGATAATAGAGTTTGGTAGTCAATGGAATTTTGGTTTAGAAGTAGGAAGTAAATCAGAACTATTAATTGGCCTTGCACTTCTTGAAAACCAAAATTCATTATTAATATGCAACGGATATAAAGATAAGAAATATATTGAGATTGCTACTTTGGCCAGAAAACTTGGCAAAAATCCAATAATAGTCATAGAACAACGAGATGAGGTAAAAAGAATTATTCAAGCAGTTCAAGAACTTAAAGCGACTCCATTAATAGGAATTAGAGCAAAGTTATCAAGTAAAAGTAGTGGTAGGTGGGGTAAATCTATTGGAGATAATTCCAAATTTGGATTATCAATCCCAGAAATTATGTCGACAATAAAAGAACTAAAAGAAGCAAATCTTATCAACGAAATGAAATTGCTCCATTTTCATATAGGAAGTCAAATAAGTGATATTGCTGTGATCAAAGACGCATTACAAGAAGCAAGTCAAATATATGTTGAACTATGCAAACTAGGAGCCCCAATGCAATATATCGACGTTGGGGGAGGATTAGGGATAGATTTTGATGGAACTAAAACCTCCTCCAACACTTCTACTAATTATTCTCTCCAAAATTATGCTAACGATGTAATTGCAACTATTAAGGATTCATGTGAATTAAATAATATCAAGCATCCAATCATAATCTCAGAAAGTGGAAGAGCAATAATTAGTCATTGTTCAGTTTTAATTTTTAATGTCTTAGGAACAAGCCATGTCAGTTCCAAAATACAAATTTTTGATAAAAAAAATCAACAATTAATAATTTCAAATTTACTTGAAACTTTCTATGAATTAAAAAAACTTAAAAATAAAAAAATAAATTTATCTCAAATAATTGAACTATGGAATGACGCAAAAAAGTTTAAAGAAGATTGCTTAGTCGCTTTTAGATTAGGATTTTTAAGTTTGGCAGAAAGAGCTTATGCCGAAGAACTTACTTGGGCTTGCGCAAAAGAAATTTCTAATAACCTGAATAATGATGAAATCAATCACCCTGATTTATCTGAAATTACAGAAACTCTTGCATCAACTTATTATGCAAATTTATCTATTTTTAAATCAATCCCCGATAGCTGGGCAATAAATCAGATTTTCCCAATAGTGCCAATACATAGGCACTTAGAGGAGCCATTCTGCAAAGGGAACTTTGCAGATTTAACTTGTGATTCAGATGGGAAACTAAATAATTTTATTGATGATGGAAAAATTAAATCATTACTAAATTTACATAAGCCAGAGGAAAATAAAGATTATCTAATTGGAATTTTTATGACAGGAGCTTATCAAGAAGCATTAGGAAACTTGCACAATTTATTTGGCAATACAAACATTGTTCATATAGATATAAATCAAGATAATTCATATAAGGTCAAAAATATTATTAAAGAGAACAGTAAATCTGAAATTTTACAATTATTGGATTACAGTTCAGCTTCTTTGGTTGAATCTATAAGAATTAATACTGAATCAGCAATTGATCAAAAAAAATTAACTATCGAAGAAGCAAGGAAATTAATGGATCAAATAGAAATTAGTCTCAGAAAAAGTAGTTATTTATCAGAATGACTATCTAATATTTTGTGCAAATGATTTTTAGCATAATCTAAAGCATCACTTAACTTATCAATATCTTTAGCACCTGCTTGAGCAAAGTTAGGCTTTCCTCCTCCACCTCCTGAACAAATTCTTGCAATTTCATTAATTAATTTTCCTGCATGCAATCCTATTTTTACTGAATCATCACCTAATGAAACTACAAATAACAACTTTCTATTTTCTGGATTTGGTATTCCCCCAAGAATCACTATTGCTTTATTGCCCAAATGAGAAGTTAAATTAAGTGCTGCAGATTGCAAAGAATTCCCATCTAAGCCATCAATCTGATTTACTAAAATTGAAAAAGAGTTTACTATTTCTGCGGATGATTTTATAGAAGAGTATTTAAAATATGCAATTTCATCTTTCATTTTTTGTATCTCTTTATTCTTATTAATAAGCTCTGCTTGCAAATTATTAACCCTCTCAAAAAGTTGATTAGGATTTGCTTTTAACAAATCACTTAATTGATTTACTAAAGCATTTCTATCACTGAAATAGTCTAATGCTGATTTGCCTGATAATGCTTCGATTCTTCTTACTCCGGCTGAGATCCCTTCCTCACTAATTATTTTAAAAGAACCTAATTCGGATGTGGTTTTAACATGTGTGCCACCACAAAGTTCCATTGAAACACCTGGCACATTAACAACACGCACTTCATCATCATATTTTTCTCCAAACATGGCGACTGCGCCCTTTTCAAGAGCCTCACTTTTGGACATATTTTTTATTTCTAGGGCATGATTTTCCATGATCCAAGAGTTAACTAAAAGCTCAATCTTAGAAATTTGATCTTTTGAAATAGGATTAGAGGAATTAAAGTCAAATCGTAATTTATTGAAGGCTACTAATGAACCTTTCTGTCCAACACTTTCATTAACAACTGATTTAAGTGCAGATTGTAATAAATGAGTAGCTGTATGATTTGCAGCAGCCTTAGCTCTATTAGTAGAGCTAACATTAGTATTAACTTTTTGTCCAATAATTAATATTCCTTTTTTGATCGTTCCATAATGTAAAAAAACATTTTTCTTTCGAATAACATTATTAACCAAGACCTCTACATCTTTTGAAAATATCGTTCCAATATCGCCAACTTGCCCACCAGATTCTCCATAAAAAGTGGTCTGATCAAGAACAATTAAAACTTTCTGACCTTCACTTGCTTGCTTAACTAATTTTGAATCCAAGAATATACCCTTTATTTCAGCTTCGGAAAGAAGTGAATCATAACCATTAAAAACAGTTTTATTAAAAAGATCTATTTCTCGCTCTAATGATCCCTCTAATGTCAAATCAATATTACTTGAAGCAGCTTTAGCTCTCTCTTTTTGTGTATTCATTTCTTCTTCAAAACCCTTTACATCTACACTGATACTATTTTCTTCTGCAATTTCTAAAGTAAGTTCTAGAGGAAATCCATAAGTATCATAAAGTTCAAAAGCTTTAAACCCAGAAATTAATTTCTGCCCTGAAGAAATTATCTCATCTAGCAATTTCTCTCCTCTTTCGAGAGTTTCCCTAAATCTTATTTCTTCAATTTTTATCTCATTCAAAATTAAATCATTATTATTTTTTAAATCAGGATAATTATTTTGCATTAAATTAATCCCTACAGTAGCAATATGAGGTAAAAATTCATTTGTTATTCCTAATAATCTCCCATGTCTGACCATTCTTCTAATAAGCCTTCTTAATATATATCCCCTGCCGAGATTACTTGCTACTACTCCATCAGAAATCAAATGAATAACAGCTCTTGTATGATCACCAATGATTTTTAAAGAAATTTTGTTTTTATCATCTGAAGAAAAATAATCAATATTTGCAATCTCACAAATTTTTTGAATGATAGGAAAAATTAAATCTGTCTCATAATTATTTTGCTTTTTTTGTAGTATTTGAGCCATCCTTTCAAGACCCATTCCTGTATCAATATTTTTAAATTTTAAATCTGTCAATTTTCCATTAGGATCACGATTATATTGCATAAAAACAAGATTATAAAATTCAATAAAACGATCTCCATCTTCTAAATCAATATTCTGCAGACCCTTTTCAGGATGAAAATCATAATAAAGTTCTGAACAAGGTCCACATGGACCTGTTTTGCCAGATGACCAAAAATTATCTTCCTCTCCTAGTTTCACAATCCTATCTGGATGAATACCAATTTCATCTCTCCAAATTTCTGCAGACTCTTCGTCTTCGTGAAAAACACTCACAATTATATTTTCAACTGAAAGTTGATAAATATTAGTAACTAATTCCCAAGCCCATTGAATAGCCTCTCGTTTAAAATAATCTCCAAAAGAAAAATTACCAAGCATTTCAAAAAAAGTGTGGTGTCTTGCTGTAACTCCAACGTTTTCTATATCATTTGTTCTGATGCACTTTTGGCTAGATGTAGCCCTTTTTGATGGTCTTTCTTTTAAACCTAAAAAAACTGGTTTAAAAGGTAGCATTCCAGCAATTGTGAGCATAACCGTAGGGTCATCTGGAATCAAAGATGCACTAGGAATGACTTTATGAAATTTTTCACTGTAAAATTTTAAAAAAGCTTTTCTTATCTCATCTCCAGTCACTATTTTTTTAATTAGTTGAGATCTCATTTATCCAGAATAAGAAGATTAAAAATTAAAGAAAAGCGTAATTTCGGTTATTTCGCAAAGATAATCACGCGAATTTATATTCTATATAACTAAAGTAAATTTATAAAGCTAATTATTCTATGATAGCCTCTGCCCAGACAAGTAATTCTAAATTGGCACAAACAAATAATAAGTTAACGGTTCAATCTCAACACTTTGCTAATGATTCTTGTGCCATAAGATCTTTGGATTGGGATCGCAGTAGATTCGATATTGAATTTGGTTTAAGAAATGGAACTACGTACAATAGTTTTATTATTAAAGGCGAGAAACTAGCAATCATCGATACTAGTCACGCAAAGTTCGAAGAATTATGGTTTGAAGAATTACTGAAAAAGGTAAATCCGCAAGAAGTTGATTATCTAATTACTAGCCATACAGAACCTGATCATTCTGGTTTAATAGGTAATCTTTTAGAATTAAACCAAAATATCACACTAGTTGGATCAAAATTAGCTCTCAAATTTATTGAAGACCAAATACATATTCCCTTTAAACGTCTTGAAGTTAAGAGTGGAGAGTTTTTAAATCTTGGAACTAATCCTGATAGTGGTTTAGAACATAATATTGAATTTATAAGTGCACCAAATTTACATTGGCCAGATACCATATTTTCATATGATCACAGCACAAATGTTCTCTACACATGCGATGCATTTGGACTCCATTATTGTTCTGACGAATTCTTTGACACTGATCAAAAAGAAATATACGACGATTTCCGTTTTTATTACGATTGCCTTATGGGTCCAAACGCTAGGAGCGTTATACAGGCAATTAAAAGAATAGATAAGCTACCCGAATTAAAAACAATAGCTGTTGGTCATGGACCTTTGCTCCATAATCAGGTAAATTTTTGGAAAGGAAAATATCTAGAATGGAGTAGTAATAAAAGCAAAGGCAATGATTTTGTGTCAGTCTGCTACATAAGCGACTATGGTTATTGTGATCGACTAAGTCAAGCGATATCTCATGGAATAAGTAAAGCAGATGCTCAGGTTCAGTTAATTGATTTAAGATCTTCTGACCCGCAAGAATTAACAAGTTTAATTTCCGAATCAAAAGCAGTTGTCATTCCCACATGGCCAGTAGACTCAGATAATGAATTAAAAGAATCTCTCGGCACTTTATTTGCAGCACTAAAACCAAAACAATTTACTGCAGTTTATGATGCATTTGGTGGAAATGATGAACCTATAGATTCCTTAGCAAATAAATTAAGAGAACTTGGTCAAAAAGAAGCTTTCTCTCCCTTAAGAGTTAAAAATATTCCAGATCCCATTGTTTATCAACAATTTGAAGAAGCTGGAACTGACTTGGGTCAATTGATCAATAAAAAGAAGAATATTGCCTCTATGAAGAGCCTTGATTCAAATTTAGATAAAGCGTTAGGTAGATTAAGTGGTGGATTATATGTAGTTACAGCGAGCCAAGGCGAAGGTTCTACATTTAGACAAAGTGCAATGGTCGCAAGTTGGGTTAGTCAAGCAAGCTTTTCTCCACCAGGTATTACAGTTGCAGTAGCAAAAGATAGAGCTATTGAATCATATATGCAAGTTGGGAAAGGTTTTGTTGTGAATATTCTGAGAGAAGATAACTATCAAAAAATGTTTAGACATTTTTTAAAAAGATTTGCTCCTGGAGCTGATAGATTTGCAGACGTAGATGTAATTAGCAACATCGCTGAAGGAGGACCAGTTCTTTCAGATTCACTCGCCTTTTTAGATTGTAAAGTTAGTTCCAGGCTAGAGACTCCAGACCATTGGATAATTTACGGAATTGTTGAAAATGGTAATGTTTCTGACTTATCATGCAAGACAGCAGTTCATCATAGAAAAGTTGCTAATCACTATTAAAAAAAAAATAAGTCTTTAGAATGTCAAATATCAATATAGAATTGCTTGCAGAAAATCAAAACTTATCAAAATTTGAAATTACCGAAAATTTTTCTTGTGTAAGATTCTTAGACCAAAATAAAGAAAGATTTGAACTTGAATTTAACCTTGAAAAAGGAACTTCTTTTAATACTTTTTTCATTAGAAGTAATGAGGAACTTTTTATTATTCATCCACCTGAGAAACAATATTTAAATTCATTTAATAAAGTAATTTCTAAGTTTTGCGATCAATTTAAATTAAATAAAATCAACTTCATTTCTGGTCATATTAATCCCCAAATTATTGAAACTATAAAAAATATAAGTAACCAATTTCAAAACATAACTATTACTTGCTCTAATCCAGGTTATAAACTTATTAGTGAACTTTGGTATCAAAGAAATCCTAACTTAAAAGAATTCATTGATATTCAATTACCTGAAATTCACATAATCAAGAAAGAACTTAATTTAGAATTAGACAACATTTCACTAGAGTTAATTCCTATTCCAACTGCACGTTGGCCTGGAGGACTAATAATTTATGAACGTAATCAAGAAATACTTTTAAGTGAAAAAATTTTCTCTGCACACATTGCATCTGAATATTGGTCTGAAACAAATCGAATTAGTACAGAAATTGATAGAAAACATTTTTATGATTGTTTGATGGCACCAATGTCTAATCAAGTGATATCAATAACTGAAAAAATTGCAGATTATGACATTAAAACTATTGCACCATTGCACGGTCCAGCTATCGAATATAGCTTAAAAAGCTTTTTAAATGACTACATTCGATGGAGTGAAAATCTCTCAACAAATAATCCTAAAATTGCTCTTATTTATGCAAGTGCTTATGGAAATACTGCCTCCATAGGGGATGCTTTAGCCAAAGGGATAAATAGAACTTCTGTTGAAGTAGAAAGTATTAATTGTGAGTTTACATCAAGTGATGTACTTATAAAATCCATCCAAAATGCTGATGGATATTTAATAGGATCTCCCACTCTTGGGGGGCACGCCCCAACACCTATAGTAAGTGCACTAGGAACATTGTTATCAGAAGGCAATAGAGATAAACCTGTTGGGATTTTTGGTAGTTTTGGCTGGAGCGGCGAGGCGATTGATTTACTTGAATCAAAATTAAAAGACGGCGGTTTTCAGTTTAGTTTTGATCCTATAAGAATTAAATTCAGTCCAAATAAACCAAAAATTAAAGAGTTAGAAGAAATAGGAACTCACTTTGGGAGAAAAATTATCAAGAAAGCTAAGAAAAAATCTAGAAAATCAGATACTGGAATGATTACAAGTAAAACAGATCCAAAGTTACAAGCTCTTGGAAGAGTAATTGGCTCACTATGTGTTCTAACTGCCTCTAAAGGAAAAAATGAGAATAATATCAGAGGAGCTATGCTTGCATCCTGGGTTAGTCAAGCAAGTTTTTCTCCACCGGGATTAAGTATTGCAGTAGCAAAAGATAGATCGGTAGAGTCTCTTCTTCAAGTTGGAGATTCATTTGCATTAAATATTTTAAGTGAAAAAGATTTTAAAGAACCTTTGAAAAGATTCACAAAACCTTTTTCACCAGGTGAGGATAGATTCGAAGGTTTAAATATTGAATTAACTCCTAATGAACAGATAATAATTCCTAACTCTTTAGCATGGTTGGATGCGTCCATAAAAGAACGGATGGAATGTGGAGATCATTGGGTAATATACGCTGAAGTACTACACGGTAATATACTAAAATCCGATTGCCTAACAGCAGTTCATCACCGTAAAACTGGTGCTAACTATTAAATTTACTTATCTTATTTATGACTGAATCAAAAGATCTAATAATTATTTCAGCTAGTTGTGGGAAAAATCTAGAACTTTCTGAAAAATTCTTTGAAAAAAGTAATGAACTTAAAATAAATTCTGAAATTTTAGATCTTACCACTCTTGATATTCCATTATTTAATCCAAGAATTCACAGCAAAGAAAATATTCCAAATGAAATAGTAGAGTTAAAACAAAAGCTTTTCAAGATTGAAAGGTGGGTAATTTGTGCGCCTGAATATAATGGATCTATACCTCCCATTCTCTCCAACTTCATAGCGTGGCTATCTATTTCGGGAGATGACTTTAGAAATTTATTTAATGGTCAACCGATTGCAATTGCAACATTTTCTGGTGGTATAGGGTTAGAATTGTTGACCTCATTACGCATTCAATTGGTACATTTAGGAAGTCAAGTATTAGGGAGACAACTTTTATCTTCATATAGTAAACCTATAGATACAAAAACTATTGAAGATATTATTCAAAGACTTTTACAAATGAAAAAATTAACAACATAGACTTTTAAAACAAAAAATTATTATCTATTTTTTTCATTCCAAACTTTTAAAATTTTTCTAGCCATTGGAAGCGCATGGACAGATCCTCCACCAGGCGTATTTTGTGCAAAAGCAACTATTAGTAACTCACTCTTTTCAGAGGGAGTAAAACAAACAAACCAAGCATGATCTAAGCCACCCTCACCGTCTTCAGCGGTTCCAGTTTTACCTGAAATTGGAGGCAAATTTGAAACTCCATAATTAATTGATACTCCTGTTCCAGACTCTACGACTTTCCTGAGACCACTTTTTATTAATTGAATATTTTGTGGATCAATGTCAATTGGATTACGTTGATTATCTAAAAGACTTTCTACATGTTTTTTTGTCAAATGTGGGGTTACTAAATAACCTCCATTTGCAATAGCAGCATAAGCTCTAGCTATTTGAATAGGAGTAACTTGAACAACAAATTGTCCGATAGACATACTTGCAATATCTTCTGGGACCCAAGGAGTTGTTCCTGGTTCGCCCCATCCTCTACCTTTCTCAACCCATTCGCTACTAGCTACTAATCCTTGATTTTCTTGTTCTGAAATTTCAATTCCAGATAAAGAATTAAAACCAAGCTTTCTGGAGAGCTTATGCATTTCATCAACCCCTACACCATATCCAACTTGATAAAAAAATGTATTACTTGAAACTCTTAAAGCATCTTCATAACCTATTACTCCAAAACCTAAATCATTATGTTCCCTAAAACATTGACTCCCATAAGTTATACATGGTTTTGTATCTAACATGGTATCTCTAGGAAATTTTCCACTTTCCAAGCCGGCTAAAGCAGTCACAATTTTCCAAACACTTCCAGGATCATAAGCATTTAATGCTCTATTAAAAAGAGGTTTGTCTGGAGAATTAAATATCTTATTGTATTCTTTTTCAGGCTTGAAATCCTTTGAAAAAAAATTCAAATCAAAGGTAGGCTTACTTGCCATCGCTCTTATTGCACCATCTCTCGGATCCATTACTATTATCGCCCCTGCTTTTTTATCTTTAAGAACTTCCTCAGCAACTAATTGCAAATTTAAATCAATTGTCAATTCAACATCATTACCTTGTATTGAAGGTTTTATACCCAATGATCTTTGATATTTTCCTAATGAATTCACTTCAACCATTTCTCCACCCCATTCACCTCTGATAGAGTCTTCATAAACATATTCAATTCCTGTTCTTCCTATTAAGTCATTTAATTTATAACCTTTCTTAGATAAGAATTTATATTCCGAATCAGTAATTGGCTGGGCATAACCAATAACATGGGCTGCAAGAGATTTATGAGGATAATTTCTAATTAATTTGGTAGCTATTTCAAAACTTATTAAATTCAATTCATTTTCTTTAAATTTTATTAATTGATCGACATTTAAATCATCAAGAATAGTTACTGAAAAGTTTTGATTTTTTAGACCATCAGAATATTTTTTTTGAATTATATTACCATCAATATTCAACAAATTAGAAATGTTTGATTTATGTTTTTCCCAATTGCTTTTATTAACAGATTGAGGTTTTACTATTAAAGAATATTTAACTCTACTATCTGCTAGAACATAACCATTTTTATCTAGTATTCTTCCGCGTATTGGCTGTGAAGCAATAAGTCTGATCCTATTCTCATCTGACATCTCCTTAAAAGATTCATAATTCAAAAGTTGTAAAAAAATTAACCTAAATAGAATCAACAAAAAAGAAATAGAAGAAAAAGTAAGTAAGACTAAAGGTTGTCTCTTTAATGAAATAAATTTTTTATTAAAACTTGTTTTTATCAAAAATATAAAAATTATTTAAATATTATTTTTTCCAATAAAGCAATGGTTGATTTTATGTCTTTAAGTCTAGTGATCAAATTTTTATAATCAATATCTTCATTAATAAGATTAAACTCCTCATTTTTATTATTATTTGAATTCAAATTTTCACTCATAAAACTTATAAATTTTTTAAGCAATTATTACATTTAATTTAATTTTAAATAAGAAATTTATTTTTTCAAAATTATATTAACTTAGATACTTAAAAAACTCAAAAACAAGTTAATTTAATTGATCTATATTTTGTTCAAAATAGGGATTACAACTGTTCTTTGATATCCCTAAAGACCATCCAATAAATGAAGAAATAAATATAATAACGATTAACGGCAAAATGGCCTGTTGAGTATTTACAAGACTAAACCATTCCCTCCAGCTACTAAAAAATCTTTCTCTTTGAAATTTTCTTTTTTCATTTTCTAATAATCTCGTTTTTTTGGCAAAAGATTTTTTTACCCACTTTTCAAAAGGAATCTTTTTTGTAATCGCCATTTTTCTCTCCACTTCTAATAATTGCCCTGAACTTAGATAAGGATGAAATGTACTTATCAATTCAAGAGTTTTTAAAAACATCTCAACTGTTGCATCTTTTATGAGCTTTTGCTCATGATTTAAATCAGCCCACTCTATTTCTGGATAAAAACGGTTCCTGTTTGGTGAGATTTGATCCTCTGACATTTGACCAGGTTCTCTAAGCCATCTATTAGTATTTTTGTCAAATCTTCGCCAATATAAAAAAGGATTAATAAAAATTGTTTTACCAGATACTTTGACTACATCTTGTTGAAGATGATTAGTTATCTTTGTTTCAGAATTATTAGATTTTATCAAAAGTCTTAATGCATAATCTAATTAAAGATTAACTTTTTTTCACAATTTTTCCAGAAATGTGAAAAATTATTCTATTAATATTAAGTTATCGATAACTGCCAACGCTTCTTTAAATAGTTACAGTATTCACAATTTAAAGAAGGTTTGGGGAAATGATCCGAACGTAATAAATTAACCGTATCAATTATCTTACGTTCTACCCATGATGTTGAACAATCTAATCTAATTAGATGAACATCAAAATTTAACTGATTATTAAAAGCCTCTTCATTTTTCTTTCCATTAAAATATAAAAGATAAGCTTCTTCCGCAACTCTAAAACCGTTTTTTTTAAATAACCACTGATACATTTCCAATTGTCTCTTGTAAGCTTTTGCATATTCGTATTTATCGTAAGTCTCGGGCCAATCAAAATTATTTTTAGATGTTGCTTTTACATCAACAATAATAAGATCACCATTTTTTTTCTGCCAAATATCATCTACAGCTCCGCCAAAATCATAATGATGTTCAATTGACTTATACCTAATCCCTTGAAAATTACTTCTCCAAAGGTCCAAGTCTTTATGTTTATATGGAACAGCATCAATACCATGTTCAATAAATAAAGGATGAGGCTCCTGAATTTTTCTGTAGTGATCAAATTCATTTTTACATAAATTATCTACAGCAATATTTAAGGTAAATGGTAATGATGGCGGTTTTATTTTATATTTTTTATCAAGCACACAACATCTTGGACAACTATGATATTTCTCAACGGTAGATCGACTTAATTTAATAACCTCAGGCATTTTATTTAAATCTCATTTCAAAGATTTTTTGCTTAAAAAATTTAAATTTTTAAAAATTTGATAACCACCATCTTGTAAATAGTCATATTGGCAAATAGTTTTTTGACTCTTAGAGTGATTACAAATATTATAGTGCCGAATCAATGCTATCACAGGACTTTGGGCGTTTAACTAAAATATGATGGAATAATTATCTTAACTATGAGTAATTTCTATAAAATTTAATCTATCTTGAAGATATGCCTTAAAAACTATAAGGAAGCATTACTAAACGAAATCACAAATCAATACTTAAATATTTAACTTAATCTTCGCTTAAATAAAGTATTGATAACACAGACAAAATTATTTCCGTAATCCAGGTCTCAAAAGGGGTGTATTTTGCGTAACAAAACCATGACAAATGAATTGATACCTTAAATTTTGTAAATCAAACATACTTGTTGATAATTTCCCAAGAATTCATTAGAAATTTCAACTAAATTGAATCTTTATTTAACTAATAAACATTTTAAAAAATTTTTTGTAAAGACTATACTGGCTATTAGGAAATTATCTTTATCACTAATGAAAGGTTTTGGCGAAAAGAACCAATCAAAAAAAGAGAAAATTTCGAAAAATCAACAGAAATTAAATACCGGTCAATTAATTAAAAAAGCATTCGATCTACAGGCACAAGGACGTAAGTTAGAATCAGCAAAATACTATGAATATCTTATTAAACAAGGAATAAAAGACTATAGAGTTTTTTCTAATTATGGAATATTCCTCAACGAGATCGGAAAACATAAAGAATCAGAATCAAAACTTAAAAAAGCAATTTCTCTAAATCCTGAATATGCAAATGCTTACTACAATCTTGCAGTTTTATTCATAGGTCAAGGAAATTTGGAAAAAGCAGAATCAGAACTCAAAAAAGCAATTGAACTTAAATCAGACTTTGCTATTGCTCATTATAATCTTGGATTCATATTAAAAGATCAAGGTAGATTAAAAGAGGCAGAGTCATATACTCAAAAAGCACTTGAAGTTGATCCTCAATTAACTGATGCATATTTATCACTATCAACTATACAAACAAGTATTACAACTCAAAAATGGCATAATCAACTTTTTTCTGAAAATATTCTGAAAAATAAAAACAATAGAGAGTTAGTAAATATTTTTTTCGCAAGATCAAATATTTTTCATAGAAAAGGACAATATGTAGAAAGTGCAGAGAATCTAGTTAATGCAAATAATATGAAACTTAGAATGCATAAATCTGAAGTAGATTTATTAATTAATAAAACTCAAAAATTAAAAATATCCTCAGATAATTATGAAAGCAATAATCAAAAATCTGAAGATTATTCAATGTCTATTTTTATAGTAGGTCTGCCTAGATGTGGCTCTACCCTTGTCGAATCAATAATAAGTTTAAATACTAAAGTAAAAGATCTTGGAGAAGTTAATATCTTTGAAGAATCATATAGAGAATATAAACAATCTGAAAAACAAAAAAGTCTGAGCGAGATATATTGGAAAAAATTAGAAATAAAAGATAGTGATAGTCAAACAATCACAACAAACAAGTGGTTATTTAATTATCAATATGCAGGCATAATTGCCAAAACAATTCCTAACGCAAAAATAATACATTGTTATAGAAATCCTTTAGATAACATTCTTTCAATTTATAGAGCACATTTCGCAACAGGGAATAATTTCTCTTCGAGTTTGGTTGATTCTGCCGAAGTCTATTCTGATCAAGATGAGATTATGAGGAAATATAAGAAAGAATTTAAAAATCATATATATTCATTAAATTACGATAAGTTAGTGACTCATCCCTCAAATGAAATAAAATCTTTGATTCGTTGGTTAGGTTGGAACTGGAATGATTTATATTTATCGCCACATTTAAATAAACGTAAAGTCTCAACAAGAAGTAATGTTCAGGTTCGTTCACCAATTAACACAAAATCTTTAGGAGGATGGAAAAACTACAAAGAGATGCTTAAACCTGCGATGGAAATCATTACTAAAAAAGATAAATATAAAGACCTTAAATACTAATCAAAAAATAAGTTATGCATCTAAAGAAAGCATATGCTATTAAAACTAAATCTCGACTCTGACTTAAAATTGTTGTGCAACTACTCCCACACAATAGTTCCATTGCTCTAATCCCTCTCTATGAAAGGAGTGGTTTTTGCGTGAAAAACCTACTTATTCCTATCATTATGTAAATAATGTTGAATTTTTTGTAGAGGATTAGTTCTTTATAATTCAAGGATTTTTTTAATCGTATGCTTTTAACACTAATATAAGAACTAATAATCAGATTCAAAAAATAAAAATGAAAGAATTTGATGAGAAGAAGAATCTAAAAAATATAGAAAAAAAATTACTGTCAAATCTTTCTAAAAATGAAATCATAAGCAAAGCATTCAAATATCATTTGCAAGGTAATATTACTGAAGCATCAAAATATTATGAATTTTTTATCAATCAAGGTTTTAAAGATCATAGAATTTTCTTAAATTCTGGGGAAATCTTAAAAGATTTAGGCAGATTAAAAGAAGCGGAAATATGGATAAGAAGAGCAATTTTACTCAAACCTGATTACGCAATTGCACATAATAATCTTGGAAATATTTTGAGAGCGAAAAATAAACTTAAAGAAGCAGAATCATGCTACTGTAAAGCGATTGCATTGAATCCTGATTTCACAAAAGCATACTATAATTTATCAACTCTCACCTTCACAGACGAAAATAAAATTTGGCAAAAGAAACTCTTCTCTGAAAGTTTCCGGAAGAATAAATCAAAAAATGATCAATTTAATATTTTTTTCGCAAGAGCAAATATTCTCCACAAGAGAAAGAATTATAAAGAAAGTGCTAAATGCCTTAAATTAGCAAATCAATTAAAAATATCTATCCACCCATCCAATTCGGATTCACTTATAAAAAAATCTAAGTTATTACTTAATGAATCAAATAAAGCAAATCTTAATTTGACAAAACAAAAAAATAATCCACAAAGCATTTTTATAGTGGGTATGCCTAGAAGCGGAACAACTCTAGTAGAATCAATTATTAGCATGAATTCTGAAGTTCTTGACTTAGGCGAAATCAATGCTTTTGAAAGATCCTTTAAAGAATGGAAAGCAAAAAAAGGCAAAGTTAATCTTTTTGATTTATACATGCAAAGAATAAATAAAGAATTAAAGTCGATTATCACAACTAATAAATGGTTATATAACTATCAATATTCAGGCATTATTGCAAGTCAAATACCAAATTCAAAAATTATTCACTGCTACCGCAATCCACTAGATAATATTCTGTCTATTTACCGAACAAACTTTGCGAATGATAATGAGTATTCCTCCTCCCTAATTGATTGCGCAATCATTTATCTAGACCATAAGCAAATAATGAAGGAATACAAGAAAAGATTTCCAGAAAATATTTACGACTTAAATTATGATGTATTAGTTACAAATCCTGATAAAGAGATAAAATCTTTAATTAATTGGTTGGGATGGAAGTGGAACAAAGCATATCTGAAACCTCACTTAAGTAAGAGATCAGTTTTTACAGCGAGCGATGTGCAAATTCGTTCTAAAATTAATTCAAAATCTATTGGCGGTTGGAAAAACTACAAAGAGATGCTTAAACCTGCGATGGAAATCATTACTAAAATTGATAAATATAAAGACCTTAAGTATTAATCAAAAAATCATTTATTCAGCTATTGAGACAATGTATAGAGAAACCACTACTCTACGATTTCTCAACAGAGAAACTGCCAAAGTACCATGACAAACCGAAGACTTCCATTCTTTATACTTTTCTTGGTAATTAGATGAACTAACTGTAGATAATACATTTTTATTTTCAACTTTTAAATTTAGTTTTCTTTAATATTTTGTTTTTTTGAATCACATCAAAAAGTAAGATGCTATAAGTAAACAATTCAATCAATTCCTCATCAAGAATATAATATTTACTAATAATATTTAAATCTCTGAATAATGATGAAAATACGAGATTAGCAAGATATGCAAAAGTATAAATTGCAAACTGCTTCTCTAAAAAGAAAAATCGTATTCTTTTCAAAAAAGGCAAATAAGAACCATAACTAATTATAAAAAGGGAAATGATGTAAATAAAGTCAATTAAAAGTAATGACCAACTTAAATGCAGGTTATTTATGTTAAGTGAAAATATTTTATTCTCAAGAAAAAAATTTAGATTATGTAAATTTAACTGAGACTGATAATTAAAACCAGCAAAATTATCGCTCGCAGTTAAAATGCTAACTTCTTCATAAAAGAGAAAAAGAAATAGTAATTCACGCAAAATAAATGTGAGGAAATTTGAAACTCTTAAGAATAATTTGTAATGCTGAAATGTCAGAATAAAGCAAGAAAATAAAATTATTAATTGAGATATTTCTACAAATTGAAATTCTGACTGATATTTTAAAGGTGTAATATAAGAAAGAATTATTAAAAATATAAAAACGATAAAAGGCATTTAAATTTTGTAAATACTAATAATTAATATTCTTTCAAAAAAAAATAGAAAAATTCCAACAGTTCAATTTATTCCCACTCAATAGTTCCAGGAGGTTTGCTCGTAATATCATAAACAACTCTATTTACTGAAATTACTTCATTTACTATTCTATTTGAAATCCTCTCCAAAATCTGAAATGGAATTTTTGACCAATCGGCTGTCATGCCATCTTCACTAGATACACAACGTAAAACTATTGGCCATGCATAAGTCCTTTTATCTCCCATAACTCCTACGGTTTTAACCGGTAGCAATACTGCAAAAGCTTGCCAAATATCATTGTAAAGACCAGCTTTTTTAATTTCGTCTCTTACTATCCAGTCTGCATCTCTTAAACAATCAAGTTTTTCATTATTCACCTCTCCCAAAATTCTTATAGCTAAACCCGGACCTGGGAATGGATGCCTTTTTATGATTTCATCCGGCAAACCTAAGGCAGCACCGACTTTTCTGACTTCATCCTTAAAAAGTTTTCTTAATGGCTCAACTAATTTAAATTGTAAATCTTTTGGCAATCCACCCACGTTATGATGACTCTTTATTTTTACAGCTATCCTTTCACCAGTCTTAGGATCAATATTAGTACCAGCACTCTCAATAACATCAGGATAAAGAGTACCTTGAGCCAAATACTGAAAAGGTCCCAATCTATTGCTTTCCTCTTCAAATACTCTAATAAATTCTTCGCCAATAATTTTTCTTTTTTGTTCTGGATCAGTAATCCCTTTTAATTTGGCAATAAACCTTTCCCTTGCATTAATGTATTGAACTTTAATATGAAATTTCTTATCAAAAAAATTCATTAAAAATTCTGGTTCACCTTTTCTCATGAAACCTTGGTCAATAAACATGCATGTAAGCTGATTTCCAATTGCTTTATTAAGAAGAAAAGCAAGGGTTGAGGAATCAACTCCTCCTGACAAGGCAAGCAAAACTTTTTTATTGCCAACTTGCTCTCTTATCCTGGGAATAGTTTCCTCTATATATTTCTCGGTTGTCCAATCAGCCTCACAACAAGAAATTTTATAAACAAAATTTTTAATTATCGTCATTCCAAACTCTGAATGTATGACTTCAGGATGAAATTGTACGCCAAATAATTTCTTTACATCATTTGAAATTGCTGCATGGAGTGTGTTCTCAGTATGAGCAATTTTATTAAATCCATCAGGCAAACAATTAATTGAATCGCCATGACTCATCCACATTATAGATTTATCTTCTACATCAACAAGGAGGTCGGATTCTTGATCTATATTTATTGGTGCTCTACCATATTCAGCTTTTTTGGTTGCTGAAATAACTGACCCTCCAAGTTCTTTGACCATTAATTGCATTCCATAGCATATGCCAAGAATAGGAATTCCTAAATTAAAAATTTTTTCATCACATTTCGGAGCATTTTGTTCATATACAGAATTTGGACCTCCACTTAAAATGATCCCTTTAGGATTAATATTATTAATTTCCTCAATTGAAATACAATTACTTACAACAAGAGAAAAAACATTAGTTTCTCTGATTCGTCTTGCAATTAATTCAGAATATTGAGATCCGAAATCTAAAATTAATATTGAAGGATCTCGTTCTTTTTTGAAAGATGTTTGACTCATGTATAAAAGTTAGCTCAATTTATTTACAAAAGCATAATGAATCACAAATTAATCTTATTGAAAATAAGAAATATACTTTTTACCGTAAATCCCAGCCCATCTAATTTTCCTTTTTCTATCAAAAATGATTGACGCTATTTCCATATCAGTTTTTACATACCTATTTACATAAGTAAAAGAACGTTTTTCAATCATATTAGATAAATTCTGGAACAATTTATCAGCTAATGATTGATTAAATCTTTCAAGAAGTAGTAATGCATCCTCTAAATTATTTAACTGAGATAATTCAAATAATTTTTCAGGTGGTAACTTTTCTTGAACAGCTAAATAAACAAGAATCTCAATTCTTGCATCAGCCAAATGATTATGTGTATGAAAAATACCACCTGCTAATTTAATTAATTTTCCGTGATATCCAAAAAGAATTACAGTCTTAACTTTTTTTATTGCAGCTTCAACTAATAATGGTCCTATCCAATTTCCAATTTTTATAATTGGTAAATTAACATTATAGGTTTTTGCCAAATTTAAACCATTTTCACCAATAACAAAAACAACTTCCCCTTTAAAATCATTTTTAATTAACTTGGCTAGATTAGTTTTAGCCTTTTCTAATTGATCAGGTGAAGCACTCGAATAAGTCTCAGCCGAAGTACCAATAATAGATAATCCATCAACGATACCAAATGACTTATTACTAGTTCTTTCCGCTAAAAAAGCCCCCTTTGGGAAAATAATTTCTAATTTCAAATTAGAGCCCTCAGGAATAATATCTAATAAGTTTTGATATAAAACTTCTTTTGCAAAATTCGAAATGCATATCTCTGATGTATCTTCTTTTATACCTACACCAGATCCTGCAATAATATTGATTGGAATTTTTGGAACAAGATTATTAAAAGAGATTTTTTCTAAAGAGGCTATTGCCCATATTTCTAAGTTTTGTGTTATGTCAAGATCTAAGCCTGACTTTGCAAAGGTAATTCCTAACGCATGAGAGTTATCTTGAAGTAAACCAACAGAATGAATCTCGATTTTTATTTCTTTTTTTTCATTAGGAATTTTTATTAGTTCATAATTTTCAAATGGTAAACCTACTAGTTTTTTTAATGCTGACCTAGCAGCTCCAGCAACCCATAAAGGTAAAGAAAATCCTTTTTTCAAATCAAGTAATTGAAAAATATACAATGAGAACTAATCTAAGAATGACCTATATAACAAAAAGTGGCCATACAGCAAAAATTATCACTGATGATTCCTGGACCCACACCAGTTCCAGAAAAAGTTTTACAAGCATTGAGTAAACATCCAATAGGCCATCGCAGCAAAGAATTCCAAGATCTCGTACAAAGTACTACTAAAAATTTACAGTGGCTTCATCAAACTCAAAATGATGTTCTAACAATCACTGGTAGTGGAACAGCTGCAATGGAAGCTGGAATAATAAATACCTTAAGTAGAGGAGATAAAGTAATATGCGGAGAAAATGGAAAATTTGGCCAAAGATGGGTAAAAGTTGCTAAAGAATTTGGTTTAGAAGTAATAAATATTGATTCGGAATGGGGAATTCCACTTGACCCAGAAGAATTTAGAAAAGTATTAGAGGAAGATAAACGAAAAGAGATAAAGGCAGTTATTTTGACTCATTCTGAAACCTCAACAGGTGTCATTAATGATCTAGAAACTATAAGTTCATATATTCGTAAACATAACACAGCTTTATCAATTGTTGACTGCGTCACAAGTCTTGGTGCTTGCAATGTACCGGTAGATGAATGGAAATTAGATATCGTTGCTTCAGGTTCACAAAAAGGATATATGATACCCCCAGGGCTTAGTTTTATAACTATGAGCCAAAAAGCATGGGAAGCTGCAGAAAAATCTAATTTACCAAAATTTTATTTAAATTTAAAATCCTACAGAAAAAGTCTTCAAAGTAACAGTAATCCATATACTCCAGCAGTTAATTTGGTTTTTGCGTTAGATGAAGCTTTAAAAATGATGCGAGAAGAAGGATTGGATAATATTTTTAAGAGACACAATAAACATAAACTAGCAATGAGCAATGCTGTAAAGGCTTTAAATCTAAAATTATTTGCTGATGAAAAATATTTAAGCCCTTCAATTACTGCAATAAAAACAGAAGGGATGGATGCTGAAGAATTTAGAAAAAAAATAAAAAATAATTTTGATATTTTACTTGCTGGTGGTCAAGATCATCTGAAAGGGAAAATTTTTAGAGTCGGACACTTAGGTTATGTTAATGATAGAGATATTATTACAGTAGTTTCTGCTATTAGTAATACACTTCTCAACATGGGAAGAATTACAACTCAACAAGCTGGTGAAGCATTAGTTGTGGTATCCAAATATCTTGAGAGAAATTAATTTAAGTACCAGGCTCTTCAACATTTCCACCTAATTCAAAAATCTTTTTTCTAAGAACGATTGATTTTTTTTCATCACCGTTTGTTTGTGCTATGGCGAGAGCAAATTCTAATTTTTCTAGTTGATGGCCACCCTCAAAAAAAGATAATTTTTTCTTTATGCGGCTTTTATTATCTTTGTATGCAATTTGTGAAGACATAAAATTCATGCTTTAAGTAATATTATGCCAACAAAAGGGGACATTACGAGAGAAAACTAAAAATTTAATCTGAATATAAACTAAAAAAAAAAATTTTTTCTAATATTATATTCAATCATCTTTCAAATTTATGTTAAACATAAATCTAATTTATTATCTAATAGCAGGTAGTATTTTTGGAGCTTTAGCTCTAAAAACGGGTATTCCTGCTGCTCCTCTAGCAGGTGCTTTGATAGGCTCAAGCATACTTAGCATCAGCGGCAAAGTTGATATAGCAGAATGGCCAATCGGCACAAGAACAATTTTAGAAATCGGAATTGGAACAGTAATTGGTACATCATTAACTAAAGAATCATTAGTTGACCTGCAAATCTTATGGAGGCCAGCTATATTAATAACTTTTACTTTAGTTATTACTGGATTGGCAATTGGATTATGGACAAGCAGATTACTGAATATAGATGTGATAACAACAATTCTTGGAGCTGCACCAGGAGGGATTAGCGGAATGAGTCTTGTAGGATCTGAATATGGAGTGGGAGCTGCAGTGGCAACTCTACACGCAGTAAGGTTGATTACTGTCCTTTTAATTCTTCCATTAGTTGTGAAATTCTTGAACATATTTGGAATAATTAAATCTTAAATTTCTATAGACATATTCACAAAAAAAGATATTTTAAATATGAAGAAAAAAGTTTAATGCAAAGATTTAAGCAAAAAAATTTAATTTTATTAGCTCTTGGATTATTCACTCCTATATTCTTTAGTACCTCTAAAGTAAATGCAGGTTCATTTGGAGCAGAAATTTTCTGTACTATGAGAGATGGTGGAAATGATCATGAAAGTAGTTGGGATGCAGCATATACATATATCAAAAAGCAAAAAGGAGGATTTTTTAAAGTCTCGCCTAAACAAGCAGCAGCGCAAATTACTGAGTCAGTCATAAGAGATAGAGAAAACTTCAGCTATTGCGTTGAATACTTAGATGCTCTGCATCCAAACAGGCAACTAGAAAGAGATCTACAAAAAGAAAAAAAAAGAAAAGAAAAAGAAGCACAAAATAGAGAAAACAAAAAAATAAAATTAGAAAAAGAATTAGAAAAAACTAATAAAGAAATTAATGAAGAATTTACTAATGAAACACTTGATAGATATAGTTATTAGTCAAGTTTTTAAAAAGATAATAATTTTTTCCAAATTTACTAAATACTATTTTGTATCTAAACACACTAAAACATATTTCTACTAGCAAATTTACCCTAAAAATTGTTAGTAATTATTGACTTTTAATATATTCAAGCCATTATTTATTTAAATAAATATTCTGAATGCATATTGATGATGCGGTGTTTTTAGAGGATTTATGTCCTAAGTTCAGATTGAGAAAATGGCGAAAATCTATTCATAGGTTTACGGGAAAAAGTTGTATATATTGCGGAAAACCATCTGAATCTATTGACCATGTAATACCAAGATGCCAAGGAGGCTTGAGTACAACAGAAAACTGTGTCCCTGCATGTCTTTCCTGTAATGGAGATAAATCAGATGAAAATGCTTTGTATTGGTATAGAAGGCAAAAATTTTATGATCCTCGAAGAGCAATGGCTATAAGAGCTTGGTTAGAGGGAGATTTAAGGTTAGCTATTAGATTACTGCAATGGGCTAATCCTAATTTTAAAGTAAAAAATAAAAATTACGAAAAAGATGAATCAGAATATAAAGCAGCTTGACTACCAAACATTACATATTTTTCTAGAGTTATAACTCTCACATATACTTTCCAATTCTTTTGGGGATTCTGGAAATATTAAAATTGTCGAAAATGCGAGAAGAAAAACAAATAATTTTTGGTAGAATTTAAAATTAATTAAACTAATTTCTTTCTCTTCAAGACGAGGATAACTTTTGCTAATCCAGAAAGTTTTTGATTTTAAATCAGGCTTAAGAGCTGTCTTCATCATAAATTAATACATTTGTACTACTTTAAGCCAATATGAAGAAGCCTGCAAGCTTAATCGGAAATAAAAATAAATTTTTAATCTTAGGATGTGGTTACACCGGTAGTTATTTTGCAAAAACTATTAAAAAATTCGGTTGTACTGTCTTAACAAGCTCAAGATCTATAAGCAGTGATCCGAATAGTTTTGTTTTCGACAGTGAAAACGGTGTGGTTCCTGACGCAAAAATTTTTGATGGAGTAACACATATTCTTAGTTGCATACCTCCCGACAACAATGGAAATGATCCAGTATTAAAAAGTCTTAAAAATAAACTAAAAAGTTTGTCCCTAGAATGGGTTGGCTATTTATCTACAACAGGAGTTTACGGGAATACCAAGGGTGATTGGGTTTCTGAAATTAATGAACCAAAACCCTTTCAAAAACGCAGTTATAGGAGGTTAAATTGTGAAAAAGAATGGATTGAATCTGGTTTGCCTGTACAAATTTTTAGGTTACCGGGTATTTATGGACCTGGAAGATCCGCTTTTGAGGCAATTAAAAATAAAAAAATTCGTGTTATTTCAAAAAAGAATCAGGTATTTTCGAGAATTCATGTTGCTGATATTGCAAATGCAATTATCTATCTACTACATAACAAAAATTCCTTAAAGTTTTACCAAATTATTAATATTGCAGATGATGAACCCTGTTCTCAGATAGAGGTTATTCAATTTTGCTACGATTTACTTGGTTTAACAATGCCTAAGCCAATATTATTTGAAGAGGCAAAAGAGGAATTGTCACCTATAGCTCAATCTTTTTGGATGGAAAATAGAAAAGTTTCGAATAAACTTTTATGCGAAACCCTCGGATATCAACTAATTTATAAAAATTATAAAAAAGGCTTAAAAAATTGCTATCTAAATAGTTAAAAAATAAATCTAAAATTTTTATGAATTTTCAAAATACAAATAAACCATTGAAGGTAGTAATAAGCGTAGGAGATGAGTCAGGTGTTGGACCCGAAATAATCTTAAAAGCACTTTGTTCTTATGAAATACCAAAAAATATTGAATTTAAATTAGTTGGATCAAAAAAAAATCTACAAAATACATATGAACACCTTAGATCCTTAGGATTAGAAAACCTTACAAATCCCAAAAATTTAAAGATACATGATCTCGAAATTTCTTCATCAAATAATGACCCTAAATCAAGTTACGGCGATTCAAGTTTCCAATATTTAAAAAAAGCAATAGAAATTGTAAAACAATATCCCGATTCAGCACTTGTAACTGGACCAATTTGCAAGAAATCATGGTCTCTAGCAGGTCATGACTTCTCTGGTCAAACTGAAGTACTAGCAAAATCATGTGGAGTAAAAAACGTTGGAATGTTATTCACAGCAAAATCACCAATTACAGGTTGGAGATTTAATACTCTACTAGCCACAACCCACATAGCACTTTGTGAGGTTCCCAAGAAATTAACTAAAGAATTAATCCACTCTAAATTAGATCTTTTTAAAGATTTTTGTAATACCTATATTGATAAACCTACTTTAAAAGTGGCAGGATTAAACCCTCATGCCGGCGAAGAAGGGATTTTAGGCCATGAAGAAAAAGATTGGCTTAATGATGCATTAATTACATGGAAAAAAAAGAATAGAAATATTGAATTATTAGGCCCTTTATCACCAGATAGCTGCTGGAATTCTTCCGTAAAAGCTTGGAGTGACAAAAAAGCTGAAAAGCATGATGGCATTCTTGCTATGTATCATGATCAAGGTTTAATACCAATGAAGGTAATAGCTCTTAATTACTCAGTAAATACCACAATCGGTTTACCTTTTATAAGAACATCTCCAGATCATGGAACAGGATTTGATATTGCTGGCAAAGGAATTGCTCAATCTCAGAGCATGATTGAGGCGATAAAGGCTGCTGTAGAAATGAGTAACAATTCAAGACTGCTTAACACGCATTAAAACTTGGCCAAATTCTACTGGTGTACCATTTTCGACGAGAATCTCTACTATTTCAGCATTAAACTCAGATTCAATTTCATTCATTAATTTCATAGCTTCCAAAATACATATAGTTTGACCAACCTTAACGTTATTTCCTACTTCGACGAATGGCTCCTCACCAGGCGCTGAAGCCCTGTAAAATGTCCCAACCATAGGAGAAGTAATTTCAATAAGGTCAGAACGCCCTGGAGGGGCTACCTGAGGTGCTTCAGGCTCATTAGCGACTGGGATGTTATCATTTATCGGTTTTTGATTTGCAATAATTTGCTTATCGAATGAAGTATTAGAAACTGAATTATTAATAACTTGTTTCTGATCAAATAAATTTCTTTTTATTTCGAGTTTAAAATCTTCTCCCTCTAGCGAGAACTCTTGTATATCACTTGTAGAGATCTTATCTATTAAGTGATTTAAGTCTTCATGATCTAATTTCATAGCCATTAATTTTCACGTCCAAGATAACTGTCATTACGAGTATCAACTTTAATCATTTCTCCCACAGAAATAAATAAAGGAACCATAACTTGAGCACCTGTTTCTAGAATAGCTGGTTTCGTGCCCCCACTAGCAGTATCACCTTTAACTCCAGGATCAGTCTCTGTAACTTTCAAAGTGATAGATATTGGAAGTTCTACTTCTAAAACTTTACCATTATGGAAAATTACATTAACCTCCATTCCCTCTTTCAAATACTTTGCGCCTTTACCAATTTGTTCAGAGGAGAGTCTTGTCTCTTCAAAACTTGTCATATCCATAAAAACATAATCACCAGACTCCACATAAGTGTGCTGCAGGTTAGACTTCTCAAGGATAGCCTGCTGTACTGATTCTCCGGCTCGAAAAGTTTTTTCAACCACGTTGCCGCTTTGAACTGATTTTAATTTTGTTCGCACGAAAGCAGAACCCTTACCAGGCTTGACATGTAGAAATTCTACAACACGCCAAACTTGTCCATCCAATTCGATGGTGGTACCTGTGCGAAAATCGTTACTGGAAATCATTCCTGTATTACATCCCCAAGGATCATAAACCTGCAAGAGTGCTATGCAAAAATTCTTATCAAATCAGAACAAACTTTTTTTAATCCTATCAATTGTAATTTTACAGGTTTTTCTCTTTAAACCGATTCAAGTACTAGCTGATTTACCTACTGGAAATGCAGTAAAAGACCCTAATGCAATCCTCAGAAACGCTCTTCCTATCAAGCAAGTTGAGTTGCAAGAGATTCAACACAAACTGGAAGAAACTAGTGATCTCGTAAGAGGAGGAAGATGGCCCGCTCTTACGAAAACTGTTACAAAATGTCAATCTTTACTAAAAAAATACCAGAGTAAAATTATTAAAGAATTACCCAACGATAAAACGAAAATTGCCGAAAAGACATTTTTGGAACTCAAAGAAAATTTTGATAGTCTTCAAGACTACTCTAAATCAAAGGATAAATACTCATTTATAGCAACCAGAAGAAATGCCTTAGATAAAATAGGTGGATTAGAAGAATATTTTTTACCAACTGAATTTCCATACTCTATTCCTCAGGAATTTGATAATTTACCAAGATTACTGGGCAGAGCAAAAGTCAATATAAAAACCTCCAAAGGAGATATGCAAGCTATTGTTGATGGATTTAACGCGCCACTTACAGCAGGAGCATTTGTTGATTTATCTTCAAAAAACTTCTACAAAGATTTACCTATAAACAGGGCAGAAGAATTTTTTGTGCTGCAAACAGGTGATCCAATTGGTGAAGATATTGGATACATAGATCCTGAAACAAATGAAGAACGTCACGTTCCCTTAGAAATTAGAATTCCTAATGAAAAAGATACTTTTTATAATCAAACTTTTGAAGATTTAGGTCTTTACACAGAAACGCCAACATTACCTTTTGCAACACTTGGCACTCTAGGATGGTCCCATTCGAATGCCGCAGTTGATGATGGGTCATCGCAATTTTTCTTCTTTTTATATGAAGCAGAATTAAATCCAGCAGGTCGCAATTTAATTGACGGAAGGAATGCTGCCTTTGGTTACGTTGTAGATGGATTTGATGTTCTAGAAGAACTTACTAAAGATGACACAATAATTTCAATTGATGTTTTAGAAGGGATTGAAAACCTCAAATTAAATGCATAAAGAAATATTAGAAGATATAGGGGAAAAAGAATTAATAAATAGGCTAGGAAAATTTATGCCTAAAAATCAAGTTTCAGATGATTGCGCTTTAATCAAAACTAAAAATGAAAATTTACTTGTTAATACTGATTCTTTAGTGGAAAATGTTCATTTCAATGACATTAGTATTTGTCCTCAAGACCTTGGTTGGAAAGCAGTTGTAAGCAACATCTCTGACCTATTATCTAGTGGAAGCAAGAAAACTATTGGTATTACAATAAGCCTAGTTCTACCTGTTAGAACTGAGTGGATTTGGGTTGAAGAAGTATACAAAGGAATAAATAAAGCATTAAAAGAATATGGCGGATTGATTCTAGGGGGAGATTGCTCAAAGGGGAATGAAAAAATCATTTCAATTACGGCTTTTGGAATTCAAGGTGAGCTTGAATTAAGAAGAAACGCTTGTAAACCAGGAGATATAATCTTAACTACAGGAATTCATGGTCTTAGCAAACTGGGATTTTTGATACAAAATAAAATTAATTTTGATAATGAATTTTCTCTTAAAGAAAGATTAATCATTAAGTCTATTGAACATTTTTGTCGGCCTAGAGTTTACCCGAATTTTCTAAATAATCTCCTCAAAACTCGCTCCAATAAAAATATAAGGAGAATAGGATGTACTGATAGCAGTGATGGCCTATTTCAAGCCTTACAAGATTTAGCAATAGCTAGCAACTGCAAAGCGATCATAAACTATGAAAAAATACCTAAAGATAAGGATTGGCCTAAAGGAGATAAATGGGACGAATACTATTTTTTTGGAGGAGAAGATTATGAATTAGTTTTCTCATTGCCCAAAAAATGGGCAGAAAATTTATCTAAACTTGATAAAGATATTAACGATATTGGTTTTTTTACTGATGGTGAACCATCAATAGAATTTAAAGATAATCAAAAAAACAAATTATTTAATAACACACCTTTCAAACACTTTTAATTACTCCCAATTTTTGGCGACAATCTCTGCTAAATCTACAACTCTTTGACTATAACCCCACTCATTGTCGTACCATGCAAGGACCTTTACAAGATTATCTCCGATACACATAGTAAGATCACTATCTACAATTGATGATTCATTGGTACCTGCATAATCGCTTGACACTAATGGTTCATCTCCATACTTAATAATGCCTTTCATTGTACTTTGAGATGCCTCCTTGAGAGCATTATTTACTTCTTCAGCTGTGACAGATTTAGAAGATTCAAAAACAAAATCTACTGCTGATACATTAGGAGTTGGAACTCTCATTGCAATTCCAGTTAATTTACCTTTCATTTCTGGGTATACAAGAGCGACTGCTTTTGCAGCTCCTGTAGAAGTAGGAACGATGTTTGTAGCAGCGGCTCTAGCCCTTCTTAGATCTCTATGACTATTATCTAAAATTCTTTGATCACCTGTATAACTATGAATTGTAGTCATCAAACCTTTATTAATCCCAAAAGTTTGATCTAAAACTTTGACTACTGGAGCTAAACAGTTCGTTGTACAACTAGCATTACTCAAAATATCGTAATCTTTGTGTTTATATGTATCAGCATTAACTCCAACTACAAAAGTACCAACGCCATCACCTTTACCCGGCGCAGTTAAGATAACTTTTTTTGCTCCTACCTCTAAGTGCTTACTTGCACCTACGTCTGTATTAAATACTCCAGTAGATTCAATAACCAAATCTACACCCCAGTCTTTCCAAGGGAGATTAAGTGGGTTTCTATCTGAGAAACATTTAATTGTCTTGTTATTAATTACAAAAGTATCATCAGTATATTGAATATCAACACCATCAAGTTGACCAAGGACTGAGTCATATTTTAATAAGTGAGCATTAGTCTTAGGATCTGATGTAACGTTAATTCCGACTACTTCAATATTAGTGTAAGCCCCTCTACTGAGCCAACAACGCATAAAGTTTCGACCAATTCTGCCAAAGCCGTTAATTGCAACACGCAAAGTCATAACTAATAATTTCCAAATGATTAACCTAAGTTGCTGATCATACTGAATTTTGTGCAATAACGTAAGGTTTTTTTGATTTATTAAGCAAATAAGTCTAGTTTTGTATTAATTCAAGAAAAAAAAACTTTTTTTTAAAAAAAAAATAGCAAAATTTTACCTAGAAGTTATTTTGATTTAAGTAAAAGATAAACATTGGATAAAAAATTACTTTTGAAAAGCCATTTTCATTTTATTGGGATCGGAGGCATTGGGATGTCAGCATTAGCAATGGGTTTACTTAAAAAAGGTTGTTCAGTTTCAGGATCTGATTTAGTTAAAAACGATGAAACTAATAAATTGGAGAAACTAGGTGCAGTAATCTTTACTTCTCAAGTTCGACAAAATATTGAATTTGTTACTTCAAAATTTACCAACAGATTGATTAATTTTGTTGTAAGCTCTGCGATCAAGCCAGAAAATGAAGAATTTTCGTATTGCAAAGAAAAAAATTTATCAATAAAACATCGTTCAGAGATACTTGCAATGCTAATGCGAACTTATACTGCATTGGCGATAGCAGGCAGCCACGGAAAAACCTCAACTAGTACATTTCTTTCTACGATACTTGAGTTATGTACACGTAATTCTTCTTCAATAACTGGAGGAATAATTCCTATTTACAACTCTAATTGTCATTTAAAAAATACAAAATACTTAGTAGCTGAAGTTGATGAATCTGATGGGACTATTGACAAATATAAATCTGATATTGGAATAATCAATAACATTGATTTTGATCATTGCGATCACTTTTCTAATTTAAGTGAAGTCATATCTTCTTTTAAAAGTTTCGCTAATAACTCTAAAAAATTATTACTTAATTTTGATTGTGAAATCTCAAGAAAAAATTTTCATTCTAATTGTCAGTGGTCAAACTCTACGGCTAAAAACGTAGCATATGCAATAATTCCGACTGAAATTAATTCAAAGTATACAATTGGAAAATATTATGAAAATGGAAATTTTATAAGTAATTTAAATATTCCAATTCCAGGACTACACAATCTATCCAATATCACCGCAGCAATAGCAGCTTCAAGAATGATAGGGGTAGATTTTATAGAAATTAAGAAAAATTTAAAATATTTGAAACTGCCAAAAAAAAGATTTGAATTTAGAGGCCAAATAGATGAAAGAAGTATATATGATGATTACGCACACCACCCAAACGAAATAAAAGAGACTATTAAATTAGGAAGATTGTTTATTAAGCAAAAAAATAATAATGAATTTCAAAAAAATAGATTAATTGCTTTATTTCAACCTCATAGATATTCTCGAGTAAAGCAATTTAATAAAGAATTCGCTGAAGAATTATCAAAAGCAGATGTGATTTACATAACAAATATTTATGGAGCAGGAGAAGGAAACGAAGAAAAAATTACTTCGAAAATTATTACTGATCTGATTTATAAAAAAAATAAAAATGTTAGTTACATAAATAATTATTATGAAGTTACAAAGAATTTTTACGAATTAACTCAAAAAGGTGATTTAATTTTGAATATGGGAGCTGGTGATTGTCATAATTTCTGGTCAATTTTAAATGAAAAAAAATAATTAAAATAAATAACTAATTTATGAATAAAAAAATTTTTTCTGAAAACTATAATTTAAGTAGTTATACAACTATAAAAGTGGGAGGAGTGGCTGAATATTTTGCTGAGCCAAGAAGCGTTGAAGAACTTTCATATCTAATAAAATGGGCTAATTTAAATAAACAAAGATGTCAAATAATTGGCGCAGGTTCAAATCTTTTAATAAATAATATTTTCATAAAAGGCTTAGTTGTTTGTACAAAAAAATTGAAATCACTAAAGATTGAACCATATTCAGGAATTATTGAAGCGGAAGCAGGTGTAATGCTCCCAACATTATCTAATTCTCTTGCTAAAAATGGATTGCAAGGAGGGGAATGGGCTGTCGGAATTCCAGGAACATTAGGAGGAGCAATTTATATGAATGCTGGCACAGGTAATTTATCACTAGCAAAAAATCTTATTTCCGTAAAAGTTATTAATAATAAAACTCTTGAAAAACTTGAAATTGAAAAAAAAGATATCAATTTTGAGTATAGATTTAGCTCTTTTCAAAGAAATGATTTAACAATTATTAGTGCAAGATTACATTTTGAACCTAATGGAAATCTAGAAAAATTAATTCAAACAACCAAAAATAATCTTAAATTAAAAACAGAAACACAACCATATCATCAACCAAGTTTTGGTAGTGTTTTTAAAAATCCTGAAAATAATTATGCAGCAAAATTAATTGATGATATGGGTTTAAAGGGATTTAAAATTGGCGGTGCTGAAATTTCTACAATGCATTCAAATTTTATAATTAACACTTCTTCAGCAAGTTCAAAAGATATTTATGAATTAATAACAGTAATTCAACAAAAAGTACTACAAAACAAAGGGATTTATTTGCAACCGGAAGTAAGAATGATTGGTTTTGACTATCCTAACTAAAGAAACGTTTTTACAAAATGGCGGGTTTTGGACTTCCTAACTTTGGACAACTTACAGAAGCTTTTAAAAAAGCTAAACAAATTCAGCAAGATGCTCAAAAATTACAAGATGAACTTGAAAATATGGAGATTGAAGGCACAAGTGATGATGAGATGATAAAAGTTTGGATTAGTGGAAACCAACTTCCTTTAAAGGTAGAAGTACAAGAAAATATCTTAAATGCAAATAAAGAACAAATAGAGAAAAATATTCTACAAGCTATTCAAAAAGCTCATGAATTATCAACTACAACTATGAAAGAAAGGATGAATGATTTAACTGGTGGATTAAATCTCAATCTTCCTGGTTTTGATAATAGTGACTCTTAGAAGACTCAATCATTTCTTTATAAAAAGAATATCTTTCGAAGGATTTATTTAAATTACATCCCTCATCGTTTAAATGTAAGCAGTTACGAAATTTACACTTAGTTCCTTCTTCGATTACCTGTTTATATATTTCTGAATAAAGACTTGGTAACAACTTAATCTCAACATCTAGAGGTTGCATATTAAAACCAGGGGTGTCCACAATGTAACTTTTATTCGACAAAGAAAATAACTCAACATTTCGAGTAGTATTTTTTCCTCTCTTAATTTTATTAGAAACTGGAGAAGTACTATTTTGAAGACCTGGAATAATCATATTTAACAAAGTAGTTTTGCCAACTCCGGATGGACCCATAAAAATTGAACATTTCTTTTGCTTTACCTCGGCTAATAAATTTTTAAAGCAATCAGATTTCTGAAAATTTAAAGTTATTACTTGGTAACCCCATTTCTCAAATTTATCAAGTAGATATGATCTTCTTTTATCAGAAATTAAATCACACTTTGTCAAAACTAATGAGACTTCAACTCCCATTGATTCTGCTGATATCAAAAATCTATTAACTTGAGATAAATTTAACTCTGGTTCTTCAACGGAAAAAGTAACGTATATATTAGAAATATTTGCAACTGAGGGTCTAATTAAAAGATTTTTTCTTTTTTTAAGACTTGTTATTATTGCTCGTTTACTTTTAAAATCAATTTTTTCAATCGTTACTTCGTCTCCAACATAAATTAATTGATCCTTGAAATTTATAGACTTCTTAACCTTACATAAAAATTTCTGGCTATTTCCAGAATTTTCCTGATTTTTTAAATCGACTAAAAAAAGATCATTAAATTTTTTCGTAACTAAACCAGAATATTTACTATTAGTTTTCATTAAATATTTTTATTTTTATAAATTTTTCATTTTCTTTGATTTGTTTAAAACAACATCCCATCTCTTTTAAATTGTTTAATACCATTTCTTCTGGTTCACCTTTATCTAGTTCAACAATAAGTTGTTCATTTTTAGATAACTTCTCCAAAGCCAATTTAATTTTGACAATATTTAAAGGACATGGAACAGATTTAAGATCCAAATTCTTTAAGGAAGTCATTAAGATTCTTTACCAAATAATTTACTAAACAGTCCACTACTGGAATTAATATTTTTATCTGAATATTGAGAAGCTAAACCCTCTAAAAGCTCACGTTCTGCGTCGGTTATACGAGTTGGTAATTTTACTTTTACTAAGACTTCATGATTTCCTCTCGCAACGGGATTTCCAAGTCTAGGTACCCCTTTATTCTCAAGTGAAAGAGTTGTATTTGGCTGAATGCCACTTGGAATTTTTAAATCAACATCTCCATCCACTGTAGTAATTTTTACAGTGTCGCCTAAAATAGCCTGTAAATAACTCACTGCTATTTCTGAGTAAATAGTTACACCATCTCTTTTCAGTTTTGAATCATTCTTAACCTTAATAAAAACATAAAGATCTCCAGGTGGACCCCCTTTCAAACCAACATTTCCCTCGCCGGAAACTCTTAATTTAGTACCAGTATCAACTCCTGCAGGAATATTAATTCTTAATTTTTTTCTGACTTGCTTTACGCCATTACCGCCACAAGTTAGACATGGATCTGCAATTATCTGGCCGGCCCCATTACATGATGGGCATTCAGCTACTTGTGTAAAATTACCAAAAGGTGTTCTTGTAGCTCTTCTAACTTGTCCACTTCCACCACATGTTGAACAAGTTTTGGGGCCGGTGCCTGGTTTTGCACCTGTTCCCCTACAAACTTCACATGTCTCCAAATGAGGAATTTTAATTTCTCTTTGTTGGCCAAAAATTGCATCTTTAAAGTCAACATTGAGATCATACCTTAGATCATCTCCTTGCTGAGGACCTCTTCTTTGTGTTCTTCCTCCTTGTGGATTTTGCCCCCCAAAGCCATTAAAAAAAGTTTCAAATAAATCTGCAAAGCCACCCATATCTCCCATATCAGGCATTCCAGCTGCACCTCCAAGACCAGCTTCTCCAAATTGATCATATCTAGCTCTTGTTTCAGGATCAGCTAATGCTTCGTAAGCCTTACCAATTTCTTTAAATTTATCTTCCGCACCAGGTTCTTTATTAACATCAGGATGGTATTGTCTTGCTAATTTTCTATAAGCCCTCTTTAAGGTATCCGCATCAGCATCTCTTGAAACTCCAAGTATTTGGTAAAAATCAGCCATTAGATAATGCTCAAATAAGAATTTGGAATTTATACATCTTCAGAAGTATTTTCCTCTGAATTAACATCCTCTTCAACTGTATCCTTTTCTACTTCCTGTTGTGAATTTTGTTTACCAGGTCCCATAGAAACCTTAACCATTGCATGTCTCAAAACCTTACCTTCTAGATGATAACCTCGCTGCAATTCTTCAATAATAAAATCCTCTTCAAACTCTTCACTAGGTTCTCTTAATACAGCTTCATGCAAATTTGGATCAAATTGCTGACCTACAACTCTCATGGGTGACACTCCCTGTTGTTTTAAAACTTCTACTAGTTGTTTATACAATCCTTGATAACTTCTATGAAGAGCTTGAGCTTCCTCATTTTCTGGTTTAAGCTGTTGTCTTGCTCTCTCAAAATTATCAACAATGGGAAGTATGGCAGTTAAAGTCTTGGAAACAAGTTGGATTTTTAAATCGTCCTGATCTCTAGACTGCCTTTTTCTGAAATTATCAAAATCTGCTGAAATCCTTACATATTGATTTTTTAATGTTTCATGCTCTTTTTCTAATTGCTCTAATCTCGCATCATTATTTGAAATAGTATTTTTTAATTCTTCAGTATTTATTTCTTCTTTTTCTTGAGAAGATAATTCATCTTTTTCTGTTATTGAATTTTGGGTAGATGATTTATCTTCAGGAGCATTATCCAAATTGGAATCATCATTCTCTTTATTATCAATATTGTCTGATTGATTTTCAATCATTTTTCTAAAATTTAATAAAACTATTGTCCAATAAAGTGATGCACAAAACAAGTTGCGGAAGGCCGCACAAATATTTAGTCAGGAACAAACCTTAATGCTAATCCATTGTTGCAGTATCTTTTGCCAGTAGGGAGTGGGCCATCATTGAAAACATGTCCCTGATGACCTCCACATCTAGAACAATGATATTCGGTTCTAGGAACAATTAACTTAAAATCGACTTTTGTTTCTACTGATCCTTGCAGTGAATCCCAAAAACTTGGCCATCCTGTACCACTATCAAATTTTTTATCTGAGGAAAAAAGCGGCAAATCGCATCCTGCACAGTGAAAAATCCCTTTCCTCTTCTCATTATTTAATTGGCTGCTAAAAGCTCTTTCAGTCCCTTCCTCCCTCAAAATATAATATGATTCTGGACTAAGCCTAGCCTTCCATTCATCTTTTGATAAATTCCACTTTTCTTTAGAACGTAGTGAAGATGCTAATACTTGCATTGGGTTAAAGATTATTTTTAAGATTGACATAGTAGGAATTAGAATAAAAGTTCTTCTTGATAGAAATTGATTCATATATTTAAATCACAAAAAAAGTAATGAATTTCATTAAGCCTAATTCTATTAAAAATATTCATAAATTAAGTATTGCTCCAATGATGGACTGTACTGATAAGCATTTCAGAATGATAATGAGAAAAATAAGTTCTAAAGCTCTATTGTATACGGAAATGATTGTGGCCCAGAGTTTAGTTTTTACGAATAAAAAAGAAAATTTTCTAGATTTTAATGATGAAGAACACCCGATATCGATTCAGTTTGGAGGAGACGATCCTGAAATCCTTAAAGAAGCAGCCCAAATGGCACAGGATTGGGGTTATGACGAAATTAACTTTAATGTTGGTTGTCCTAGTCCTAGGGTCTGTTCTGGAAATTTTGGCGCTTCACTTATGAAAGAACCTGAAAAAGCAGCAAAATGTATAGAATCCTTAAAAAATAATTGCAACTTACCTGTTACGATCAAACACAGAATCGGTGTAGATAATGATGATAGTTTCGATAAGTTGAATAATTTCGTAAGAATTATCGCAAATGCTGGTGCTGACAGATTTACAGTTCATGCAAGAAAAGCAATATTAAAAGGTCTAAATCCAAAACAAAACAGGAGTGTACCGCCTCTAAATTATGATGTAGTAAAAAAATTGAAAAAATCAAATCCAGAATTATTAATAGAAATCAATGGGGGTTTAACAAACATCGATGAATCACTAAAAGCCTTGGATGATTTTGATGGAGTCATGATTGGACGGTCAATTTATAAATACCCCTTGCGATGGTCTGAAATTGATCAAAAGATTTATGGAATTAATAAGAAACCCAAATCTGCTTCAAATATTATTTTCTCCTTAATTCCATATATAGAAGCGCATTTAAGTAACGGAGGAAAGTCTTGGGACATTTGCAAACATCTTATAAATTTAGTTGAAGGAATACCAAAAGCTAAAATTTGGAGGAATCAAATTTCAAATAAATCTATAAAAAAAGAATTAAATATTGAATATCTATTTAAATTAACGACAGCGCTTGAAGAAATGGGTTACTAATTTGTCTCGTTTGAAGCATTGCTCTCATTGGAGACTCCCCTTTTTCTCCTACTTCTACCGCTTTCATATTCAGAATTTTCAGAAGAATTTCCATAGCTTCTGTCTTCCCAACCCTCTGCTCCAGAAGATTTATTAGTATAAGAGCTATTAGATTCAGGATTACCGCCACCATAACCGCCTCTTCCTCCTCTACGTGACCCACCTGAACCTCTTGGCTCAGCTTTATTAATTCTTAAGGGCCTACCCATAAGTTCCGTACCTTGCAAACCATCAATAGCTTTAGACTCAATCGCTTCATCAGCCATTTCAATAAATGCGAATCCTCTTTTCCTTCCAGTTTCTCTCTCCAAGGGAAGGGAACAATTTACAACTTCACCAAAAGGGGCAAACAACTGTATAACATCTTCACGCTCTGCGCGGAACGGCAAATTGCCAACAAAAATACTCACTTTAAACTCAACTAAGAAAATTTACCTTATAAAAAAACTACATTAAGTAGTCTCATAATGTTGCATTATTATTCTACTTCAAAGCATACCCTTGTTGTAAAAAAATAATTGAGATTCAAATAGACAATTTTTTTTTCCAATTATTTATCTCTTTTTCTACCTGAGCAAAACCTGTACCACCTTCGCTATTTCTTGATTTAACGACATTGAAAGGCTTAAGATCCACAAAGACATCCTCATCAAAATCAGGATGAAATTTTTTAAATTCATCAATTTTAAGATTTTTAAACAACATTTTCCTCTTCAGGCAATATTTAACTATTTCACCAACAACTTGATAGGCTGTTCTAAATGGAACATCTTTACTAACTAAATAATCTGCTAGATCAGTAGCATTAGAAAAGTCATTTTCTACAGAATCAGATAAATTTATAATATTAAATTCAATACCCTCATTAAGTAAAATAGTCATTGCCGTAATACAAGAAGATATTGTTTCTGCAGTATCAAATATTGGCTCTTTATCTTCTTGAAAATCCTTATTGTATGCAAGAGGTACCCCTTTGACCATAGTTAATAATGCCTGAAGATGTCCATACACTCTTCCCGTCTTACCTCTTATCAATTCTGGAACGTCAGGATTTTTCTTCTGCGGCATTAAGCTACTTCCCGTAGCACATTTATCTGTTAACTTTGCAAAAGAAAATTCATCAGTTACCCATAAAATTATTTCCTCTGAAATTTTACTTAAATGAGACATTAATAAAGCAGATGTAGAAACAAACTCTATACAAAAATCTCTATCACTAACAGCATCAATACTATTTTTATAAATCTTATCAAAGCCCAATTCTGCAGCTGTAAAGTGCCTATCTATTTTTATTTTTGTTCCAGCTAATGCTGCAGCTCCTAAAGGCGAAATATTTACTCTTGCGCGTACTTCTTTAAACCTTTCACGGTCTCTTTGGAACATTTCTATGTAAGCTAATAAATGATGAGCCAAAGATAATGGTTGAGCTCTTTGCATGTGGGTATATCCAGGAATTAAAGTATAAATATTTTCTTTAGCAACATTTAAGAAGGATTTTTGCAAATCGATAATTAAAATTTCAATATTGTCAATCTCTTTTCTCAGCCACAATCTTATATCTGTACCAACTTGATCATTTCTACTTCTACCAGTATGTAACTTTTTACCAGTTTCACCAATTAAACTTATCAGTTTATGCTCTATACAATAGTGAATATCTTCAGAAGGTGGACTAGGAGAAAATTTACCCTCCAAATACTCAACTTTTATTGCCTCTAGACCATTAATAATTTGCAAAGTTTCAGAAGAAGATAAAACTTTTGTTTTGCCAAGCATTTTCGCATGAGCAATCGAGCAATCTAAATCTTCTAAGATAAGCTTTCTATCAAAACCAATTGAAGCATTAAATTTTTCAATAAAAGGGTCAAGTGCATTGTCAAATCTTTTACTCCAAACTTTTGCCATATTAATTATTAACTTTAAGTATCTCTAATAAAGCATTTTTTTATATAAGTGACAAAAAATATCTATTTCAATTGAAAAATTACCATCGATGCATCATCTTCCAGATGTCTATTTTGACCTGTAAAATCATCTAACTTTTTGAATATTTTATTCAAAATTTCTTGGGATGTATAAGATTGCTTGCATAATTTTATTAGGGTTTTAATTAACCTTTCCTCATCAAATCTTTGCCCTAAAGAATTAGAAGTATCAATTACACCATCTGTGTAATAAAGAACCAGATCATTTTCACTCAGCTTAATTTCACCACAATGATATTGAGCATCTTTTTGTAGTCCAAGTACAAATCCTTCTGCATCTAATTTTATAATTTTCTGATCTGAATTTTTCCAAAGCAAAGGAGGGTTATGTGCTGCATTAGCAAATCTCAATTTTCTAGTTCTAGGGTCATAATCTGAGTAAAATAATGTCACAAATCTATGCGATTGATCTAAATCATTTATTGCTAGTTGATTCAAATCATGCAAAATTCTATCTGGAGGCAGACCTGTAAGAACCTCTGCACGTAGCATTCCTCTTAACATAGTCATTAAAAGACCGGCAGGAATCCCTTTACCCATTACATCACCTATTACAAGAGCCCATCTTGATTTTTCTTTTCTTTTTTCAGAAATATTCGTCTTTAAGCACATAAAATCATAGTAATCTCCCCCAAGCTGGAGAGCTGGTCTACAATAAGCTGCAAGGTCTAAACCATGGATAGTTGGACAATACTCCGGGAGTAATTGAGATTGAATTTCAGCACCAGTGGAAATTTCTCTATCTACGTTTTCATGCTTTTTCTTTGTTTTTCTTAAGAAGTGATTTTCTAATCCAACCGCTAAACAATTCTCAATAAAATTAAAATTACTATCCTCAGTAATCGATTTCTTGGAAATATCTTTGCTAAAAATATATATAAATCCTCTACATGTGCCTCTGGATAGTATTTTTTTTGTTTCAATTTTATATTCTTTAAAGTTATTTTTTAAAGTATTTTCAAAAGTTAAAATATCTTTTATTTTAAAATTTTTTGAAAAATTGAATGTATCTAGAAAACCATTAATATTCTCTAAAGTTGTTAAAAATTGATCATTAGCAGAAATTTTTATATTTACGTTCCATACCTTCCCCTCATAATTTAAAGGAATAATTAAGATTATATTCTCAGAAAAAATATGTTTAAAAATTAAACATACATAATCCAGTAACTTATTTATGTTGGAAAATGATTTTAAATAATATGCTAATGAAGAAGCAATTTCAGCAAATTTATATTTATTTTTTAAATTTACTGAAGATTCATTATCTAAAAATTTTTGAATAAATTTGTTCGAAAATATTTTTTCTTTTTGATTATTTGTCAAAACAAACTTAATAGATAAATATGTTTTAACATTAAATTTAAATTTTTAGAAAAAATTAATTAAATTTTTATTTATCTGCGAGCATAGCCTCTACAAATTCATAACTATTAAATGGCCTCAAATCTTTTATACCTTCTCCAGCCCCAATAAACCTTATAGGCAAATTTACTTCTTCAGATACTGCTAAAGAGACTCCACCTCTAGAAGTCCCGTCTAATTTAGTAATAATTGCGCCACTTAAATCTGCTGATTTAGCGAAACTTTTTGCTTGCTTCAAGCCATTTTGACCCTGACTTGCATCTAAAACTAATAATGATTCAACAATTGCATCTGGAACCTTTTTGTCAATAATTTTTTTTATTTTCGCTAATTCATCCATCAAGTTATTTTTTGTTTGCAATCTACCAGCTGTATCAACAAGTAACAAATCAACATTTCTTTTTTTTGCAGAATTTATTGCATCGAAAACTACAGCCGCTGGATCTGCATTTTTTGATTGATTAGATATGACGTCAACATTACTTCTATCTCCCCAGACTTTAAGTTGTTCTACTGCAGCCGCTCTAAAAGTATCAGCCGCAGCTATCAAAGTTTTATAGTTACTTTTGGATGACAAATATGCTAATTTTCCTAATGTAGTAGTTTTTCCAACACCATTAACTCCTACTAATAACCAGACATTTAACTTGCCCTTTTGGGGAACTAAAAGATCAGTGCCCGAATTTTTTATTGGTTTATCGATAATTAATTTTAATTCCTTCTTCAAGAATTTTATTCCTGCTTCTGCACCTAATACTTCCTCGTTTAATTTTGTTCTTAGAGAACTTATAACTTTATCGGTTGAATTAATTCCTACATCAGCTCTTATTAATAAAGTCTCTAAATCATCAAGAGCTTCAGGAGTCAGAGGATCATCTCCTAACTTATCCAACAATTCAGTAACAAATCCTTTTCGGGTTTCTTCTAATCCTCTCCGTAATTTGGTTAACCAATCAATTTCATCAATCGATATTTGATTTATTTTTTTTCCTTGAGCAGCTAGTACCATTGCTGACCAGGTAAAATTATCATCAAATTCTCCTAATTGAGGTTCAAGAATAGTTTTAGACTGTCTAGGAATATTTTCTTTATTAGTAATATCAATCAATTCTTGCTTTTGCTCTTCCTGTTTCTCTAATTCTTGCTTTTGCTCTTCCTGTTTCTCTAATTCTTGCTTTTGCTCTTCCTGTTTCTCTAATTCTTGCTTTTGCTCTTCCTGTCGTTTTTTTAAAAGTGCATAAGCTTGTGCAGCCCACTCACGAGAATTATCGGAATCAATATTAGTCATTATTAATAATTCTTATTCAATAGTTTAAAATACTATCTATTTATATCAAATAATCACTGTAATTAAATTGTTTGTAATCTCCTTAAAACTCCATTAATAAATTTTCTTCCTTGCAAGTCACTATACTTATTAGCTAAATTAACAGCCTCATCGCATGCAACTGCGACAGGTGTATTCAAAAAATTAATATCCACATAAGCTAAACGCAAAATATCCCTATCAATTCTCGGTAATCTTTTTAATCTCCAGCCGTCCATTGCTTGATCAATATCAGAATCAATACTTTTAAGGTTATCAATTATATTAAAAATCCTATCATTCACATCCTCTCTAATATCAATTTGACCGCTAGAAACAATTAATTTTGGAAAGTCTAAAATTATTGAGAGTGTATTCATTACAGTTTCAATTTTTGTAAGAGATTTTTTTAACTCATCTCGAACATTTGAATAAGAGGAATCAACACCTTCTTGTAATTCACTATCTAATATTTTTTGTGAAGCATTTTCTAACTCTGACTCACAATTATCTAATTCCTCTCTGCAATACTTTATTAGAGAATCTAAAGCAGATTCAAAGATTTCTTCTATCTGAAATTTATTTAATTTAAAATCACCTTTATCTTTTATAAGGCCAAGAGAAATTAAAGATAATTCTCTAGAAAGAGATCTATTGTGCATTAATTAAGGAGAAGTATTAGTGGAAGCTCGTAATTGAGAAAACAGTTTTGAAAATGTTGGATTTGTAGTGTTATTTTTCTCATCTGGGTTAACTATGCCAGCCGAAATTATTGTTCTAAAAGCATCTTCAACAGAAATATCTAATTCTTTTACAGAAGACTCAGGAACAAGTGTATACCACCCAGTAGTTGGGTTTGGTGCAGTGGGTATAAAAAGACTAAGTAACTTTTCTTCTGATTCTGGCTGCAGAGAAGGACCTACATCTCCAGTTACAAAGCCTACACTATACAGTCCCTCACGAGGATATTCAACTAAAACAACTCTTCTAAATCTATTAGATTTATTGCTTAAAAAAGTTTCTAGCAATTGTTTAAGAGTTTTATAAACCGCTCCAGCAACTGGAATTTTTGATAAAGTGCCTTCTCCAAATTCTAATAACCATCTTCCTACAAAATTTCTGGCCATCAGGCCTATAAGCAAAATGGCAAGTAAAGGAACAGTTAAACCTAAAGTAAGATTTATTAAATCTTGTAATAAAGGATTTAAAGTAATAAAAGGATTTAGTTGCTTTGGAACTGAAGTAACTAATGTTAAAACAAATTTACTAACTAATGATGACAACCAGATTGTTGTAGCCAAAGGTATTACAACTAATAACCCAGCTATAAGATCATTTTTTAGATCTTGTTGAAGCCTAGATCCTAAATTGGAATCTTGATTTTGATTAGATTCAACCAAAATAAATTTTCTTACTACATTAACTTTACTAATAATTTAACTGTTTTTACTGAGTTAGGATATATTTTAAAAAAAATATATCCTTTTTATTAAAAAGTTTATTCTCCAAAATAAATTTTAAAAGAAATGCTATAAAAAATTTATGAAATGATTAATAGGATTCAAGACAAAAAAGAAATTAGTAAAAAGTTAAAAGAAAGAGCTATTTTTGAAGGGTTCACAATTGCTGGAATAGCTTCAATACCAGGTAGTTCACGTATAAAATTAAGAAATAATGCCTTAGAAAGATGGTTATCAAATAATCACCATGCCGAAATGAAATGGATGGAAGCAGAAACAAGAAAAAACATAGGCTCACTTTTTGAAGAGGCAAAAAGTGTTTTAAGCGTTGGATTCGCTTACATTAATTCACAAAACAACAATAATAATTTCCTCAAGGTAGCTAAATTTGGCCAAGGAGAGGATTATCATAAAGTGATTCATAAAAAATTAAAGAAGATTGGTAAATGGATCAACCAAGAAATTCCTGATTGCAAATGGAAAATATGTGTTGATACCTCTCCTCTTCTTGAAAAAGCATGGGCTGAGGAGGCAGGGATTGGTTGGATAGGTAAAAATAGTAATTTAATAAGCAAAAACAATGGTTCTTGGTTTACTTTGGGGTTTATGATTCTCACAAAAGATTTAATACCAGATAAACCTCATCAATCGCTTTGTGGAAAATGTGATATATGTATTGAACATTGTCCAACTCAAGCAATAGTAGAACCCTTTGTAATACAATCAGATCTGTGCATTGCATATCACACAATAGAAAACAGAGATAAAACTATTCCAAGTAAAATAGAAAAAAATTTAGATGGATGGGTTGCGGGTTGTGATATTTGTCAAGATGTATGCCCATGGAATAAATCAGTGCCATTCAACAACAATTATGAAACTACACCAAAAGAATGGATTAAAAATCTTAATATTGAATCTCTAAATTGGGACGATAAAACCTGGAAAGAAAATCTTCAAGGCACTACATTAAAAAGAATTAAACCATGGATGTGGAAAAGAAACATACAAGCAAATCTAAAAAATAGAGAAACTAAAATATGACAAAATTTTTGCAAAAAATAATCTGGATCTCTTTGATCAGTTTTTACTTTTTACAAATAGAAAAAGTTCAAGCAATAGTTCCTTATTATTATTTCCCAACAATTAAAAATTTAGAAAAGCAAAGTTTATATATTGGTAAAAATGCATATCAACTTCTTTACTTTGGACAATATGAAGACAGTCTTAACTTAGCTAAATTAGCCATAAAAATAAATTCAAAAGAAGAAAAACTTTGGTTAATTTTAGCTGAAGCACAAATAGCTAGCAAAAAATACAAAAACGCATTAAATTCTCTAAATAAAGCAGAGCAGCTAAACTCAAATATTAGCGAAATATATTTTACTAAAAGTAATATATACTTAAAAATTTCACAACAAAGAAAGGCAAAGATTGCTTTAGAAAAAGGAATAAAGATAGAACCTAATAACCACAAAGCTATTTTTCAATTAGGAAATATTTTATTAATGGAAAAAAATTACTTGGGAGCTATCAAATTGTTTGATAAATCCATAAAAATCAAACCTGATTTCTGGCAAGCAATCAATAATCAAGGTTTAGCTTATTTTGAGAAAAACAATATAAATCTATCAATCAAACTTTTTGAAAGTGCAATCTCAATTCAAGAAAATGCTGAGCCACTACTGGGATTGGCCTCTTGCATAAGGATTAATGATACTAAATTAGCAATTAAGCTAGCAAAAAAAGCTTTGGCTAAAGATCCTAAATATGTCAATTATGATTATAGAAAAGAACAGTTGTGGGGTGAAAAATTACAATCCTCTACAGAAATTCTTTTACAAAATGAACAGCTTAAAAAAGATGTAATACTGGCAAAATCTAAAATAACTGAATCATCTTAATCTTCAATACTGGTAAATATTGTTTTACCTATTAGTCTTAATTTAGTTAATCAATAATTTTTTCAATATTACGTTCTAATGGATAAGAAAAACTTCACTTCCATCTCACTTCAAGAAGAAATGCAACGTTCTTATTTGGAGTATGCAATGAGCGTAATAGTTGGACGTGCTCTACCAGATGCAAGGGACGGTCTTAAGCCTGTGCAAAGAAGAATACTTTTTGCGATGTACGAATTAGGATTAACACCTGATAAACCATTTAGAAAGTGTGCGAGAGTTGTGGGAGATGTACTTGGAAAGTACCATCCTCATGGAGATCAAGCAGTATATGATGCATTAGTAAGGCTAGTACAAAATTTTTCTACAAAATATCCTGCTCTTGAAGGCCATGGAAATTTTGGATCTGTAGATAATGATCCGCCAGCTGCAATGAGATATACTGAAACCAGATTAGCTCCGATAGCTCATAAAGGTTTTCTTGAAGAAATTGGATCAGAAACAGTAAGCTTTTCAAATAACTTTGACGGTTCTCAAAAAGAACCAGATGTTCTTCCAGCCCAACTTCCATTTTTATTATTGAACGGCTCATCAGGTATTGCTGTCGGCATGGCAACAAACATACCACCTCACAATCTAGGAGAAATTGTAGATGGTTTAATTGCTTTAGTAAAAAATAATGATATTAGTGATAAAAAACTTTCTAAAATTATTCAAGGACCTGATTTTCCTACAGGCGGAGAGTTAATTTATAGTCCAGCAATAGAAGAACTTTATCAAACTGGAAAAGGATCTATAACGATAAGAGGAGTTGTAAATACGGAAGAGGTAAATTTAGGCAAAGGGAAACATAAAAAAAATGCAATAATTATTAGTGAACTTCCTTACCAAATTAATAAAGCAGGTTGGATTGAAAAACTTGCAGAACTTGTAAATACAGGAAAAATTCATGGGATCTCTGATATCAGAGATGAAAGCGATAGAGATGGTATGAGAATTGTAATAGAACTAAAAAAAGATTCTAATTCTGAAATTGTTATTTCTAATTTATATAAAAAAACAACTCTCCAAACAAACTTTGGCGCAATATTCTTAGCTTTAATTAAAGGCAAACCTGTACAACTAAATCTGAAAAAATATCTCAACTATTTTCTTGAATTTAGAGAAGAAACAATTAGAAAAAGAACTTTTTACTTTCTAAAAAACACTCTTGATAAACTAGAAATATCAGAAGGTTTATCTAAAGCTACAAAAAACATAAAAAAAGTTATCGAAATTATTGAAGAATCAGAAAATTCTGTGCAAGCTAGATCAAAATTAGTAGAAAATTTTTCTTTAAGTGAAAAACAAGCAAATTCAGTTTTGGATATGCCACTAAAAAAATTAACAAGTCTAGAAAAAAATCAAATTGATAACGATATAAAATTTTTAGAAGAAAAAAAGAATTATTTTCAAAAAGTATTGAATAAAAGAGAATTATTACTTGAATTACTTATAGAAGAATTATTAATATTAAAGAAAAAATACAATGTTATACGTAAAACAAAAATAATTAAAAATATTAATCAAAATGAAGAATTAGAAACGCTAAATAATCAGATATTAGAAGATTTTATAAATAAAAAAACAAAATTATATATAGACAATAGACTTTATTTAAAAAAAATGATTTTAGTTAATTACAAGAAGTCATTTGAGGTTGTAAATAAAATTATAGATAATAAAAATATTCAAAAATTTATATGTAATATCGAAAAAAATATAAAATTAATTGGAATCACAAATTCGGGAAAAGTATTTAACATTGATTGGGAATCAAGTATTAATAAAGACTATAAATTAGATAGTAAAATCCTTGGAAATATTAATCCTAATGAAATAATAAATTTTCATTCAATTAAAAAAGAAAATGGAAATTATTTATGCATATTAAATTCAGATGGAAGATTTAAAAAAGTTTTATTTGATGAAGATATGCTTAAAAGCAATAGATCTTTCACAATTACAAAATTAAAAAATAATTTAAAAACGATTGATTCATTTATTTCTAATGAAAGCAAAGATTTAATAATATTAACTTCGATAGGAAGAATTTTTAAAATTAATTTATCAAATAAAATTTTAACTCCAACTTCTAAACAATCCCAAGGATTAATAATTGCAAAACTTTTACCATCTGAAAAAATCGTATCTTGCTGTACATTTAATGATGGGGAAATTATGTTTTTAATATCTAAAAAAGGAAAAATCTTTTGTATAAATAGTAATGAAATTTACTCCTCAAATGAATACAGTTTGGGATATTTGAATGAAAAAACCCAACTTAAAAACGATTACTTCCTCAAAATAATGGCAAGTAACTATTACCTTGATATTGAAACTAATAAAAATAAATCTGCAAGATTAGACCTAAATAAATTAAATTTCAAATCCAATAAATCAAACTTTTTAATTGATTTTTTAAAATTAGATTATGATGAATACCTTGAAAATTGTTTCCGACTTGAAAAGTTTCTCGACTAAGATTTATATTCATTTTCAACCCAATTTAAGTATTCTTGATTTACTGTTCCAGTTACATAATCACCAGTAAAACAACTCATCTCTAAACCTTTAATAGGAGAATCACCAATTATAGATTTACTCAAACTATCAACACTTTGATAAACAAGGTTATCAATTTCAAGTTTATTGGCGATTTCACTTATTGTCCTATTATGAGCTATTAATTCATCTCTATTAGGCATATTAATTCCATAAACATGAGGATAACGTACAGGAGGAGCTGCTGATGTAAAAAAAACTTTATTTGCTCCTGCATCTTTAGCCATCTGGACAATTTCTTTTGAAGTAGTACCTCTTACTATCGAGTCATCAACAATTAATACATTTTTATTTTTAAACTCTGCACTCATGGCATTTAATTTTTGCCTTACAGATTTCTTACGTTTCTGCTGACCAGGCATTATGAATGTTCTACCAACATATCTATTTTTAAAAAAACCTTCCCTATATTCTATCCCCAACTGTCTTGCAACTTGCATTGCCGCGGGTCGAGAAGAATCAGGGATAGGCATAACTACATCAATATCTCCAGAATTGATTGTTTCTTTTATCGTTTCTGCTAAGTAATCTCCCATCTTTAAACGAGCTTTATAGACTGAAATTCCATTCATAATTGAATCTGGCCTAGCCAAGTAAACATATTCAAAAGCACAGGGAAATAACATTGGATTTTCAGAACATTGCTTAGAGAAAAACTCCCCATCAAGATTTATAAAAACAGCTTCTCCTGGGTCTACATCTCTCACTACTTCATAATCATTATTCTCAAGCACTAAAGATTCGCTTGCAACCATCCATTCTTCTTTTTTTGTGCTTAATGAAAGTCTTTTGCCTATGACTAAAGGCCTAATGCCAAAAGGGTCTCTAAAGGCTAACAAACCATGTCCTGAAATTAACGCAATTGAAGCATAGGACCCCTGAATTCTTTTATGTAAAGATTTGACCGCATTAAAAATAATATCAGGTTCTAATTCTTGATTATTAATTTGTTCTTGTAATTCTGTTGCAAATACATTCAACAACATTTCAGTATCACTTGAAGAATTTGTATGCCGCTTGTCGACATTAAATAACTGTTTTTCTAAATCTCTGGTATTAGTCAAATTTCCATTATGTATCAAAACAATTCCATAAGGAGCATTAACATAAAAAGGCTGTGCTTCTTCTACACTTTCTGCTGATCCCTTTGTTGCATACCTAACATGACCCAATCCAATTTTGCCAATTAAATTCCTCATGTCTCTTGTTCTATAAGCAGTATTAACCTGACCTTTAACCTTATGTATATGAAAAACAGTATTTTCCATTGTTGCTATACCTGTTGAGTCTTGACCTCTATGCTGCAAAAGCAAAAGACTATCGTAAATTTGTTGATTTACATCATTTGAAGAAACGATTCCAACTATTCCGCACATAACTTAATATCTTAAAATGATCAATAGTTGAAAAATGTTTTTCATATTTAAAAGTAATCTGAAATACTATTATTAAATTTTTTGGTTAATTCCTCAACCCTAATATTGCAAATATTTTTTTCGTTAATTTTTATATTCAGCGTGTCACTAGATACGTATCCTATTTTTTTTACATAAAGACTTGATGGAAAATTTATTTGATTTTGTTTTAAGTAATTAAACCATTCATTTTGTTTGATTTTACTAATTGAAAAAATAATTCTTGACCCCCCTTCTGCAAACAATAAATTATCAACTCTATTTAAATCTTTATCTAATTCTATAGTTGCACCCTTAGCGGACATAATACAAGACTCTGCTAAAGCTATAGCTAAACCTCCGTCGCTTATATCGTGAGAAGAAACTACAAGACTGTTTAAAATCGCATTTCTTAAAAAACTCTGGCAAAACTTTTCATCCAACAAATCTATTTTTGGAGGCCGACCTGTAATTTCTCCATGAAAATATTCCAAATAAGAACTAGCCGCAATTTTTATTTCTGATTTGGAAGAACCAATTAACCAAATTTGATCTTCAATATTTTTCCATTCACTACTTATAGCTTTTTCGACATTTTCTATCTTTCCAACCATTCCAATAACAGGAGTGGGATTGATAGGAGTAATTAAATTATCTTTATTTTTAGATTCATTATATAAAGATACATTACCTCCTGTAACAGGAGTTTCTAGAGCTTTACAGGCTTCAGCAATTCCATTACATGAAGATGAGAGTTGCCAATATCCTATATCATTCTCAGGGGAAGAAAAATTTAAATTATTTGTAATTGCTACTGGTTCAGCACCAACACAACTAACATTTCTAGCGGACTCTGCAACTGCAGCGATAGATCCTCTAAAAGGATCAAGCGCAACCCATCTACTATTGCAATCAACTGAAGCAGCGACACCAGAAAATACATTACTTTTATGTTTTTTATTTTGTTCTCTTAGTCTTACTACGGCTGCATCTGATTTTCCGGGTTTAAATACTGTATTTGCCTGTACTTGAGAGTCATATTGTTTATAAATCCATCGTTTAGAAGCTATTGATGGATTAGAGAGTAGTTTTAAAATAATTTCTGAAAAAGAAAAATTCTTATTTTCCTTCAATGAAAATATTTTTTGATCATGAATTTCTGGTAAATCATTTTCTTTCCATTCCCATTTATTTAAAAGATCATCAGGTGGATTACTAATCACATTGTGAAAATTTACAGGGGTATCATCAGATAAGGCAGAAGTAGGTATTTGGGCCACAATTTTACCTTTATGAGAAATAATTACCTCATTAGTTTCTATCACTTCACCAATGACACTGGCATATAGTCCCCATTTATTAAATTTTTCAATAAGATCTTTAATTTTTTCATCTTTGACGACAAACAACATTCTTTCTTGCGATTCAGATAATAAATATTGGTATGAAGACATATCATCTTCTCTAGAAGGGACCAAATCTAAATCAATAGATATCCCTAAATTTCCATTTGCGGCCATTTCTGCGCTACTGCATGTTAAACCTGCAGCACCCATATCTTGAGCTGCAATTACATCACCTGTCTTGAAAGCATCCAAACAAGCTTCAATAAGACTTTTTTCAACAAATGGATCACCTACCTGAACTGCAGGTCTATCATCCAATGAAGTTGTAGTTAATTCTGAACTTGCAAAACTAGCACCACCAACACCATCTCTGCCAGTTGTATTACCAACATATAACACTGGAGATCCTACATTTTTAGCTCCAGAACAAACGATTTCCTCGGTCTCTAAAAGTCCTAAAGCCATAACATTCACTAGAGGATTTCCAGAGTAACTATCATCGAAGTCAATTTCACCTCCAACAGTCGGCACACCTACACAATTTCCATAATGTGAAATACCGGATACAACTCCTCGTAGTAAATCAACATTTGATGATTTATCAAGGTTACCGAATCTCAATGAATTCAAGATTGCGATTGGCCTTGCACCCATTGTAAATATATCTCTTAAAATTCCACCTACACCTGTTGCTGCGCCTTGAAAAGGTTCAATAGCAGAAGGATGATTATGACTTTCTATTTTAAAAACAAGTTTTTGATTATTTCCAACATCAATAACGCCAGCATTTTCTCCAGGTCCAACTAAAACATTTTTACCTTTAGTGGGAAACTTAGATAGTAAAGGTTTTGAATTTCTATAACAACAATGTTCGGACCACATAACGCCAAACATGCCTAATTCCGTTCTGTTAGGTTTTCTCTTTAATCTTTTGCAAATTTCTTCGTAATCATTAAGTGTTAAAT
>QCCD01000004.1 GCA_003281405.1 Prochlorococcus sp. AG-347-K16 | reverse complement strand
AGTTTTTGGCTAGTGAATCAAGTTACCTAAACTTGTTATGAATATATTTTATCGGTATAAGTGGTCTAAGGACTTGTCCTTTTCGTAAGGACTTGAGCCTAGCGGTTTCAAGGTTAACCCCGCACTCCTACACACGAGTACAAAAACCTTTTTAATTAATGCAGATTACTTCCAAGACACTTAGCTTGCTACTTAATGTAGTTTTTGTGCTTTGTGTCTTTGTCATTTGAAGACTATTCATCAAAAGAGATTAATAGTTTCAGGGTTTTCTTACTTCGAACCGAACTCAATATCGGTTAGTTTTTTAGTCTTTAAAAGTTTGAGTAAAGTTTGAGTAAAGTTTGAGTAAAAAATTACGATTCCCTGAAATCCCAGTAATAGCTAGACGCGCTCACTTTTCATTAGCCAGTAGCTAGGTTCCTGTTGTGGCATGGGATCTCGGCGAAAATATAGGTTTGAATAAAGTTTGGATAACTTCTTAAGATATAAATTTATTATCCATCAAAGTTTCTATTTATGGAAGGGAAGGAAGGATTGCAATGGGGAATGAGAATTTAGAATTATTGATTCTTTCAGCTTCTCATTTTTTTGCTACTGAAGAAACTAAACTAATGAACTAGTTATCAATCAGTACAAATCCCCAAACCTGTGCATTGATGCAAAGATCCAGTTCTTTCATTCTGTACCCATCCAGGAGTGTTAGTATCTGAATTATAACTTTGAACACCTGGAATACTTCTATAAGTATCGTTATTATTCCAATTTGAGTACGTACGTTGAGTATTAAACTGCTGCGTTCTTCTTAGGGATTGGCTTGCAGAGTTGCTAAAATTATTCAAATTATTATGAAATTTCTGACTATTCATTTTATTCTGTAAATTCATGGAATCATAGTTAGGCTGGTATCCACTACCCCATCTTCCTGCGTTATATCCATTTATACCTGCTCCCAAAATGTAGAGGAAATTTTTCATGTAATTATCTCCTTTCTTTTTATTAAACTCAATCTCTTTTTGATCATTCAAAACTCTTTTTATTTGTGGGTTGTTTTTGTTTGTTGTATCAATTTCACTCCATGGAAAAGGATTATTCTGTAATTCGTATTTCTTTTTTGCATATTCAGCTTGTGTTAAACATGAAAAAAATACTTTTTCTTTAATTGGTTTCCTTCCAAAAGATTTGTGAATCAGGGTTGTTGAATAATTTTTTTTCCCATCATCGCATTTTCTATTTATTTTTGAATCTTTACTAACTTTGAATTTATTTAAATCTTTTTGAGCAGACATTATTTCAAAGCAACCTTTAAAGTCAGATGCTTTAAGACAAAGTTCTGCTACCTCCTTATCAGTTGATGAATAAGTAGGTTGGGCAATAATTAATGAAAGAGCTAAAAGAAGATTTCTTTTAAACACTTAATTTTATAATTAACTTTAATAAGAATCATATAATAATTTTTCTTAAAGAAAAACTTTAACAATCTTTAATCTTTAAATTTTAATGATGTTGAGTTGACTAGTAACTTATAATTTTTTTAAATTTCACTTTCACATGAAAAGATTAGCAGTAACCTTATTAGCTTTTATTTCATTTCCATCAATTGCAAATGCAAATCTTGATCCTAAGATTGCTGAAATGTGCATGAAAGCTTCTGACTTTAAAGGTTGCGTTGAAAGCATGTCAGGTGAAGGAAGTAATATTTTATCTACTAACTCTAAATTGGATGAGGCTATAAATGATCTAAATTCCAACGATCCAGCGGGGGCATTAACTAAAGTAAACCTTTTTCTAAAAGAGAATAAAGAATCTAAAGAGGGATATTTGTTAAGAGCACTTATTAATGAATGGGATTTTGCCAATATGAATGATGCTCTTTCGGATCTTAATAAAGCCATTGAGATAGATGAAAAATTTGCTGTTGCATATGCATTAAGAGGACAGCATCTTTATTGGGAATTATCTAATAAACCAGCAGCAGAAAAGGATTTTGAGAAGGCACTAAAGTTATCATCTGAAAATTCATTAATAAATTATTTATATGCCGAATATCTATATGATTTTGCTAGTGCTCAATATGAAAAAGAAAATTATTTTCAAGCATTTACTACTGGTAATGAAGCTAAAACATACTTTGAAAAAGTTCTAGCTAATAATAATTCAAATCCAGATTATCTTCTAAGAAGAATTTTTCCTTTTGGAATAACTTATGATACCCATGCTCAACTTGGAGATCTTAATTTTGATGGTTATTTTGTATTGAAAGAACTTAAAGAAAGAAAAAAAGCTAAAGATTATTTAAATGCTGCGATAGTTAGTTATTCAAATTCTATTCAAATAGCTCCACCTCAAGAAGAAACTGATAAAGTTGAGCTTGATTTGGATTACGATATGTGGGATCTTGGTGAGCTTTATTTGAGTCGAGGAAATGCTTACAGTTGGATTGATAATACAGGAAGAAAAGCATGCAAAGATTGGAAAGTATCTAAAAGCTATGGAAATAAAGAAGCTCGTAAGAATGTAAGAGAGTGGAAATGTTAATTAAAAAGTTTGAATAAAGTTTGAATAAAAAATTACGAATCCTTGAGATCGCAGTTATAGCTAGTCGCGATTACTTTTCATTAGCCAAAACTTTTCTTCAGTCATATCAGGGGAATTGGAGGAATTTATCTGCTAGAATTTTGCTAGAATTAGATTTTTTTTAATATGTTTATTATCCATCAAAGTCACAATTTAGGAAAGTAATGGGTGGCATGGGGGTGCATAGGACCGTGCTGCATCGTATATATGATCTGAACATTTCTGTTAAAAGTTTACGGGTACAACCTTTCAATAGCTTCTTTCTGTTCTTGCTTTTTTATGTCTTCAGTATCTAAAACAGGGCATGAGTTTTGATTTAGTGATAAGAGGAAAGTGCTTTTTTCGAATAGTTTGAAAATTGGTGTAAGTAATAAGTTTTTCATTTATTCCCAAGTTTTCATATCAGAGAAGTCGCTTGCTATTGCATGAAGCATACCTCCTACAAATGATCTAGGGCAACCCAGTTTGTTAACTAAAACTTCTGATTGTTTTTTGATATCTTCCCATGTAGGTCTGATATCCTCATTTATTTGTTTAAGGCTAGGTTTAAATTCTTCTGAATCATTCATATTAAAAGGTATTAACTTATTAAAATTCAAATGATAGTAAAGAAAATCTCATTTATTTAAATAAATATTCAATAAAAATTACAAAATAAATTCTTTAGAAATTATTCTAAGCTGATTTAAATTCAGATTATTTAAATAATTATTTGCAATCAATTTTTCCTCATTAATTTCGAGATCTTTAATCTCAGAAATAATGCTATTAGATATTAAATCAATTAAATGTTCTTTATCCATGACTTATTTATAAACCCAAAACAAACATTAATTATTTAAAGTCTTCAACTCAACATATAAGTAAAAATACTCAGATAAATATAAAACTCATAGGTTTGCTAAATCACTTTAGATGATTGGTATAGGGTGCACGCGAATTATCAGCTACTCACACTTGAGCTTTTTATGTAACATAATAAGTTTACATAAAGTAACAATTAAATGAAAAGACTTTTTCCTTATATAGCTTTTGCATGTTTAACTGGTTTTACAGCTACGACCGGTTTACCAGTTATAGCAGGCGGTTGTAGTAGCCACATGAACAAAAAAGCTGAAATCAAATGTGCTGAAGATGATACTGAGTGTCAAATTGAAAAAGCTGAAAAGTTTGATTTAAGAGATTCTCTTAAGTCATAAAATTATGACTCAAATCAGTTTTTTTATGAACTCTGCCCCAAGAGATTTAATCGAGTTCGTATTCTTTGCTGCTGTTGGTTTTACTGCAGGATTATTGGGATTAATTTAGTTATAGAAAATTGACCCATTCTTTTTTTCTCCTAACCTTTTCAAGTCTTTCTTTCTTTTATGTGATGGCTTGCTTATGGAGAGAATTAATTAATCAAAAGTAAAAAATATTTTTTAAATTACCTTTTATAGATAAATCTTTGTATGTCTTCGAATAGATTAGATTTTGATTTGAAAAATCCATTACTTTTTAAATAAGATTTTCCTTTTTCTATACTTTCAATTCTTTTTTCATAAGAATTTTCATCTAAATTTTTTTGCATAAAAAAATAGTCGGACTTTTATTCTGAATAATGCTCACAAAAAAGCGGTTACCTTAAATACAAAATTTAAATTCTTTTTTGAATTGCTTTTCATTCAAACTAAAAATCAAATAAAAAGTTTCTTTCTTAAATTTCTAAGACTCTTTTGATATCTTGTTCTTCATGTCCTCAATATTATTGATTAATTTGTCTAACCATTCTGTATTATCTTCTGGTTTTAAATATTTAATTTTTGGTTGATTAATTTCAAGAGTCTCAAAATCTCCACTCATAAATTCTCCTTTGTATATTCGTTTAACTACCTCTTTGTTCTAATTGATTTGAACAAAATACTGCGTATCTAATGTGTGCGGTTTGATGAACATATTGGTACGGAAAGAGGTATCTTTTTTTTAGCCATTTAAATCTATTGCTGACTTAGATTAAAAACATGGTTGTCATGAGTCGGTTGCGTTGCTCCAACTGAAATCAACCATAAACTTTAAATTGCATTTAATAAAATGACTTACTACAGTTGCTTTGATCAAAATGGAAACATAATTGCTCGCTGTCAGACTAAAGAAGATATAAATGTTCTTAAGAAAATGGGCAGACCAATAATGGAAATAAAAGAAATGAAAAAAGAGGAATCAGTTGTTTGTTCTTTAACTGGTAGTCCATCCGATTACAACGAAGATTATTAAGAGTATGACTCAAAGAACACTTCAATTAAATCAACATGGAAGATCATTAGTTCTTTTGTTGGTTGCATTGAATAGCATTTGTACTTTCTTTTCTACTTTTGAAAAAGCATTAACTTATCGCGAGACAGCGAGATAAAAATATTTAGGTAATTGTGGATTAACAGTAAATCAATAAAATTTAAGACATAAAAAAAGACCCTGTTATAGGTCTTTTTTTAATGGTGACGACAGAAAGGAGATCTATTTAATAATCAGATTAAGAATTTTCTTAGAAATTAGTTTTGGAAGTAAAAGTGATTACTCACTTCTTCATGCTTTACAAACGACTTAATTTTTAAGATAGTTCAGAATTAATCCCGAAAGTTTAATTTCTGATCACTTAACTTACTTTCCGTAAAGGTTAGAAAAGTTAATTTACCTTGGTGTTGCAGACCATTGGCTAGTGAAGATCTAGTTGGTCAACCTTGGTCGAGTCGATCACCAGAACTGTCGTATAAATAAAGTAATCGGTCTCAAATATTTTGCATGAATCCTTAAGATTGATTTAATCATGATTAATTAAATCTTTAATCATCAGACCACCTCATATCTTATTAAGCATTTTATTTATTTTGTTTTACAAAGAATATAAAGCCAACCAAAGAAAGTAGCAAAAGCAATTATTAAAGCAATATTGTTATTCAATGGACTTAAATATCTTTCTATTGAAAGTGGTACATGGAGAATAATAAAATACCAATATAAAGCAGATAGTAATCCAAACAATAAAGCCAGAAGAATATAAAAAGGCAAGATATATAATCTTCTTTTTTTAATTCTTTCCCCTGTAATATTTTCGGTTAAACCAATTCTTGACCAATAGCCACCATTTAATTGAAGAAAATACTTTAAAAATATTCCGTAAATATTTATAAAAAACCTAGATAAAGCAAATAACGGTGAAATTATAAATCTTTGCATTAATGCTTTAAAAATTTAATTTGTTCAGTTATGGAAATATGACTTATATTATTAACTTTTTTTTCTCTATATTTCGTTAGGAAAAATACCATTGAGCTAAAAACAACTAAAAATCCTATTAATGATATTCGATAGAAAAGGTCATCAGACATATCAAAAAAACCTGATCTTTTAAATTTGTTTCTCATCAAAAAAAAGAGGATTGTTTACTCTCTAAAGTAGATCAAAAATCAATTGCTAGCTTTTAGCTATGCAAAGTAGTAAGCGTTTCAATTTATTCAACTAGAGTTAGTGAATAACAAATGTCTTTATAACCATTTTCTTTATCCCACTCTTTCATCTCTGGAGTACTTGTAGCAGCAGCAAACCCTTCTAAATCTTTTACTTTAAGTATTAAGTGACTTTTATGGTTATTTACCTTGATGAGTTCATATTCCTCGACATATTTATGTCCCTCCTTTTCATGGAAATCTGCTACAAATTTATCAAAATCTTCAAAAGAACAATCAAAAGTAGAAACTATTAAGGTATTCATAAAAAAGAGGGTTTTATCCCTCCAGTTTAGATCGACTGTCAATCGTATTTAATAGTTATTTTTAAGCAGCATCATATTCTTCATCTTCAAGTTCTCTCATAAATCTTTTATCTAATAAGTAATCGTCTAAAAGCTCTGCTGCCATCAGCATCTCAGGAGCAGGTTCTTGTAAATTTTTATCTAATAAGTAATTGTCTACAAGGTCTAGATTATTATTTTCTTTAATTTCTTTATCGCTGTCTAGTAGCTCTCTTATGTAGGTATATACAAGCTTTTTATCGTACCCACTTTCTCTAATTTCTTTCATCATTTCGATTGGAATTTTCATAATCGTCAACCCCTCTGTGAAAGCCTATATACGCATACTTACGAAGATATAAGAAAAAAGCAAGAAAATTGGCAAAAAATCGAGGTGTATAAATCTAGTATTCGCAATCATTTATGGAAAAAGGTTGGAAGAAGACTTCTATATTTAGGAGTTCTCTTTAATACTTAATAGCCATCTGCCAATAAGAAAGAGGTGTAAGTAGTAAGCGTTTCATAAAAAAAACAGCTAATGAAAATAGATTTTATTTAGGATATAAAAACAAAATTTAGGGAGGATTAAATGTCTATTATTACCGACAATAAAGTGTTAGTACATATTTACAGCGGTTTAGAATCCAAAAATAAAATAACTTTAGGTTTATTGGTTGCTCTTACTGCAGAAAAAAACGATCATAAAGTAACACTTTTTCTAGCAGGAGACGGAGTACAAATATTAAATTGCAAAAAAGCTGGTGAAATAGTTGGTCAAGGTACTGGAGATTTATACGAACATCTTCAAAATTTAAAGAGTTCAAAAATTACCATATATGTCTCAGGAATGTCTGCTAAATCTAGGGGTTACGATGAGAAGCTTCTAGAAGGATATACTGCAGAGTTTGTTATGCCAGATGTTCTGGTTGAAGAATCAATTAAAGCGGATAGCGTACTTTGCTATTAAAAAAGGAGCTAATCGCCCCTAGTTTAGATTGACTGTCAATCAGGTTGATCTATTCTTCAGGATTCAGAGTAGGTACACCTTCTGCTGAAGCTACAGCAACCCACATAACTGCTGAAGAATTGCCACTATTAGCCATTGTATGAGCAGGAGTATTTGCTGAGAGAACAAATGAATCCCCCTCCTTAAAGGTTTTACTAATACCCGTCTTTTCAGCAAGCGTTAATTCACCACTTTCAATATGACCCATTAAAGGTACCGGATGAGAGTGCATTGGTATCGTTGCTCCATTTTCAACTTCTACTCTAATCAAGCGCATTTCAGCTTTTCCTTTGGGATACTTAAAATTATCTCCATCAATGTTTTCTGAAGAGGTGAAGATTTCTTGTACATCAACAGGAGATTCTGCAGCTATGGAAAGGCTTGGATTGATAAGCATTAATGCAAAAGCTAATGCGATGAATAAATTCTTGATCATTAATTTGAATTTCTAAAAAATTATTTAGACTTATAGTATTTATTTTTTAGATATCTGTCAGTACTTGATTTAACTTTTTATGTTTTTGTATAAATCTTTTATAAGGAGTTAGCTCCCCTTATTTTAAATCAAATATTAATGTAAATTTTCCTTATTCAATTTTATAAATTAAATCTTAAATTGTGTAGAGAAACTTATATAGAACTCATTTTTATATAAGTTATATAAATCGAATTAAGTAGTCTTTTTTACCAATTGAATATACCTGTTGTTAAATAAATATATTTGTCCTTGAAAAGCTCCTAAAAAATACTTTTTCTTGAAATAAAGATTGACAAGACATTCATAAAAAAAACTTTTATAAAACATTAACTTCTTTTATGAATATGTTTTTAACCAACAATACTCGTCTGAAAATTAAAAATATTGTAAAAAGGATTTCACTAGATGAACCTGTCGCATTGGAAGAAAGAATTTATGTAGAAAAGTTCGCAAAACATAATTCAACTATATGGACATGGCTTAAGAAAGCTAATAGCTTGAGGAGATATGGCAAGCAAAAATCGGATGGAATAAATGGACTTATCCAGAATCTTGGCCTTGATGGTTTAGAAACTGAAAATCATTTCGATCCCCAAAATGATGATCTTGCTGATTGGTTTAGTGGATCTCCTGATTGGGTGAGGAGGAGCTAATTGCTCTTTGTTTAAAATAAATTCAAATTAATAATGAAAAAAGGGAACTTCCTCAACTTGTCTTGGAGCATAATCACAAATTCCGAATTGCATACATTCCATTTGAGCATCATTTAGTTTTCTCTCAATTGATAAAGTATCAAACAAACCACCAAATGCATGTTGAATTCTATTTTTAATAAGATTTCCGTAAGTCATAATTACCCCCCTTTTGTAGAAGTTATTTAGTATTAGTTATATTCAAGAATCAAGAGTTTTAATACCTAAAATACAAACTATAAATTAATCGTTTTTAAAATATTTCACTAAATTCATAATCAGTATTTTTGCTCTAGGAAATTTTAATAATTACATTTACATTAGATCCACTAATTGGAGGCTTCACTTCATGAGTACTTACAAAACGAAATACTTTAAAAACACAAAAAAGATCAATAACACTCTTTGGTTGGATAAATTAATTAATCAACTTGAAAAAAAATCGAAGGGAGTTTGATCATGAATACATTTAGAAATAAACAATTCAAAAATGAATTAGATCCCAAGTATGCCTTCTATGATTGTCTTCGTAGTTGCGAAATTAAGAGTAATTCTGAAAAGTCTCTAGAAGAATGCGTCGAAAATTGTGAACCTAGTCCAGTACTAAAGAATCTCGATGGCTAAAAATAGGAATTTAAACTTTATTCAATACCTATTCTGCCGTTATAAGGTTTTTATATAATTTATAGGAGGGTGATCTTATGAACAACCTCGCAATTGAGCTACTCCTGTTAATTTTAGTTTTAGTTAATTTTGGAGCGATCCTTACAGCTAACATTTATTCAGAATCATTAAAAGAAATTCAGCGAAAGAGACAATTTTGTAGAGAATCTATAAGTAACCCATATTGTATTTTTTGATAAATTAATTCCAAACTAATAGATCTCAAACTAGAGATCTAATATTAAAAGTTAAGGTCCATCAAAATTAAAAATAAGGTGTATAGGGCACTTCTGTTTTTAATGAATCTCCATAATAACTTTCAGCTGACTTTACTAAGATCCAATAAATGAAATTTAGAAATGATTTTTCCATAGGAACATCTATACCCTTTCCTAATTCAAATCAGTATTTCAAATAAAAACATCGTAGAAAATACTTAATAGAAGAAATTTAGATTTTTTTAGTTAATTTGTGATGACTAATTTTGTATAAAATGCTGCTAAAGCTTCTCTTATCAATCGATTTGGTAATATTGCTTATAGATTCCTTTAATTTCTGAAGGTATATTAAAAAAGCAATAAAAGTAAGAAATTTATGAGTACTCAAAAAAGTCAAAGCCATAAAAGACAAGAGCAAAATAATACAGAATGGTTAGATGAATTAATCAATAAAATTGAAAATATGAAAAATAAAATATCTAATACTTTTTAACTAATTACTTCTTCTATCATTTATTGAGTTATTAAATATTTAAAATACTTTGTATTTAAGTCAGCTGGCTTTTTTAATAGAGTTATTTATTTTATTTTTGCGAATAGTTATTTAACAATGTTTAAATGAGAATCTTTTAAAACAAGTTTATGGTTCATTTTAATTTTTATTGACAATATTGAATTAAGTGAAAAAAGAATTTTAAATTTGTGACTACTGAATCATCTGAAAATCAAAACTTTATAAGGAAGCATCCCAGCGAAGGAATGGATGCTTTAGAAAAAGAATCAAAATTACCTCTTAAAGGATGGCAAAATGAGGTTGCCCGAGCAAAGGAATATGGTTTAGAAGGAGCAAAAAGTATTGTTGATAGAAATATATCTACATTTTCCAGAGGAGAATTACCCCATTTTGCAGGTATCAATACTTTCATGAAAGCTCCATATGTTGAAAATGTAAATGAAGTGGGAAATTATGATGTTGCGATCGTTGGTGTTCCTCATGATTCTGGAACTACTTATAGACCAGGCACAAGATTCGGACCTCAAGGAATAAGAAAAATTTCTGCTCTTTATACTCCTTACAATTACGAAATGGGAGTGGATTTGAGAGAGCAGATATCTATTTGTGATGTAGGAGATATTTTTACAATTCCAGCTAATAATGAAAAAAGTTTTGATCAAATTTCAAAGGGGGTTGCTCATATTTTTGCTAGTGGTGCAGTTCCAATTATTTTAGGTGGAGATCATTCAATAGGTTTTCCCACAGTTAGAGGAGTTTGTCGCCACTTAGGAGATAAAAAAGTAGGGATCATTCACTTTGATAGACATGTAGATACTCAAGAAACAGATTTAGATGAAAGAATGCATACCTGTCCATGGTTTCATGCAACTAATATGAAAAATGCACCTGCAAAAAATCTTGTTCAATTAGGAATTGGAGGTTGGCAAGTACCAAGAGAAGGAGTGAAAATTTGCAGGGAACGAAGTACAAATGTTTTAACAGTTACTGATATCTGTGAAATGGGATTAAAAGAGGCCGCTGATTTTGCGATTGAAAAAGCTACGGATGGAACTGACTGTGTATATATTTCTTTTGATATTGATTGTATTGATGCTGGGTTTGTCCCTGGAACTGGTTGGCCTGAACCTGGGGGTTTATTACCTCGAGAGGCATTAAAACTTTTGGAGTACATTATCAGAAAAGTTAATGTATGTGGAATTGAGCTTGTTGAGGTTTCGCCTCCATATGATGTAAGCGATATGACAGCCCTATTAGCTACTAGAGTTATTTGTGATTCAATTGCACACCTTGTAGTAAGTGGTCAGCTCCCAAGAAAATCTAAACCAGAATGGATTTCAGATAAATGCAATATGTCAGTTGATCAAAAATGGAGATAGATTTTCGTGCATGAAGTTGATATGACAAAATGCCTTATTCTTTCCATGGAAGAGTGGGCAGAGAAAAAAAATAAAAAAAAAATAGTTGTTGAAAAGATTAATCTTAAGATTGGCGAATTTACTTGCGTAGAACCAATATCATTAATTAATACATTTAATGCTGCAGTCTTGGGTTCTTGGTTAGATTCCTCTGAGATTACTATTGAGACAATACCTTTTGAAGGGAAATGCTCTAGATGTAATAGATTATATTTTCCAAAGAAAGAAAATGGATATAAATCTCCATGTTGTAATTTTAATTTAGAGGAAATTATTAGTGGGAGGGAATTAAAAATCGCATCTATTGATTTTAAAGAAAAGTAGAAATTTAGTATCTAGAATAATAAAGTATTTTCAAATATATATGCATTTACCAATTTCAGACAAAATTGAATTAAATATTCTTCATCAAAATAGTCATCAAGCTGAGAAAAATAAAGTTAAGTTTAATAATTATAATTTGCTTTGCTTGAACATAATGAGTAGTCCTGGCGCAGGAAAAACAAGATTACTTGAAATAACTTTAAAAGTTCTTTCAAAAAAATTTCAGATTGCTGTTTTAGAGGGTGATATGACCACTAATCTTGATGCCGCAAGATTAGAAAAATTAAATATTCCAGTAGTACCAATCACAACTGGAAGAGCATGCCATCTCGATGCAAATATGGTTAGTGGAGGTTTGAAATTACTAGAAAAAAAAATAAATCCTGATTCACTAGATATTTTGTTAGTGGAAAATGTAGGAAATTTAGTTTGTCCTGCAGAATTTGAGATTGGAGAACATTTTAAAGTTGCACTTTTAAGTATTACCGAAGGTGAGGATAAACCTTTAAAATATCCAATAATGTTTAGAGAAGCAGATTTAATTTTGATAACTAAAATTGATTTGTTACCCCATTTGAATTTTGACATTGACAAATTAAAATCGAATATAGCTTCAACTAATCCGAAGGCAGATGTGATAGAAATTTCGTCGATAACCAAGTCTGGATTAGATTTATGGCAAGATTGGATTAGTAAAAAGATTCTGAAATTTAAAAATATTTAATATTATTTTTAATATTGATTAAGTAAGAGTAATCTTTTAAAAGTATCAGTCATTACAACTTTAGATTTGCTTTTTCTTGAGTATTGATAGTACGTGATATTTTTTTCAAAAATGTTTAAAAAACTGAGAGTTTTTGTTGCCTCTTTGCTGGCTCTAATATTAGCGATTTCTTTAAGTACACTATCAAGCCCTGCAGCTCCAAAAGGTGAACCAATCACTTTGGGATACAGTAACTGGGCAGGATGGTGGCCCTGGGCGATAGCTGTTGATCAAAAAATGTTTGAAAAAAATGGAGTTAATGTTCAGATGAAATGGTTTGATGGATATGTTCAATCCATGGAAACTTTTGCTGCTGGTAAAATTGATGGAAATTCGCAGACTCTTAATGATACTATTTCGTTCTTGCCAGGAGAGAATGGAGGGGAAGTAGTTGTTTTAGTTAATGATAATTCTGCAGGGAATGACCAAATAATTGCAGATAAATCAATTAAAAGTGTTGCTGATTTGAAAGGTAAAACAGTAGCAGTAGAAGAAGGTGTTGTGGATGATTTTTTACTTGTTTTAGCTCTGAATGATGTTGGATTAACTCGAGATGATGTAATTATTAAAGGACTTCCGACTGATCAGGCTGCAACTGCATTCGCAGCAGGAAAAGTTGATGCAGTTGGTGCATTCCCTCCATTTACAGGAACCGCAATGAAGAGACCTGGAGCAAGAGTTATTGCTAGTTCAAAAGATTATCCCGGTGCAATCCCTGATTTATTAGCTGTAAGCGGAGATTTGATTTCTGAAAGACCAGATGATGTTCAAAAAATTGTTAAAACATGGTGGGATGTAAGAGAATTCATGGAAAAAAATCCAAGAAAATCTGAAAAGATTATGGCAAAGCGAGCTGGGATCCCAACACGCGAATACAAACAATATAAAGGTGGAACTAGGTTCTTTTCTTTGGAAGAAAATTTAGAAGCTTTTAGTGATGGGTTCGGTATGAAACATATGCCTTATGCAGCGAAACAAATGGCAGACTTTATGGTAAGGGTAGGATTTATTCCTGAAAAACCAGATATGAGTAAATTATTTGACTCTTCGTTCGTTAAAAACATCAGTTAATTAATACAAAATTAAAATGGTTAGTTCGAAATTAATCAAGAGGGATAAATATTTTTTATCCCTCTTTTCATTTGGTAGTGAACCGAAAAAATTAAATAAAATATTTCTTCAAATCGCCTCACTTTTGCTTCCCCTTTTAATTTGGACATTAATTTGTCAATTAAAACTTGTAAGTGAAATGTTTTTACCATCTCCGTTAGCGGTCTTTTATTCTCTTTTGGATATGGCTGAAAGCGGAATATTATTTGAAGATATTTTTGCAAGTACTGGTAGGGTATTTGCTGGTTTTATAATTGCAACAATTTTTTCAATTCCTTTAGGAATTTTAATGGGTTCTTTCCCTTCTTTTTGTGCGTTATGTGAACCATTAATTGCGATGCTTAGGTATATGCCTGCCGCTGCTTTTTCTCCTTTGCTTATTATTTATTTAGGAATAGAAGAGGCTCCAAAAATCGCATTAATTTTCATTGGTACTGTTTACTTTAATATTTTGATGGTTATGGATTCAGTAAAATTTGTACCTAAAGAACTCATTGAAACAACGCTTACTTTAGGAGGTAATACAAAAGATTTATTGATCAGAGTAATAGCCAGATATTCATTGCCAAGTATTATTGATACTTTAAGAATTAATATCGCAACTTCATGGAATTTAGTAATTGTTGCAGAGTTAATTGCAGCAGAAGTTGGTTTAGGTAAAAGGATTCAACTGGCTCAAAGATTTTTTCGCACAGATCAAATATTTGCAGAATTAATAGTTCTTGGATTAATAGGATTTGCTTTGGATATGAGTTTTAGATTGTTACTTAGACGTATATGTAAATGGGCTGTTTAAATGAAATTAGATGTTAATAATATTTCAAAATATTTTGGGGAAGGTTCAAATAGAAAAAAGGCAATTGAGGGAATAAGCTTTTCAATAAGTTCTGGCGAATTTAAAACTCTTGTTGGGAGCTCTGGATCAGGTAAAAGTACTATATTGAGGATTATTGCTGGGCTTGAGAGTCCATCTAAAGGGAACGTAAAAGTAGATGGAAAAATAGTTAGTGGACCAGGATTGGATAGAGGAATGGTTTTTCAGAAATATAGTCTTTTCCCTTGGCTTACAGCATCTGAGAATATTGCCTTTGGAATGAATTTAAATTCTTATAAGTTGAAAGAAATAAAATATAGGACATCTTATTTATTAGAAGTAGTTGGTCTTCAGGATTCGGGAAATAAGTATCCAAAAGAATTATCTGGAGGAATGCAACAAAGGGTTGCAATAGCAAGAGCTCTAGCAACTAATCCTAAAATTCTACTTTTAGATGAACCTTTTGGAGCCTTAGATTTACAGATAAGAGAATCTATGCAGAAATTTCTCTATGAATTATGGAAAAAAACTTCATTGACAGTTTTACTTATAACCCATGATATTGAAGAAGCATTAGCGCTCTCTCAGCAAATATGTATTTTGGCACCTAATCCTGGAAGAATCATAAAAGAAGTTAAGGTAGACCTACAAAAAGGAGATTTAGATAAATTGAAACTTGATTCGGATTTTGCAAAATTAAGATATGAGTTATCTGATTTTTTAAGAGGCCTCCAAAAAAAATAAATAATGTCAACAAGTTTTTTGCCTACTTGGCTTTATAGCGAACAAAAAATTTTTGAACTTGAATTAGAAAACTATTCAAAAAATTATTGGCACCCATTGATTTTCATAGGAGAAATTAAACCAGGCGAAATATTGGAAAAAAAATTCTTTAATCAATCATTATTAATCTCTTGTTCAGAAAAAAACTTAATAACTGTTTTCAAAAATAGATGCCCTCATCGTGGGTCAAAATTGTGTTTGCCAAAAACAAAATTAAATCCTTCTAAAAATATTTTTTGTCCTTACCATGGCTGGACTTTTGATAGTTTTGGCAAACTTAAAACCTTGCCATTAAAGTTCAATTTTGAAACAGAAATAGAAACAGAGGATTATTTTTTAGAAAAAGTTAACTCTTTAATAAATGGACCTTTAATTTGGATTAATTTCAGCAACAAACCAATATCTATAGATGATCAAATTGAGCTTGTTGGGAGAAAATGTAATGATCAATGGGATATGAATTACAGTATTTTTTCTGAATTTTCTGATACCTTAAATTGCAATTGGAAAATTGCCCATGACAATACACTGGACGATTATCATGTAGCAATAGCTCATAAAGATACCCTACATAAAGAACAAGGTCCAATTAAAAACTACAGGTATTTCTTCAGTGAATTTTGTAATTTACTTGTTACCCCTCTTAGTAGTGAAGGAAATCTATATACCTTTGGATTACTCCCATGGACCCATCTAATAATCTGGCCTGGTAAAGGGATTGTTTTAATAAATTATCTTCCTAAAAATATTGGTCAGTGTATTATTGAAATCAAATTAGCCTCTGCTTCTTTATGTAAAAATGATTTAGAAAATTGGAAAAAAAGTATATTAGAATTTCTTGGAGAAGATAAAGTTATTGTCGAATCAGTTCATAAGTCTTACCTCGAAAATTTTAAACTTGGTCCGCCTAATAGACTTGAACAAAGGATTATACACTGGCAAAATATTTATAAAGATTTTCTAAATGCATCGGGCATTTCTTTCTAAAATAATTTCTATTTAGTTCACAAATATGATTAATTAAATTTTTAATTTGGTAGGGATTTGACTACATATTTAATATGCTTTATTGATAATGTAGTTAAGTACAAAAAAGTTGATTATGAAAAATTTTATACTAATAATAGTCTCTTTATCTTTCTTATCTTCTTGCAGTAATGACAAAGATTTTTTTCTCACTGAGGGGAACGCTTTGTTAAGTTGCGGAGGTAAATCTCGTATCATCGAAAATGATAAAGAAGAGATAATTAATACTGAAGTCAAGGATTTAAGAGATGCAATTGGTAAATACGTTGAATTTACAGTTGTTGAGACTGATAAAAAAGGAGGCAAATATAGGATTATTAATTGTTTCCCAACTGAAGAACCACAAGATTCAATAATAAAAACTGTTAAAACAAATTATAAATTAAGTAATTAAAAGTTATTAAAAAAAATTAGCTTACCTTTAAGCTGAGATTTTTGATGATTTGATAATTTCCCATGCTTCTGGTGCGGTGTCTGCATATTGGAAAAGATTTAAGTTTTCATCTGAAATTAATCCAAGATCAGCTAGATATTCGAAGTTAATTATCTTATTCCAATAATCTCTACCAAAAAGTATGATTGGAATTTTAGTTTTCATTCCTGTTTGACAAAGTGTCAATAGTTCAAATAATTCATCTAGTGTTCCAAAACCTCCAGGGAAAAATACGGCAGCTACTGATCGCATGACAAAATGGATCTTTCTTAATGCAAAATAATTAAACTTAAAGCAAAGACCGGGAGTTATAAAAGCATTTGGGATTTGTTCATTAGGCAGACTGATATTTAACCCTATAGATTTACAACTTGCTTCAAATGCACCTCTATTAGCAGCTTCCATAATTCCTGGCCCCCCACCTGTCACAATCACATGAGAATTACAGTTTTTATTTTGATTACTAATTGAAGCAAGTTTAGAAAACTCCCTTGCGGATTGATAGTAATGACTCATAAGAAGCAAATTTTCTAATCTATTTAAATTTCGTTTTAAAAGTATCGATTTAGGATTTTTTTTAATTAACTCTTCTATATTTTCAAGTCTCTTTTTTATATTTGATTCTTCTGTAATGCTTGCGCCTCCAAAAATAATTATTGTTGAAAGAATTTTATTTTCTTCAAGGATTAAATCTGGTTTAGTAATTTCAAGAAGCATTCTGACTCCCCGCATTTCATTTCGGCTAAGTAAACCAATATCTTCATGAGCCAATTTATAAGTATCAGAATTAATAATTAAATTCAGGTTTTTTAAATTTTTACTAGGGGATATATGTTTTTTCATTTCAAACAAGAGTTTTAACTTTTCTTTTTAGAGGATTAAAATAGATTCTTTTGATTTTGTTATTTTCGTAAATCCAATAAACAGGCGGACTTTTTCTTGCCTTAATTAAATTAATTTTGTCTAACTTTTGAGGGGTAAATTCTTTAGAAGGATCAAAAAATTTATCTCTTTTGGGTTGGTTTAAAACAATACTACCTTCTTTCCCTGAGATAGATCTGTGATAAGTTCCTACAGGAATTTCTAATGCTCCCATAGATCTATTTAAATAAATCACATGATGAGGTTCATCCCAGGAAGGATTTATTAAAACAAATGTCCTTTCTCCAGTGATAACTAAATTGTGGTCAATTTGATGATTGTGAACGTAATATTGCTCATCTTTTAAATCATCTGGAGGAGATATAGCTTCTCCAGAATGGATCACAACATCAGAACCATTAGAACTATCTATGCCTGCATCGAAGAATGTGACTTTTGGAGTCTCTCTAAAAATATTTATTGGGAAGAATCTTAATTCCATTGTGCTAACTCCCTTTTAGAAAATTTATAAATACTAATAAAAATTTATTTACTTTTAAAAAACAGCTATTTTTTGATTTTTAATTGCAACAAACCAGGCAATCTTCTTGATTTGGATAATCTATACATTCTTTATTTAAAATTTCTTCTAAAAAATCTACTTTTTTAACATAATCAAGATCTTTTAATTTTTTGTTTGGAACCGTGAACTGAGTTTGTAGTTTCATTTTCTATTCTCCTAATTAATACTGTTTTTTGAATCCATTCCAAGTTTGAGAAAACCTTAATCCCAGATAAGAAATTAAAATTGTCCAAAATAAAATTTCTATACCTAAATTAGTCATTTGCTTGGCCTCCTTTCTATCTGATTATTCTTTAGTACGGGTATTATGTAAAAATCAAGCGTAAGAATACCTAAAAGTTAAAGTTTTTAATCACAAAAAATCTTGCAATGGTTGTTACTAGGATGTTCTGTACATTCATGATTCCAATAAGCTTCAATTTTTTTGAGCTTATTATCAAATGAAAGGTCTTTTTTATCCAAATTAATTTCTTGGATAGTAAATGTGTCATTTAGTGCCATAAGACTTACCCCTTTACTACAACTATGTTCTAATTCATTTGAATAGTAAATTTCAAGTTTTATGTGTGCGGTTAGAGGAACAAAATTGTACGGATTAAGGATCAAAAAAAAATCTCAAATTATGAATAATTGCAAGGAAAATAGCTTCAAAAAATTTATTCCAACTTTAAAAAAAATTTGTATAAATTTTGCTAGAAATTTTATTCTCTTAATACCTTCTTAGGTCTGCTAGTATCTACCATTCATCTAATCTATCTGTATATTCTCTTAAAATCTCAGCCATCTTTTGATGTGAAATTTCTTGTCGATATTCTCTACAAAAATCAAAAAATTTATCTAATAAATCTTTATTGGAAAAGATATAAAAATTAGCGTCTCATTTTAAAAGTTAAGTATGCAAACCCACCAAGCAATAAAAGACTCACAACCCCATAAGTTATTGCTATGCCGTACATGTACGTCATTTATTTATAAAGACATAAGCAGAATATAAATAAACTAAGAAAACTCCAATAGCTATGGAACTTCCATAAATAAGAAAGTTCCAAAATCTATATAATTTAGGTTTTTTAAATTCTTTTTCTTCTTCTTTAGTAATCATTTATTTTCTTTTTCTTTTCTGGCAGCATTACCTTTTGCTCTTAATACCAAAGTTATCGTAAGGGCAGCGCTTAATATCACAGCATCAATTAATAGGTGCGGGGAAATATTCATCAGCTGAAAAGAGAAATAAGAAGAGTCATTATCTTTTCAGCAATAAATCTATTAAACATTAAAAAAAGAGGGGTTTATCCCTCTAAGTTTAGATCGACTGTCAATCACAGTCTATTTTAGCTTTTTAGCTTCTCTAAAAAAACAGTATTTTATTTAGCCAGAGCAAGAGAAGGCACCTGCAAGAATATTTTTAAAAATTGGTGCTTGACCCAAGGCATACAAAAAGAAAGTTGATGATGCGAGAGTAATAGCTATTTTAGAAGCCCTGTTAACTTTCAAATTTGAGACTTTTGCAAATGTAGAGTTCATTTGTTCTTTAATTTATTGATCTTATAATAGCTGCAAAAATTAAATATTCAGCATCAATTTTTACCAAAGAATAATTTTATTGCTCCTTTTTCTCAGCTTGCATTTTTACTAGATCAAATTCTTTTTTAGAAACTATTCTGATTTTGTATGCTGGATATCTTGTCTTCCACCATTTATTGATCGAAATAGCTACTCCTTCTAAATTTTGGGTACAAATATTGACCCATAGAGTTTTAGTTTCAATTTCTTTGTAGAATTCCCAACTTGTAGGTGAAGCCATTAAAAATCGCAAATGAAAAAATTCAATAAATTATGGGAAATGGTCCATAAGCTAAAACTTTTGTTTTTTAAATGAAAGGATTTAGTTGAAGATATAGAGTTTTCATTGATTGGTAATAAAAAACTTTAAACAAAAGATTTACATCACTTTCGCCTTTTAGGAAAGTATTACTTTAATTTTATAACGAGTTTCAATTAAAAAATATCTCCGCAAAGAAGGGGCCAAAAATTGACCCCTCTTGGTGAAACTCTTCCAAAGAAACACCATTAAAATCTTACTCTGAAAGTTGCAAAGTTAAACAAATTCACAAAATCAAGATTAACAATTTATGCGGCCTTTTTAAAAGGGTTCATATTCCTTAAAAAGTTATTACTTTTGCGGGTACTCATTTTTCTATATCTTTGATTTATATCCAGGATATACTTTCTAGCTTTCTTATCACTTTCAATTTTCTTTTTTCGAAGACGTAAAGCCCTTAAATCTTCTATGGACATGAGGCCATCATCTTCATTGAAATTTAAATGATCAAATTGCATCAGTTTAAGAAATTAAGTTTCTTCTTTAATTGCAAGATTAACAACCTTATCTTTATTTGCAATAGAGATAATTAACCAACCTAAATCAAATTATTTATTCAATTTTCAGAAAGCTATGAATTTAAGTATTAAAAACTCTCTAAAATCAAGAAAAACTTTTGATTGAATTAGATGGAACTTCTACAGATACAAATTATTCTCCATAGTGAGATTCGGCTGATCTTATCAGTAACCAGTAAAAGAAATTTACTAAAGCTTTCTCCACGAGGATTTAGTAACTAATTTAAATAAACTCATCATTTTTGTAAAAGCAATATACAAAATAAATTTATTGCGCAATCAAGATATTTACCTTATAAAGCATAGTTGCATATTAATTAAGAAAAATTTACACCCTAAGACTTTAGGCAGCGGACTAAATCCTCGTGGAGTATTGGACTTTAGCCCGCTCTATTTTTTTAGCAAAAGAAAAATAGTACTGCAAGGTAACGAGATCACCAAATATTCTATTGATTCTGAATAAGCATTTACGGGTTAATTGATCCAAATTATCTGAGAAGATGTTGGAGCTGTTTATTGTATAGAAATGATACAAAAATTTAGTTATATCAATGGATTCAGTATTTTTGCTCATTGATATATTGATTCTTAGAATAATATTATTATTGATGCCTAAAGAAGGTTTAATTGTGAAAAAAATAATTAAATTTTTTAAACTACTTAAGAGAAGAATTGACATTCTCAGTGCAGAGACTGAATTGAAATTTATATTGGAAAATAAATAATGGGATTCCCACATTGCCCTATTTGTGTAGTTCTAGCATTTCTTTCAGTTTTTATGGGAGTTACTCGTAGTTATATGTTCTATATTCTTGTTCGGGAGTTTTTGAGAGCCGAATCTACTTTTAAATTGAAGTTTAGTTTCTATTAATTGTTGACATCTAAGTATAAATACTTTATAAATAGATTGTAGTTAATACTACAAAATCGTCCGATCTACCATCTGATAGACCGCAGTAAGACTCAAGTCATAGGACGGGGACTTGAGCAAGTTCAGGAGCTGCATCATGGTAAACATGTATTTCAATGGAAAGTCATTCGTATATTGTAGAAAACAAGAAGAAAAGATTATAAAGCTTACTTATAGAGGATCTATTTACTTGAAATAAGATTTCTAATTTATTTTTAAAAAAAAATTTGGACATTTATTGACGTTTTTGGATTAAGTATTTTTTAATACTTTATAAGAAGAACTTATGGTGAATATATTTTTTTCCTATTTAAAAATTTATATATTCGTATATTTAGTAACGAGAAATTATTTTTAAAATAATTAATTTGTACTTAGATTTTTAAAAGGTTATGCAACCTATTTCTGAGGAACTTTACAAAAAAATAGTTGAGAGTTCTAAAAAATGAGTAAGTTACTTATTGCTTTATTGGCTTTAGATATAGGTGTTAGTCTGTCTAAAGTTTTTATTTTTACCTAAAAATCAAGCTACTTATCAAAAAAGAAGCAATTGTTTTCTAAAAAAAGAAATAGTCACTTGGTATTCTTTATTTGATTTGTTTATTTTATAAAATAAAAAATTAAACCAATAAAAGAACTACCTACAAGTAATAGCACCATTAAAAGAGCTATTAACTTTGCTAATCCCATAAAGATAAATCCGAATTTCCTGTAGATCTTTGCATCCAGTGAATTTTCCAAACATTATTTACTTTTTTAAAAATTGATGTAACTGTTGGTAAGTCATCATTAGGTGTCCCTTTATAAGTAAATTTTGAACCTAGTGTAAAAATGCACATTACTACATTTTCGCTTAAAAATTCGAATCGGTGAATTTTGGTTATTTCTGCCTTTTCTTGAACTATATCACCAGTAATCATTTGTTCGAACCCTTTTGCATCTATAGGATTACCACTGGGTCTTATGAATAAGAAATCTGGAGTCGCATTATTAACAAAAAATGAGGCCATTTTTTTTGGATTAGCAAACTCATTTAATAATGAAATTATTGTCTCTTTATCATTCATAAAAAAATGGACGTAACCCTTCTAGTTTAGATCTACTATCTAAATTGTACAAATCTAAATGGAATAATTCAAAAAAAAATTCGTTAGGATGTTTTAAATAATTAAATTTTTAATGTAAATCATGATCAATTCATTAAACAAATTATTTCCAGCTGGTAAAAAAGTAAAAAAATATTTGCCTTTTTTTATTGGATTTAAATTACTTACATTTACTGGCTTTCTTACTTATTTAATGAATCGCTAATTGATATAACATTAACAATAAATTTTAACTAAATTAAAATCTAGTGAATAAAGAAGAACGAACTAGAAGATTTAAGTCTATGTCAAGTTTGCAAAGACAAGAACTGATATTAAAGAAAATGAAACAGAGAGGTATAGAGGTGGGAAGTGGAATCCCTAATAAAAAATACGATAGCAAAGAGATTTATGAATTAATTCATATTGCGAATTGCTTTCCAGAATTAAGAGAGGGGAAAAAAAAATTTAGGATTCTTTAATTAAGTTTTTTATTTTGGTTCCCTTATTGCAGAAATAATTAATCCACCTATCAATCCGAGATTAATAAATACTGCTCTTTGATGGAAAGGAAAGACATGAAAAATTATTGTTGTTGGAATAAGAAATAGTAATAAAAATACTGAACCGATTTTTTGATTTTCACCAAATATAAAAAATCCAGAACCCAAGATAAGACATATAATGGCTCCCACCAGGAGAATAGTTGAAATTGGTTCAGGAATGCCTTTTGTAGAAATATATTCAACTGTACTTTCAAAATTATTTATTTTGCCCGGTATGGCTGAGATAAATATTGCTGAAATTGATACTCTTGAAAAAAAATCTAAAAAAAGTTTGATCCTTTTATTTTTTAAAAAAGAATTTTTCATAATTCTATTATAAGAAAAAAATTTTATGCGTTTGATAAATACCTAATTAGTCTGAAATAATTTTAAATTTTTCTCAAAGAGGTTTAGCTAAATTAATAGAAAGCTTTTTAATTAATGTGAATCTTATTAAAGTATTTAATAGTAATTTATGAATTGTCTTTTTATATTTATAGAATAATAAATCTAATTAAAATAAATGTTTAAAAAATTTCTTTTAACTTCTTTTTTAATTTTAAGTTCCCTCATAACTATATATCCCTCCAAAAAAGAAAATACTAATTTTTTGGATTTTTGTTTTTCTTTAGAAAAAATAATTTCTAGAAATGCAGTAGAAAAAAATAAGAATCTTTCTAAGAATTTTAGGCCTTTAGCAAAAGATATTGCTCTATTTGGTACTAAAAAAACTAAAGGCACTTTAGCTAATAAGATAATTGATGAATATAAAAATTCCAAAAAATTATTTATTATCACTTTTATTCCAAACCAAATTTATTGTTTAGCAGGATATTGGATAGAGGAGGTAAGTCCAGGAAAATTTGAATCTATTTTTTATGAGAAAACCAAACAGAAAATAAATGAATTTAAGAATACTAAAAAAGAAGTAGATGAATTTATAAAAGGAATTAATTTAGAATATAAATCTATAAAAAAAGAAATTAACGATTTTTTTTAGAAAATTAAAATCCTTTTTCTAAAACAATTGGTTTAATTGTTATTTTTGATTTATTTGTTTTAGGTTGTGAGATAAAAAATAACAGAAATCCTAAAAAGAATACAAAGCCAAAAATAGATAAAGAATAAAAAAAATTTTTATTGAGATTAAATTTAAGTTTGTTTTGGGCTATTTTTTCAAAGAATATAAATTTTTTATTTGATAATGAATCATATTTTTCAGAATTATTTTCAAAATAATAATTATTAAATAGTTCCTCCCTATTTTTATCAATGACTATTTGCAAGTTATTTTCAGACGCACCAACTTTGTAATTTGATTGCTCATAGAAAAATTCATGCATATTTGAAATAGTTTTTATTTTTTTATTTTTAAAATCAAGTTTAGTTTTTTTTAAATCATTATCAAACCATTCGTCATAAACTATAAAGTTTGGTTTAGCAAAATAAGACAAGATTCTTTTAGAAAAAGTATATTAAAAAAATAAATCAAATAAAAAAAGAAAGTTATTTTTGTAGGTAAATTTTATAAACCATGTTTTTAAATCATCATTAATTTTCAAGTTCTTATTAAAAGTAATTTTATAGATTTCCAAGCTTCTTATTATTTGATTTTTTATATTATTTTGCTAGAAAAGTCATTATTTGGACTTTCTTGTGCCACCGTAGGAATAATTATTATGTTTAGAAATTACATTCCAACATTCTTTACAACAAAAAATCCAGTCTTTATGAATTATGGATTTAACTCTGTAATGAATTTTATCTAGCTTATGACAGGAATCACATTTTTTCATTTAACTATTTTTTGAATTTTTTTAAGTATCTATAATATTAATTTTAAAAGATTCACGAAAAAAATTTTAGCGTGTCATCATAGATGTGCACTCCATAAATCCTGAAGCAAAGCAGTGGTTTTCGTGAGTGCGATTATTTTAATTTCCTAATAAATATTTCTAATCTCTACGTTTTTATTTTTTAGACAAACACGTTATCTACATAAAATTTATTAAACATTTAATTTGCCATACCTCAAAATAAATATTTGACTATACATCTAAATTAGAACTTTAAAAAGAAACCCACGAATAATATTTAATTAATTTTATTATGGTTCTATTGTCTTTTAATAGTATGAACATTTACTTATTCTGGATATTATTTTTAGCTCTATGGGCAACAGTTCCGTTAATGATTATTAAAGGAAGAGTAGACGAAGAGCCTAAGATTCAGACTTCACCAAAAGTTAAAGCTAAGAAAAAAGGGTGGTTCAATTAATTGACTTTCTGAATTAGTAAAAATAATATGCATAGTAATTCTTGATAATTTAAAGTAAATTCTAAGTAATAAATTTTTTTATTAAAAGTGAAAAAATTAGAAAATAATTTTCTTTATCTAGTAGTGCTTGGGGGAAAGGCAAAAAAAGCTAATATTGAACTACATGATGTTAGATGGGTTGTTGGATCTAAAATTCAGGATACATACGATACTTTAAGAAAGGATTGGTTCGGATCTCCACAAGGTTTGCATATTGATAGCTACAAAAAAATAAAATACATAGATGGTTACAAGATTAAATTAATATATTTTGAAAAAGATAATATAGATAAAAAGCAATTAGAAAAAAAAAATAAGGCTAAAAAACATTTATGGTTTGTCAATCTTGGAGGTTATAATTCAACTTCAATGCAGGAAAAACATGAGTTTGGATTGGTTACAGCTTCAACTAAATTAGAGGCTAAAAATCTAGCTAAATCTAAATGGCTTATTGGCTGTAAAAAAAAAGCATAAAGATGATCTTGCTTCTCTAGAAATGATAATAAGTTGTGATGATTGTGAACAAATCAAAAATATAGGTAATTGGCAAATAGAATTAATTCCAGATAATAACTTTATTCAAGAAAACAACTATCCTGATTGGTATGGTTATAAAAAAATAGACGGGAAATAAATATCTAAGAATTTTTACTAGCAAAAGAATTTTCTTAAATACTTATATTCTTATTTATATGCTTAAGATATTATAAGGAACTTGACTTTCTTAATAAATAAATGCCACCTCCCAGAGAAATTAAGACAGGTAACCATGCAGCAAAAATTGGAGGTAAAATACCTTTTACTCCGAAAGAACTAAATAAAAATGACATAACGTAATAAATTAATATAAGAATTACGCTTAATCCAAATCCCTGACTTTTTGAAGATCTTAAATTAGATTTAGAACCAAGACTGCTTCCTATTAAACCAAAGACCAAGCATGCAAAAGGTAGAGTGAATTTTTCTTGAATACGGACTTTTATTCTTCTTACCTCCTTCAAGTTTCCAGTTTTTTCGTAAATCTTTTCTGCTTGTATAGCCTGCTTTAAAGTCATTTCATTTGCATCCTTAGGAACTTTTGCTAGCTCCATAGGTCCTTCCACAAATGGATATGTATATTCTTTAAATTGAATATTTGTAGTTTGTCCGCTTGGATCAATTGATACAATACTCCCTTCAGAAAATATCCAAGAAGAACTTTTTTTATCAAATTTTCCATTCTTTGCTTTTAAGATTTGTTGAAAATCTTCTCTGGAAAAATCTAAAACTGTAACTCCATACATAATATTGTTTTCATACCATGAAGCATAAAATATATGAGTAAGATAAGTATTTATTTTTGTAGGTTTTTTATTTAATGAATTTATCCTTGATCCATATCTTGAAAACATAATATTATCTTTTCCTTGTTCTGCACTAAAAGAACTTCCTATGCCCGCTCTTAAAGTTTTTTCAGCTAATTTATTACTCGCAGGAACTAAATTATCGTTAAAGTAAAAAGTCAATCCTGTCATAAATATTGAAAGAGCAATAGCTGGAGCAATAATTCTTGAAGTTTTTATACCCAAAGATTTCAATGCCAGCAATTCAGAATTGCTTGATAATTTCCCATAGGCTAATAATGTTGAAAGTAAAACTGCCATGGGGAATGATAAGACTAAAAAACTCGGTAAACTAAAAAAAAGAACTTTTAAAGCTAAAAATAAAGGTAAACCAAATTCAACTATTTTCCTTATAAGATCAAACATTACCCCAACTGATAATGAAATAACTGTAAAAGCAGAAATTGCAAATATCATGGGAGGTATTATTTGACCTAATATCCATCTATCAATTAAAGGAAGTAAATACCAAGGAGAAATTATTTTATTAATATTTTTTTTTATTAGTGATTGATTTGAAATTTTCAAAAGAGATTTATTTGTTTTTTTAACTTCTTTTTTAATATTATAAAATATCAATCATTTAGAAACCAATATAAAATTGATAGTTAAGAAAAATTTTTTAATTCTTTAAATTTCAATAAAAAAATTAGAAAAATAATTTATTAACGCTTGCAATAAAATAAGAAATTTGTTTTCTTTAAAAAAAGAGTTAAAGCATGAAAAATAAAACTTTCACATATGAATGCAATTGCATACACTGCCAACAAAAACTAAATCAAATTAATAATGCAAAACTGTATTGGGACAAATTAATTTTAAGAAAAAAGTTATTATAGTTTTTTTACTAAATTCTCTAAGGTTTTCAAACTTTGTTTTGAAATTTATTTTTCAGAAAAAAAAAATAAGTTTTACGATCTCTATATCTTTAGTATTAAACTTTTTTTGAAAAATGATATTATTTAACCTTTTGATTTCTTTTGTATATTCTATTTTCTCTATTTAAAAGAAAAAGAATGATAATAATGCAGGAGGGGATGAGAATAAAATCTAAAGACATACGTTGTTAAACATCTATTTTTTATTTAGCAATAAATTAATTTATTGACATTTTATAAAAACTAAAAATTAATTTTTTTAAAAAATATTATGACGATAGGTTTATTCACTTGCTTTTAAAATTGAAAGAGCTTGCAGTATCCCAACGGCAAGCTCATGACGACTTAGTTAATTCAGATTTTCTGATTTAACCAGCTAAGCACTTCCTAAATGCTAATTGCATTCTACTAAGTAAAATTACTCATTGTGAGTATAAATGCTTATTTTTGGTGGTTTAACTGCAATTTTGATAATAAAAGGTGATTTAACTCAAAAAAATTGTGATTTGTAAATTATTTTTTAAACAGAAATGTCACAGATTGAATCATAAATACTCAGAGGCGAATCATTGAAGGCTTTTGATTTACATAAATTAATATTTATGTTACTTTAATTAACAATTATTATTTTTTTAATGACAAAATCAGGAGTTACTACTGAATCAGGTGGAAGACAGAATATGTTCCCATCAGAAACTAGGCCTTATATTGATGAAACTGTGTCTTACGATGGATATCCTCAAAATGCAGAAAAAGTAAATGGAAGATGGGCTATGGTTGGTTTTGTTGCATTATTAGGTGCCTATATAACAACAGGGCAGATCATTCCAGGAATTTTTTAATACCTAAGTAACTGATTTTATAAACTTTTTTAAGTTATATTATTTATCTGTTTTAAACGAAAAATTTTTAATTCAAATTTGAAAATAAGAAAAACCAAATAAAAGTTATAGCATTCAAGCTAAATATTATTCCTAGAAATATATAAGCAAACTTTTTGCCAATAAATGCTGTCTCCGGTTCAAGCTTTACTCTCATTAAATATTCGAATTATCTAGATAAAGATAGCATCAAATAATAAATAAATTTTATTTTTCAATTAGAAAAATAATCATATTAATATTTCTTTTTTAAAGTTTTCTTTAAATATTAATCATTTTCTTTCTATAGCTTTCTTGAAATAAAATGATGATCTTTTATATCGTTGATAATAAGCTTTATTAGTTTTATTTCTTTTCCGCAAATATAGATTATAAAATTAATCCCAAAAAACTTCGAATATAATTTTTAAAAATGAGATAGTGTTTTTATGCTGATTATTAGCAAACTTTTTTGTTGCAAATAGGATTATTCTAAGCTTAATTAATAAAAACCACTTGTTATCAAAAAAATTCCATTAAAAAAGCCTAAATTAACTTTAACTTAGACTTTTTCATGAAAATTAAAAAGATTTATATTAGATAAAACCAGGAATGATTTGACCTGTAGTTAGATATGCTCCAACTAGAGCAACAAAACCTAACATTGCAAATCTACCGTTAAGCTTTTCAGCTACGATTTTTTCTTTTTCAACTATTTTTGATTCGTTATTTTTCATTAGAACCAACCAGGAATGATTTGACCTGTAGTGACGTATGCACCAACTGCTGCAACGAAACCTAACATTGCTGCCCAACCATTAAAACGTTCTGCTTCTGGAGTCATTTTGTTTTGTGTAATATGTAAATAAATATAACATAATTATTTAGTAATGTAAAGAAAATCATGGATTATTCCTCGCTTTATCAGGAAAATTTTAAAAACTGCTACATATATGTGTCGAAATATACCTTATCGATGTTTTTATTTTTGTTCTGATTTTTTAAATTTGAATAAAAAATAAGCTTTTCACCTTGTTTTTTTTTAAGAGGTATGTCCTCATTTAGAAGTAATTTAAATTAATATAATACAAGAGTCAGCTAGTAGGGATACAGGCTGACTCTTTTTTTTGAGAATCTTTAGTTTTTGACTAAAAGTAGTTTTTAGAATTCAAATAATTGCTATTAATGAATTAGATACATATATATGAATTTATGTCTTTCTCGACCTACTACATGCATTTAATTTTTGGAAGGATTCCTTCTCTAATGAGTTCTGATCTAATACTTTATATCTTGCCTGCTCTCACAATTTCAATATTATTCTTTAGCCTTAAAATAATGTTTTTCAAAACTCCTAAATTGAGAAAGGTTAAATAATCAAGGATTTTAGAATTATTATTTTTACTGAAACGCCAAATTTTTTTTAATTTTGGATAATAGACTTTTTTTTTCGGCAACTCAAAGAAATAGAAACTGCATTGGTGATGTACTATCCCGAATTATAAAAAAAAGGTTCAGTATTGGAAATTGGCAGTGGTAGCGGTGAACATGGAGTGTCTTTTCAAAAACGCTTTCCTAAAATAATTTGGCAAACGAGTGATCCAGAGTTATTGCATAGAAAAAGTATAAGTTCTTGGATTGAGCATGAAGACTTAACCAAGAAAATGCCCCAGCCTCTAGAGATTGATGTAGAAAAAATTCCTTGGAAAATTCCATTAAGATTAGCTCATTCTTTGCAAGGAATAGTCTCTATAAATATGATTCATGTAGCAGAGTGGTCTTGTACTGTAGCACTATTTAGAGAGGCAGGAAAATTACTTAATAAGGAACAATTTTTGTTGTTATATGGACCATTTAAAATCTGTAATACGCATACAAGTGAAAGTAATTATTTTTTCGATAATTCGTTAAAAATGCAAAATGCTCTTTGGGGTATTAAAAATCTTGAGGAAGTTTGTGATGAGAGTAAGAAAAATGGTTTTTCTCAAGAGGATATTATTAGGATGCCTGCAAATAATTTTTCAATAATTTACAGAAAAGTTTCTTGATAAGGCAAATACAAATATCAATAAGTTATTAAAATTCATCTTATTAGATGATCAACCTGATAGTTTTTTGCTCCATTCTTTATGCTTTTGATCTAAATCTGAAATTTTATCGCCTAAACTCAATTGTCTTTCTAATAATTCAACTTTTGTAAGTGTTATTTTTTCCGAATAAAATTTAATAGGCTGTTTACCATGCAAATTGTCGCCACTCATAGAATTACTAAATCGTGAGTATTTTCTAAGATGAAAAAGTTGATATTTCTAATTCTTTTATATTCTTTTCAGATTTGCGTAAATTAATGTGATAAAGAATTGATGCTTATTGTGTTTTTAATCCACTATTTTGTATGAAGATTGCCAAATATATCTTCCTCTCTTGATGTCTGACTTAACAGCAACGCAATTGCAAGCAACATTCCATAGAGCTTTGTGTATTGGATCAGGATTAAAAAGATATGCTTTTTTAAAAGCTTTTTTAATTAAGAAAGTTGCCTTTTTTGCATGATAATGAGGGATAGTTGGACATACATGATGAACAACATGACTAGAACCTATATTATGGTGAAGAAAATTAAGGACTCTACCGTAAGGCCTGTCAATAGATAGAAATGCGCCTCTCATAAAGGAAAATTCCGTATTTGAAAGATGAGGCACGTCTGAATCTGTATGATGAAGCCATGTATAAACTACTAGCCAACAATTAACCACTAATAAAGGGCCTAAATACAAAGCAATTACTGGAAATAATCCATACTTGAAAACTAAATAAACAATGCCCACTAATGTCAAACCTACGCCAATATCTGATATCCAAACTTTTTTGGCCCATATTGATGGCCATAATGCTTTAGAAAATGGTTTTCTTGGCCAAAAATGATTTGAAAAACCATATTTAACTCCTCCTGTACTTCCCGTAAGTAAATAAGCAGGCCAGCCAAATATTAGATGTAAAACAAGTTGAAGAATTCCATAATTTTTCTTACCTAAGGAATTTGAAAAATGTAATTCTTTTTCTCCGCCAACTTTTTCTGTAACTCCGTTGCCTTTAATGACTAAAGGGACGTGAGTTTCTCCATTAGTTATGTTATTTGTGAATCGATGATGAACTGCATGAGAACGCTGCCAAGAAAAATAAGGCACCAGAAGTAATGAATGTAGTAAATAACCTGTTACAGATTCCAATGTTTTGTTTTTAGAGAATGCTCCATGCCCACATTCATGGGCAATTACCCAGAATCCCATTGCAGTGGTACCTGATATTAATGCGTAAATTATCCAAATTGGGATCATTTTTGGGGTAAATGGAATAGATAACCCTATTGCAACTACTAATGATTGAATGAAAGCTGATTGTAAAAGATAACTCAAAGAAGTTTTGGTTTTGCACCTAAAGTAGTGATTTGGGATAACATCCTGAAATTCTTTTATGCTTGGAATATCTTTATCCTTTATTACAAGCGCTTGGCCTTTAAGACCAGAAAATTTTATATTACTCAAATTTTTGTTGGTTAAGAATTTTGTTAAATAAAAGTGAATTTATATATTCTATTATCCATCACAGGATCTCATAATGAAAATAATTTATTAATTCTTTCTTTCTTTCTTTCTTTCTTTCTTTCTTTCTTTTTTTTTTGCTGATTGTCTTCGCTCTTCTTTAAAGCTTAATTAATTTAAAGACCGCGTATATACCTCTTAGGTAAACCAGATTGTTTTCGTGGCTTTACTAGGATAGGTAAAACAATAACTCCTACTGTAAAAAGACAGATTGGAGCAACTACCATCAATATAGATTCTAGAGACATGAATAAATTTGAATTTATTAATAAATAGCAGGATTTTTTTTTAAAGTCATGCGTATTTATATCTATTTTGTGAGAATAGATTCAAAATTTTTATAAATTATTAAGCAAAAAAGAAAAAAAGCTTAAAAAAAAGAAATTTTTTCAAAATTCATCCTAATTACTTAATCATTATTTAAATAGAGTGATTAGTTATGGATCAAGAAAAAAATTGGATGCTAATAACTTATTATTGTCCAACTCATGGTGATTCAGGATTAGTAAAACCGATTCAACTAACAAAAAAAGAAATTAGTAAAACATTTTTAAAAAAAGGTTGGAGTTCTAAAAATTAATTTTTAGAATAAAACTATAGTTTTATGAAAATGTTCTAAATCTTTATTGAAATCTGATTAATTTAAATCCTACAAAAATCCCATAAGTTGCTTTTTTATAGGCAGTGTTAGAAATTTATTGAAAAATATATCTTAATTTTTATCAGAATCGCATGTTAATTCACATTGATTAAGTTTATAAGCTGATATCTTGTCTAAAATTCTTAACATATCGATTTCCGAAAGCTCTCCATTCGAATTCCATTTTAAAGTTGTCTTTCTTTGTGGTGAATTTTTTTTATTCATTTTGATCACCCCCCTTTAAATGAATTTCTAAACAACGTGTAATACATTCTTGATGACCATCCACAATACTGCATTCCGTAATACACTCAAAGTATGAATTAATAGAATCTATGTCTGTGTTCTGGTTGGTAGAAACAAATGAATCATTCATAATATTGTTAAATTTATTTGGAATAGAGATATAGCATGAAATTATGTTCAATAATTTAATTTATTAAGTGAATTAGAAAAAATAAGTATTATTTACTAAACCTATAATTCAACTGGTTTGCCTTTAAAAAGGTAGTAGTATCCTTCTTTTAAAAGATAAAATAAAAAACACTTTTGATTATTAAATATTAATTGTAAAAGGTAATCTCCCTAAAAAATCAGCATAAAGACTGATTTACTTTTAAGTAATTTAGTTAGATGATAAAAAAGTACACTTTTAGATTTTCAAATGAAATCAGTAATTAATTGGCTTTCGAAAATGTTAGAGAGTATGGCAAATGCTTTTATGCATCCTTTAAAGAATGACTTGCCTCCATCTATTGGTACTCATGCATATAGCAGTATTCCTCTAAAAAGAAAATTGAGAAGAAGGTTAAATTAGGTATTAACTTATAGGGATTAATTTTTGATTTTTATTATCCCAAATAATATATTTGAAGCAGTTTGAAAAATCGCTTAATTTTAAGAACTTTGATTGTTGGAGCAAATGAATGTTTGCTTTATGACAAGCTCTTAAGTTGTAATTAGGTATTCTCTCAGACAGATGATGAATGCTGTGGAAGGATATGTCTGCTAAAAACCAATTTAGCCAATTAGGGATATCTAAATTGCTACTACCTAAAATAGCTCCATCGAAGAGATCCCAGTTTTTTGTATTTTTAGCATATGCATTCTCATAGTTATGTTGTACGAAAAAAACACATATTAAAATTGCTGCTGATAAAGTTAATACAATGGAATAAAATGATAAGAAAAAAACTAGCCCCAACCATTTACACATAAAAATCCACCCTATTATTACTATTAAGTTATTGATTATTAATTCAAACAGCTCACTGAAATTATTTCCATAATCAGAAAAAGGTGGTTTTACTCTTGAATTGATCGATAGAAGTTGAGATATTTTTCTGTTTTTTATTTTGATATAAGTTTCTTCCAATATATCTTTACTGAAATTAAAAATAATAAAAAAAAGTCCTAATCTAGGTTTCAAAACTAAGTAAAAAAAACCGCCAGGGAAAAGCATCATCCAGTTTCGACTTACTTTATAAATTATTTGCTCTCTTTTTGAAAGAGATTCATAATCTTCAAGACTTAAAACATCTATCGGCCCCTTATAAATTTCCCAATTCCCATTATTTTTATGATGAAATGCATGATCAATTGACCATGACTTCTGAGGAATACCATTAACTAAGCCAAGTAAAAATCCGAAGAAGCGGTTTAATTTCCGTTTTGTAAAAAGAGAATTATGACCGCAATCATGCATTAATGAGAATGTTCGAGATGAGAACAGAGTTAGAAGAACTATAAAAGGTACCAATAGAAATCCTTTAATAAATAATGAAAAAGGTTGATTTATTATTTGGTGTACGATTAACCAAATAGAAATTATTGGGAAGATGGTAGAAATAATTTGATAAGAAGCTCTAATATTATTTCTTTTTAAAAATGGCTTTATTAAAAAATCTCCTCTATTGACTTTAACCATACTTATTTTTTTTTTTGATACTAACATTTTTAAAAAGTATTGATTATTTATAAAAAATAAAATATTTTAAAAATCATACTTAAAGAATAAATTCTTTAGACATAGTTCTCAATTGATCAAGATTTAATCTTTCTAAGTAATTTTTAAAGTCACTAAGATTTTTAGTAGAGTCAGAATTTTTGCTCTCGTAAAGAAGACTATTAGAAATTAACTCAATGAGATGATCTTTATCCATAACTTCTTATAGACTAAAATTCTTGTTAAAAAAATTAAGGTCTTGAATTCGAGATCATTAACACAATTCTATTAAGAGTAATTTTTATAAAATTTTCAAATCTTGTTCTATTTTTCTAATCTTTCAATTAATTCTTTTTGTTACTTAATTAAGGATTTTTTCTTTTCTGCACGCATTTTGTTCAAAGGAGAATTGAATATTTTTGGCAATAGACACATAAAAGTACTATTGCAACTGCAATGCCAAAAGTACCAATTATTAAAATTGGAGACTAAGGAAAGTCATGAAATGGAATTGACAATGTACTTTATTTAAAAACTCTAGCTATCTCATAAACAAAGAATTAGTAATAAATACTTATTACTAACGAAGGTTATCGGTAATTATGCTAATTATTTTTATAAAAAATAAATAAGATTTATCTTTAATTAAATTTTAAAAATAGGTAATTGTACAGCTGTCAAAGAATGAATAACTAATAATGATTAAACTAGTTAAAAATTTTTTAATGGAGAAAATCATAAATAAAAAACACAATAAAAATGAACCATGGTTTAAATGGTTAACGAGAGAACTTAATTCTTATGAAGCTTTTCAGGATTTCGAATCAGGAAAGAATCCACGAGATGTTGCAGAGGATTTTATTTATAGAAATAGTATTTCTATTTCAGAAGTTTTCGAAGATTTTGATGAAGAAGATAAAGATACACTCGATCAATTTCTTAAATTAACAGAATGCGAGATGCATGTGTTTAGGATTCTTGTAAAACAAATAGAGTTAAGAAACAACATAAGATTTGTAGATTTTAAAAAAAGAAAAAAAATAAAGAGTTAATTCTATATAAGTTTATTTTTCCCATTACCTGTCTTGCCAAAGCCTAACCAGATGAACCACAAGATCCATCCAAAGATAGGTATTAAATTAATAAAGATCCATTTCCAATCTTTTCCAAAATCTTTGATTCTTCTTATATCAATAGCTATTTGAGGAATAATACAAACTATTCCATAAGCATTGAACCCAAAAGTTTTTAAAAATATTGGGATAGTTAGGAAAGAAATTATAAAATTTGCTAGTTGAACTAACCACCAGTCCGATCGAGATGTGAATCCTTTGAAGTCTGTAGCTTTAATCCAAAACTCTTTATATGCTTTTAATAAGTCATTAAGCATAAATTAAACATTCAAAAAATTTAATAATATCAATATAATCTTCAATTTATCAAAATATTATTTATTTATTAAATAGGATCAAATAAATTCATATCATTTGAATCTTTTTTTGGGATCTCATCTTTATTTGGTAATGAACAGAATCCGTCTTTGCAAATCATCTTTTCTTTTGCAATACTTGTAGTCTCTGAGAATATATTTTTGTTATTGTTATTTGAAGATTCTTTCAGCATTTATATAAAAAAAATTAAATCCAATATCTAATTAATAACTCAATTGATTTTAATAAGCAATAAATTTAATATTAATTATTTACTTTTTTTGATTTGGCAAGTCTCTCCAAAAAAGCGCCATTATATAAATGAATAAAGATATAGAACAAATATAAAGTAAAGAATTTAGATGCATTTTATTTATTAAAGTAATTATTAGGGGAGTCCCTTCACAAAAAGGAACAACTATGAATTTGTTGTTGTTTAACTTGGAAATCCTTCAAATTCTAGTATTTATTTAAGTTTTTTACGATTTATCTTTATATATATCTGTTAAAGCTTTTCTACCTTCTTTGAGGGTTCTCAAAACAAGCCAAGACAGAGAGGAAATGATAATAATGGTAAGTGTAATTAGGGAAATGTGAGTTGTATCAATATTGTTGGGCAATTTATTGAAATTTTTTGGAGTTTGTAATTTAAAACCTAAAAAGTTTCAAACGTCAGATCTAGAATAAGCAGGTATAAGCATTCCGCCATCTTGGTCATCGTTATCATCATCGAATCCACCCCCTAGAAGTAACTCAATGATTACAAGTACGGCTATTGGATAAAAGCACCATAATAAAGCTGTAAAGGGACTTACTGCTGAAGAGGCTGAGTAAAAATCTGTCATGGGTTGATATTAATCTAAAGAAACAACAATTGTGGATCCTCCGGTAAGTGTTATTCAATATTTCTATAAATATTTTTTAAACTTTTCTCTGTCGCACGAACAAATCTTTAGCATTTATTGATATTTTTATTCTTCAATATGAATGTGAATAATAATTTTGTTGAACCTTATGAGAAACTAATAATGACATAATGAATCGCTTTATTGTTATTTTTTATACTTAACAATAATTGTACAATTTTGATTCAAAAACTATTATTTATCTTGATTTTATAAATTCTATGTTTTCATTCACTTTTGATCCTTTGGCTGCGATATTTGGTATATCAGGAATTGTAGGCTTCTTTTTCTTTGTTTCTGCTGCTAAGGGAACTTCCAGTTTCAATACAAAACCAACAAAGGAATTAGATTAGAATTGATTCTATGAGAAAACTAAATTGAGATTCTAAATCTAGTATTCTTAAAAGGCTTTTAATTATTACTTATTCCATTGTTTTGAAATAAACTCAAGAAAATCTTTTAGGTCCTCTTCAGGACAATTTGTTTGTTTTTGCAAATCAATGCAAATTTGCTTAATATTTTCAAAAGCTTTTTTTACTATTTCGTTTTTTTCAATAACCTCAAAATATTCTTGATCAGTAAAAGGCATAATATTAGTTACCCGTTTGAAAATTATTTTATTAACCATATTTTATCTGCTTTGACTTAGCAGTAAAGAAAGAAAAAATCTTATTTCTTAAATCTAGCTGCCCAATCGATAATGTTTTTTAATACTTTTGGTTATTTCCCATTCGCAGTAAAGTCCAGCGGGAAACTCAACGAGGTCTCCAGCTTTAATAAAATAAATGTCACCTTTTTTCGTACTAATTTTCGCTTGGCCTTCAATAATTAAGCAAATTTCTTTATCATTGTAATTCCATTGAAATTTACTTGGCTCACATTCCCAAATAGGCCAACTTTTTATTCCATACTGAATTATTGTGCTTGCACTACAAGGGGAAGTGATGATAACTTTCACGAAATAGTTCGGATTTATTTTTTTATTTTACAAATAAAAGAAATATTTATTTCGAGAATGTGTATTTCTTTACTGTCTTTTATTTTTTTTAGTTTATCATATGAAAAATTTCTAATTTATGGATGAGCTTTCTGTATTGTCAATTTCGCTATCTATAGCTTCTTTAGGAATATTTTTTTTATTTTTCGCCTCAAATGATGATGATGACCAAGATGGAGGTAAGTTTATTAAATCATTTGAAAGAATTAATTAATTCTAAGTAAATAAAACATTTAATAGAGATTTATAACCTATAAAGCCTGCATAAATGCAGCTTAAAAAAATAACATAAACTTCCAATGTGCCGAGTCTTTTTTTCTTTAATGTTTTCATTGTTTTGAGTGTTTATAGGGTAATTTTATTTAATTTGATTTTTATTAACATGAGTATTTTTTACATGACTTAGAGATTAAAGAATTATTAATGTCAAGCCAAAAAATAAAAAACAAGTAAAAAATATTATTTTTTTGGTAATTTCTCTTTCCTCAGTCTTAGCAAAAAATAATGAAATTACTGGAGATATGCTTAATAAAGCCCATCCTATTCCTATGGGGAGGGTTTTAAACACAAAGTGTTGTAGAAATATTCCTACATTTGTTCCAAGAAGTATTGAAATTAAAAATCTTTTTTGTTGTTTTTTGTCTAATTTTTTTAAGAAAAAATTAATCTTTAATCCTTTAAGACTAACTAAAAAAATTATTGCACCTAATAATCTTATTTCAGTTGTAAGGAAAGGAGATAAATTGCTTTGAAGGAAAACCATCCTTGATAAAAGACCTCCAAGAACAGCACATAAAACTGATAAAAAAGGAAAAGCAAAAATCTTAAAGTTATTTTTTTCTGAGAAAGAGGAGTTTTCCTCTTTAAAATCGTTACCTTTTCTGAGAATTATAAATAGCGAAGTCGTTACTATAATTATTCCAACCCATGATTTAGTTGTTAAATTTTCATTAATAAACAATTCCCCTGATAAGGCTGCCATTAACGGAGAAAGAGTTTCTATAGATAAAGTTTTTCTTGTGCCAATTGTTTGTAGTGACTTTAAATAGAAAGTATCACCTAAACCAATACCTATTATTCCACTAATTAGTAGGATAAATATGTTTTTTAATTCAGTTGTAGAACTTAGATTGATAAAAGCAGGTATAAAAATTAAAAAAGCTATTATATTTTTTATTAAATTAATATCTATTGATTTATATTTTTGAGTTTGCGAGCGCCAAATAAAGCACGCATATGTCCAAGATGTAGCAGCTCCAAAAGCAGAAAGGATTCCAATCAAAACGAATAATTTTTAAAAATTTTATTTTATAAATTGAGTAAATGCTAAAAAGAATACATAAATAAGAATCAAAACCCCCGGTAGGTACTGAATTAATGATTTGAAATTATTTTTTTTCATGTTTCTAAAATAGTTTTTTAAACAGTTTTTTTATTACTAGGGTACAAACTCTCTAACTTCTTTCTTCTTTGAACTTTCGCATTAATTCTTTCTTCTTTTTCTTTTTTCTTGATCTCATCATTTATCTTATTTTGTCTATATCCAAACCAAAGTAGAACCCAAATAACAGAAGTTATTAAAAGAAGAGCAGTATATTGACCAGTCATAGGAAAACTGGCCTCAGAATATTTAACGTAAGAAAATAACGGTCTCATTTAATTAACTTAAAGCATAAAAATAACGACTGTGTTGATTTTTCTAGAAATTTAAAAATTAGTGAATTGTAGCTATTTATTATGTAGTTTTAAAGTTTTATATTTATTTTTTTATGGTTTTTGAACTAATTTTTCTTTATAACTAATTGCTATTATCAGATTAAAGCATATTAAATAATAAGTTTTTGGAACCTTTTGATTTAGCAGTTGTTGGAGGCGGTGCAGCCGGTTTTATGACAGCAGTAACTGCTGCTGAAAATGGAGTAAAAAGAATAATAATTCTTGAAGCAACTTCAAAACTTATGGAGAAAGTAAGGATTAGTGGAGGTGGAAGATGTAACGTTACTAATGCGACATGGATACCGAATGAACTAATTGAGAATTACCCCAGAGGTGGAATTCAGCTCTTGGAATCATTTAATCGTTTTGCTGCTGGAGATGTATACGATTGGTTTGAGAAAAAAGGTTTAAAATTAAAAATTGAGGAAGATCTAAGAGTATTCCCAGTTTCTAATTCTTCTTCAGATGTTATTGATTGTTTGAGAAAAAGTGCTTTATCAAAAAACGTAGAGATAATAACAAAATTTTTTGTAAAAGAAATTGCAAAAACTCCAGATAATATATTCAATATTTTTAGTCTTAAAAAAGCAAAGGTAACTGCAAAAAATATTATTCTTTCAACTGGAGGTAATCCAAGCGGATATAAATTAGCTCAAAATCTTGGACACACCATTGTTAAACCTGTACCATCGCTTTTTACTTTTTCCACAAAAGAACCAAATTTGGATGAATGTAGTGGGGTATCGATAAGGGGCATAGATATAGAAATTAATTTAAACAATAAGAATTTTCAAAATAGAGGCGATTTACTAATAACGCATTGGGGGTTTAGTGGGCCAGCAGTATTAAAACTTTCATCAATTGCAGCAAGGGAACTTTATAGCCAAAAATATAAATTTAATTTAATCATTAAATGGTCTTCTTTAAGTTATGAGGAGTTAAAAGAAAAAATTAATTATTTAAGATTAAACAAAGGCAAGATGAATCTTATTAATAGTAGACCTGTTCCACTATTAACAAAAAGATTATGGATTTTTTTATTAAAGAAAATAGGTATTGATAAAGAGAAAAAGTGGGCTGATTTACTGGCGGATGAAAGAGAGAAAATGATAAATACTCTTATGAGGGATAAATATATAATTTCGGGCAAAGGTCCATTTGGAGAGGAATTTGTTACTTCCGGAGGCGTAAAAATTAATGAGGTTAATTTTAAAAGTATGGAGAGCTTAATTTGTCCAGGGTTATTTTTTTCTGGAGAAGTTTTGGATGTTGATGGGATCACTGGTGGATTTAATTTTCAACATTGTTGGACAAGTGGATGGATCGCTGGGATGGCAGTCTCAAAGTCAAATCAATCAATAATGAATTAATAAGTAATAAATCAGTAAGTAACAATTCAATAAGTTTATCTTTTTTTTATTAAGTATTAGAAGGAAAAAGTTTTTTGGAGAAACTTTAATTTTAAAGTTTTAATTATTGGTGAAGATTAATGCAGAATCTTGTATCAAAAAAAGAAGAAGAGGAAAGGAGATTAAAAGCTTTAGCAGAATATAGGATTTTGGGAACCAAGCCAGAATCATGTTATGACGATATTACAAAAATTGCTGCTACAACCTGTAATGTGCCTATTTCTTTAATGACTTTGGTAGACAAAGATAAACAATGGTTTAAATCCAAAATAGGACTTCAAATATCAGAAACTAGAAGGGATTGGTCTTTTTGTACGCATGCAATAAAAGAAAATAGTCCATTAATTATTCATGATGCTTTCCAAGATGAAAGATTTATAAATAATCCATTGGTAACTGGAGACCCAAAGATTCGTTTTTATGCAGGTTTTCCCCTTAGAAATAGTGATGGTAATAAGCTTGGAACTCTTTGTGTAATAGATAGAAAGCCAGGAAATCTAACTACACAACAATTTAATATTATGGAATTATTATCAAAGCAAATAGTTTCATTTTTAGAGCTTAGAAAAAAGTCATTAAATTTGCTAGATGCATTGTCTAATTTGCATAAACAGGAAGGGATTTTATCTGTATGTTCATATTGCAGAGAAGTGAAAAATAAGGAGGGCGATTGGATGCATTTAGAAAAATATCTTTCGAAAATTAGTGATATTAGATTCAGTCATGGGGTTTGTGATAATTGTATGGAAAAACACTTCCCAGATGTAATCGAAGTATGGAATAAAAAGGATTTTTTTGAAGATGGCCAAAAAAGGTTTTTAGAGTCCTAGATTCAATACCTGAATTTTTATTGTTTAATTTATTTTCTAAACAAATTCTTCATTTGGTGGTTAGGATTGTATAAATTTTGACTTGAACATGTTATTAGGAACTTTATTAACAGGTGAAATTGCTAAAAGTGCATTAGTAGCATATGTTCATTATTTAGGAATTATTTTGTGTTTCGGTTCTCTTTTGTTTGAAAGATTGACCCTCAAAGTAGGTCTTAATAGAAATGAGACGATCTCAATGATAATTGCAGATGTGGTTTATGGTTTGGCAGGAGTTGCGATATTAGTTACTGGGATTTTGCGTGTTAAGTATTTTGGTCAAGGAGGTGATTTCTATACAGGTAACCCTGTGTTTTGGATAAAGGTTTCTCTTTACATTCTGGTGGGATTACTTTCTTTATACCCAACAACAACATATATCTTATGGGCTATTCCATTAAGCAAGAATAAATTACCTGAAATATCTGAGAATCTAGTTAAGAGGTTCAGACTTATCATTACTACTGAATTAGTTGGCTTCGCAACAATACCCTTGTTTGCCACTCTTATGGCTAGAGGTGTAGGTTTAGGTTGAGAAATTTATTTCTAGAAAGAAATTGTTTAATAAGTGCTAACAAATTATATAGATGGAGTTTAAGTTATAAGATTTCTAAATCTACAAAGGAAATTATCTTTATTGGTTTAAATCCCTCATTATCGGATGAAGTTTTCTTGGACAACACAACAAAAAAGATAATCAAAATTTCGAAAAATCATAATTACGGCAAAGTAAAATTAATCAATCTATTTGCTCTTATTTCAAGCAAACCAGAGAAACTTTTTAATCACAAAAACCCTGTAGGTTATCTAAACAACAATCATATTTATAAAAACTTAAAACACTGGTCTGAAGATAAAAATTGTGATTTATGGTTAGGTTGGGGAAACAAAGGGAAATTTCTAAATAGAAATAAAAAAATAGCAAAAAAAATAATGCAATTTAATTTAATTAGGAAAAATAATTTTGATAACTCTCTTGGACCGCTTTTTATTAAAAAAACAATCAAAGATAATCCAATACATCCTTTATATTGTTCAGATAATTCCATCCTCCAATCTTATTTTTAGGTACTAAGGTTCAAATGCAAACCTAATATTTTTAGCTATTCCATTAAATATGTGTTAATTTCTACTTGGTAATTTAAACTTGTATGAAAATTTCAAAGCAATTAAATAAACTAAAAAACTTAAACGTTGAGGCAGAAAAATGTTCGACAAGAGAAGAAGCAAAAAAAATAATTAATAAAGCAAATAAAGCACAAAGCAAAATTAACAAATAAATAAAAAGTAATTTCACTTATTGATAATTTATAATCTTCAAAAATATTTAATTTAAACAAATACACCATATTTCTTAGTATTTATGTCTTTGAAAATAATTAAAATAAGGAAATCTCACGAAAGATTTAGATCGACTAGAGAATGGCTAAATTCGATGCATTCATTTTCTTTCGCAGAGCATAGAGATCCAAAATGGGATAATTTTGGCAAAATTAGAGTTATAAACGAAGATATTATTTCTCCTAATGCAGGATTTAATACACATTCTCATACAAATATGGAAATAATTACTGTCGTAACAAAAGGAGCAATAACTCATAGAGACTCTTTAAACAATCTTGGAAAAATTCACAAAGATGAGGTACAAGTTATGTCTGCAGGTACTGGAATCTCTCATAGCGAGAAGAATGAAGAAAATGAGAACTGTAAGTTGTTCCAGATTTGGATATACCCTCAAAAAGAAAATATCAAACCTCGATATGATCAAATTTCATTAAATGAAAAGTTGTGGGACAATCTTATTTTTAATTACAAAGACGGTAAAAATAATAAACTTTTTCTAAATCAAAGTATCTCTTTATGGCGTTGTAAATATAAGCCAATTAAAGAAAAAAAATTGCCATTAGAAATCGATAAATATAATTGGATACAAATAATAGAAGGTAATCTTTTATTAAAAAGTAAAGACTCTAATTCAAATATATTTCTCGAATCTGGAGATGGCTTGGGTTTTGAAGTTAATTATTATGATGATGTTTCTATAGATACTGAAAAAAACTTAGAATTTCTCTTATTTTCGATGCCTTCCTTATAATTTATCTGTTATTTTACCCATCAATTCCTTTATTAAATGCATTTAAGGCTTGCAAAGCCATATTAAGGTGGACTTCCATAGCACCAAGTGCAATTAGAGAATTTGGTGATTTATCTTTTAGTAAATTCTCTTTTCTTTTTGATAACTCATTAACTACCTTCTTAGTTGAAGCTTCCCAATTATTGATTAACTCTTCAAATTCTCTTTTTTCAGGGCTTTCTATTTCTGCTAATTCATCAGAAAAATGAGAATCCTTTTGTGCCTTAAGCATCAAGTAACTTAATTTTTTATGACTTATTGCTTGAGGTAAATTGTTAGATTCACTCATTGCTAGTGGTTAATTTATAGTCAAAATCTAACTAATTAAGTGAATATTTGCCAGAGGGTAAACGGTTGTGATGACCGACCTGAAAATTACGAAATGATACTTGAACAAAAAATGGATTCATTAACCTTTAATTTTTCACTTATTAGTTTCTTGAAATAATCTCCACGCTCTTCATAATTTTTAAATTGATCAAAACTAGAGCATGAAGGTGAGAATAATAATGTTCCTACTCTATTATTTTGTAAATAATGAAAAACAAAATTTAAAAGCTCTTTTAGTTCTGAAAATTCAAAAATATTTTTTTTGAATCCTTCATTAATAAGCGCCATTTTTAGGACTTTTGAGCTTTCTCCAAAAAGGAAAACACATCTTACTTTTTTCTTTAAAACTTTTATCCACTCACTATATTCATTACCTTTTAATCTGCCCCCAGCAATGATTATTATTTGACCTTCAATTGAACTTATTCCCGCAATAGATGAGTCAAAATTTGTAGCTTTACTATCATTAATGATTTCCAGATTATTATTTTTATAAATTGTTTCCATCCTATGTGGTAATTGTTTGTAATTAGATAAAGAATCTTTAATCTTCTTGCCAGATAATCCAACTTTTCTTGCTGCTGCAATTACCAATAAAAGATTTTGAAGATTATGCATTCCTTTTAAAGAAAAATGTTCAAGTTTGAATAATTTCTTCCCTCTCTCAACAATGTACGCTTGTTCATCTATCCAATAATCGCAATGAATTAAATTTGATTTATCGAAACTAGTTGTTATCCAAACCCCTCTTGATAGCGAACTGTAGTGATTTCTTAGGTTTTTATCGTCATAATTATAAATTCTAAAATCAGATTTTTCTAACAAGCTTTTTTTTATGTTGAAATAGTTTTCAAGTGTTTTATGTCTTTCAAGATGATCTTCTGTGAAGGTTGTCCATATTCCAATATTAGGTTTTACTTCTGGAGATATTTCTATTTGATAACTGCTTAATTCAGCTACAACCCAATCAATTTTTTCATATTTTTTGGAGTGAGCATACTTACATAAAGGTGTACCAATATTTCCAGCAAAAGGAGCATATAATCCAGTATCACAGAGTATATGGCTTAGTAGATGAGTAACAGTAGTCTTGCCATTAGTGCCAGTAATACCTATCCAATTTGTGTCTTTTAAAATTTCCCATGCAACATTAATTTCTCCAATTACTTTAATTCCCTTTTTTTTTAATTCATTAATAGTTACATGGTCATAAGGTATTGATGGACTAACAACAACAGATTCGATCTCTTTCAAAAAAGGTTGAATTTCTTCAAATACAAATTCTTTATTTAGAGAAATTATGATATTAAGTTGTTCTAATGCTGTTTTTCTTTCTAAGAATTCTATCCCATCTTTACTTTCCCAAACAATTACTCTCTTATTGATGCTTCTCAAATACTTTGCAGCCCAAAATCCAGATTTACCTAATCCAATTACAAGATTAATATTTCTTTTACTTGAATGATTATCTATCATTAAATTTATAATTACATTTATATTAATTGTGTTTAAAGGGTAATTCAATCATGAAATTTTTCTTCAGTATTAATAATATTCGCCCAAGAAAAGTTAATTAATGGAAGATAATACTGCAAAATATTGGTTCTCTTGGTTTTATGAAAAGTGGGAGAAAAATGCTCCAGGTGAATTAATTGAACAGGGTTTAACTCCGTCTCAGATTGCTGAGCGCTTTGTTAATGAAAACCATGATAGTTTTATTCAATTGTCAAGAAAAATTGATGAAAAAAATTATGATGCCTTAACAGAATTTATGAAACTCTCAGAGAGTGAATTACATATCTTGAAGTATTTTCTGAAGTTAGTAAAAATGAAAAATTTATAAGAAGTTATTAAGTATTTCGAGGCTTTTTTCCCATAAATTTTTTCTTTCTTTTTTATTCATGGCGAAAGGAGAAGTAGGGGATAGTTTTGGATGACCTCTGAAATTAAATCTAGGACCATAATGATCACCGCCTCTTGCGTCTGGTGAAGTAGCTGCAAAAAGCTGAGGTAAAGCACCCATCTCAGCAGTTTGAAAAATAGGACTAAATAATTCCAATGAGAATGTTTCTAATGGACCAGGGTTAGGTTTTTGAGCAGTAAAGAGATTTGTTTTTGCAATTCCTGGGTGAGCAGCTAAAGAAAGTATATTTTTGTGCTTTAAGTTCTCATTTAGTTCCAAAGCAAACATTACATTTGCCAATTTGCTATTGGAGTAAGATTCCCATTTGTTGTAGTAGTTCTCGGCTTTCAGATTTTTCCAACCAACTTTGCCAAAAAATTGTGCTCCTGAAGTCACCGTCACTATTCTAGATTCTTCTTTTTTTTCAATAATTGGAAGTAGCTTTAGAGTCAAAAGCATATGAGCTAGATGATTAACTGCAAATTGTATTTCATATCCTTGGGCACTAAGAGTTTTAGGCGGATGCATAATGCCTGCATTATTGATTAGTAAATCCAAATTTTCAAAATTATCAAAAATTTTGGACTGAACTTCGACAATATTTTTTAAATCTGACAAATCTAATTCTAAAGGTGTAAATAATCCTTCAGGATTAAGACATTTAAGTTTTTTGATAGTTTGATTAGCTTTTTCAAGTGATCTACAAGCTATAACAACATGAGCATTTTTTTCTGCTAAGGCCTTTGCAGTGTAGTATCCAAGACCACTATTCGCACCAGTAATTAGTGCTGTTTTGCCTGTAAGGATTGGAATATTAGATGTTTCCCAGTTAGAGATTTTAGGTCTTGAAATAGTGGCAGTCATTTAGTAATCCTGCAAATTGCTTTGGAATTTAACCAAAATTTAATTACTTTTCCACTGTAAATACTGGAAGTCAGTATCGTGAGCTCTTATTGAAGGTACTATTTAATATTATTTTTCAATTGCATATTGCCATTCGTTATTTTGAGATAAAGTTTTCTCTCTAAGTAACTGTAATTTCCTACTATTTATTTTTACAACTATCCCATTAGTTGGATATTTTGCAAATATTTTTTTCTCTAACCAATTTTTTTTATATATTTGGATTTCGCTTGTATGATTTGTGAAGTAACTGTCAGGGGTGCTGAAGCCACATTTTTTAAGATAGTTAAGGGTTTCGTATTGATTAAGTCTTCCATTAAGTATTTGGAAACAGCAAAAGCGGAGACTTTCTCCAATCCCTTTCTTATCATTGAGGTATTTTCTTGTAATTCTTTGGGAAATGCCGGCAACTTGGTTTGTAGCGTATAGTTCACCTCTAATTTGAAAATCTCGTTTGATAGGAATACAATCGGGGACATTTTTAATTTGTTTAATTTTGCTTGAGACATCAAATCCTTTTTTTGTAATAGCTTTATTAAACTTGCCATCTAGATATCTAATTGCAATAGCACAGCCATCAATTTTTGGTTGAATGCTTAATCTTGTTTTTGTTAATAAACTTTCCAAAAATTCTTTATAGTTTTCTTTGGCTAATTTTGGCAAAAGTTTATTATTTTTTTGATTAAAGTAGCCAGGCTCTCGATCAACAGGAATAAAGAGCTTTTCAAGTTGCTTAAATGCATCATCCGTAATTATGCCTTCACCTATTCTGTATTGTTCATCTAGATACTTAACATCTCTCACTAATAAATTATTCATAATAATTTTGATAAATATTTAAAAATCTTTTAGAAAAAATCATTTAAATAAAGATTTGAAAATTAAAATTAGATCTAAAAAGTAATTGACCACTCAATATCCTCCTACCCAGAGAGCGATTTAAGAGTATAAAATGTACTTATAGGACGTTTAAATTAAATACTTCAATCAAACATATTTACTTAAAAGTTAAATAGTAAATTTTAAGGATCAATTTAAAGGCAAATTTTTGAAATTTCTATCAATACAAAAAAAAATTTTTTAAAGTTATGAGAAAATGTCATTTTTATTAAAAGCTCAAAATACCTGGGAAATTTTTGCGAAATACAAAATCAATGATTATGCAAAATTAAGAAATTTTGATTTTGGGCCAAATAACGAAAGTTCAGTTTCAAAATTATCGCCTTTCATTACTCATAGAATATTATCGGAATATGATCTGATCCATGATATTAAAAGTAAGTATAAAATCAAAAATTCAACTAAATTTGTTGAAGAAATTTTTTGGAGAGTTTACTGGAAAGGGTGGATGGAAAATAGACCTAAAGTTTGGAGAAATTTTATTACAGAAAACAATCTCGACTTTGATTATGAGTTATATGAAAGTGCAATTAATGGCAATACAGAATTAGATTTTTTTAATTCTTGGGTACATGAATTAAAGCAGTACAATTATTTGCATAACCATACAAGAATGTGGTTTGCGAGTACTTGGATATTTAATTTAGGCCTCCCATGGCAATTGGGAGCAAAGTTTTTCTTTAAGTATCTTTTTGATGGAGATGCTTCATCTAATCTCCTTAGCTGGAGATGGGTCGGAGGATTGCAAACAAAGGGAAAACAATATCTTTTTTCATCGTCAAACCTCAGAAAGTTTTCAAATAATAGATTTAATGTAGAAAAAATAAGTAATCAACAAATTTTTCTTGAAGAATCTAATCAAATACCATTTGAAGATGAGATTTATAAAAATGATAATGATCCCAAATCAGATAATCTGATTATGTTTGAAAATGATCTACATCTTGCAACCCTTAAAAATTTACTTCCAAGCTATAAAAAAGTATTTATTATCCTATTAAAAAATGAACAAAGACAAATTACATTGTCTGAATCTGTATTGAAATTTAAACAAGATTTGGTCTCTGAATTTTTAGAGCAATTTGATAATGTTGAACAGATTGATCCTTATTCATTGGAAAATACTTTTAAAAATACTAACGAAATAGACATTATTTATCCTGGAGTGGGAGAAAATTATGATTTCATAACTGAGTTTAAAAATTTACACCATAAAAAAATTCATAATCTTGTGAGGGATGAAGATTTATTTGCTTGGAAATTTGCTAAAAGAGGGTTTTTTAAATTTAAAGAAAATATTCCAAAAATAAATCAGAGAATATTAGAAAATTTTTCTAAAAAATAATTTTTTACTTAGTTGAATTCCTAATCAGAAATTAACCTCTTTGGTAAGTAAGTATAAATACTTATTTAGGTGCGACTTTTGCTTTTTGACCCACGATGGATACTGTGACTAGTTATTTTTACTTAAGGACAAATTTTTAATAGTGCTTTCAACAATTCTTACCAAGTCGTTTAGCAAAGATACTGCTTTATTAATTCTTAGAGTTATAACTGGAACTGTTCTTATACATCACGGTTATGAGAAATTAGCAAACATAGAAAACTTCGCTGATGCTTTTGTAAGACCATTACATCTCCCATTCCCAATATTTTTATCATACATAGCGGCATTCTCAGAAATAGGTGGTAGTTGGTTATTAATTATCGGCTTAGCCACAAGATTCGGAGCTTTGGCGATTGTTGGAACAATTTCTGTCGCTATATATCATGCACTTGTTACTTCAGGTTTTAATATTTTTTTACTAGAGCTTTTACTTCTATATTTCGCTTCAGCAACTTCAATTGCATTAACAGGTCCCGGTAATTTCTCCTTGGATGAAGTCATTATCAGAATTTTGAAATCAGAAGATGAGGAGGAAATTATACCTTCAACAAAAGCAAAATCTTCCAACCAAGTTGAAATTAAAGAAGAAACAAGCAAAGGTGGTTTATTTCAATTTCTGCAAGCGAACATACTCTCAGATACTTCAAGCTAAATTTTTAGGATAAAGACTATTTATTAGTTCTAACCTTTTTCGATAACTGTTTCTCTTCTCAAGTTTTATCTTAATAGTTGCTTCACAAAGACTTATAAAAAGCCCTATGGCAGTAATCCAAGATAGAAAAATGAAAGGGTTTTCTGGAATTTCTGAGAAATTCATATAAATAGTACTTCTTTTTTTAAACTGACTGATCACTATATGTATTTCAACCTAAATATACAATTTAGAAATATTTAAGGATTAATTTCAACTTTTTCCCATTTTTTAACCTTTTCCCAAAGATATCGTTTATGAACAGGCTGTTCTAATTTAAGAAGATCTACTGAATATATTTCAAAATTTAGAACCACAAAATTTTCTGACTTGGGTAGATTGGATAATCTTTCATGAGTAGATTGGTCTTTTGAGTTTATTTTCTCTCCAGGAGACCCCCAAAACCAAGAAGATTTTGATTTTTCTGATAATGAATCCCAATAATTTTTGTTATCACTTAATTCACGTATTTTCCCTTTAAATCTATATTGTGATTTGGTTTTCAAAAAGAACCATAATATTTCTGCATTAGGGTTGGATTTTAAATGCCCAATTTTTTCACTTCTTCTATCTGTGAAAATTATCATTGAACTATCTTTATGCCATCCTCTGAAAACAACTGTTCTTAATCTTGGCTCATTATCTTCGCTGACTGTTGCAAGCTGTATCCATCTATTAGAGGGTGATTTGCCCTCTTTTTTTCTAGAAGATTTTAAATCTTGCCTCCAACTGGGTAAGTTGTTATCAGGCATTTAATTTAGGCAATATTAGACCACTTTTCTTTTTGTATTCTTCGAATGAATCATATTTTGAGAGCGATTTATCTTTTTTTATCATTCTTGGGAGAAAAACTATAGAGAAAAATATTGCAAGAATTACTAATGGAACGAAACTCATTGAGAGGATGGCGAATGATAGATAAATTAGTATTTCTCCTAAATAATTTGTATTTCTTATATTTTCGAAAAATCCTTCTTTAATTAGATCTTTTTTTAATTTAAGAGAAAAATATTTTTGGGCATCACTAGCAAAGTGTAGAAACACGCCAATTATATTTATAGATACAGAAGCAGCTATTACAATATTTGGAACAGATTTCTCAGATGAGATAAGAATGTAGGGAGCTACCCAGTAACTTCCAAGGAAAATAAAACCAGTAACTGAAGTTAAAAAATTGATTTTTTCTTTAAAATAAGGATCTGGGAATATCTTTTCTTTTAAAAGCCAAAGTAATCCATAAGTACCATGCAGAGCTAAATAAACGTAGGGAGCGATCGTAAAATTATCAAAAAAAATCATAAGACCTATAACTACAAATGCAGTGAGCCCTTTGTGTAGATTAATTATTTGATTAAGTTTCATCTTTTTGAATAATCTAAAAAATGAAATTATTTTCTGTGGATCTAACCTAAGTCGTCAAAAGTTTTAATGGGCGATACTGGATTCGAACCAGTGGCCACTACCGTGTCGAGGTAGTGCTCTACCACTGAGCTAATCGCCCAAATTGAAGAAATTTTTTATTCCCCTTATAAGAAAATAGCAGGTTGCGTTTCATTTTCTAAGTAATTTAACTTTCCATCGTTCTCTTTTGGTTATTTCTAAATTTAAAATTTCAATAAATCCTTTATTTTCAAGTTCTAGTTTGTCGCCAATTTTTAGATTAATTGTTGGTTTATTAACTTTGCTTCCATTTAATCTGAGCATTCCATTTTCTATCCTTTCAATGATTTTGGTTCGTGATACCCTAAAGCCCGCAGAAGCTATAGCATCTAATCTTGTTGAAGCTTCTACTGTATTGACAAGTTTTTTTGATCTTCCAGAAGGTATTTGTAATTCATCTATACCTACTACATTAATTTTTACTTTTACGTCTCTCAAATAAAAAATCTTTTCATCTAGATGCTCAATATCTAAATTATCAATTATCCCTTGTGCTCCCCTATCGCCAATAGTCCATATATCTCCAACTTTTAATTGATTAACCCCATTTTCAATTAAGAGGGATCTAAAATCGTCTTGTGTAGCATTATCAAATAAAAAATTTCCATTAATTTTTATTCCTTGAGCTGGAAAATTACTTTTTAGCGCATCCTCCTCAGGAATATTATCCCCTCTAAAGCAAGCTATCCGAGATCTTTGAGAAGAGGAGAATCCTCCATAAATAAAAAATTTGAAATCATTTAAATTTTCAAAATCTTTTAAAATCTCCTCGCAAACATAAGTTGAATTAAACCCAGTCCAATAAGTTTCCCAGTGTTTGTAAGCTAAGTTGGCAATATTTATTAATTCCTCAGTTTCTTTTTTGTAGTTTGAATTTATTAAGATTTCTTTTAAGTCAATCATTTAGCCTTCTAAAAAAATTATATCTTTTGCTTCTGATTGTTTTATCAAAGCCCAAGGTAATTCAGTTCCAATTTGATTTTCTAGTAGAACAAGCCATTTACCCTCTTTATTAAAATTAATGATTGATCTTAACTCTTTATTTCTATTAATGTTGATACTTGCAGAAGAGACAATGCTTCCTAAGTATCCTGAACCCATTCCTAAAAGTCCTCCAATGAGAGATTCCCCGATGTTATTTAAACCAAGAAAGCTGAAGGTATATAAATTTGTCATATTAGAAAAAGCTATTCCAGCTATAAACCCAAACGGCATTAGCCATCTGCTCATATCTTTTTGCCTGATCTTCCTATCAAGTTTAGGATTTAAGATTCTTATATCTTCAAAATTTTGAGATTTGAATAAGATATTTGCTTTCGCATTTAGCAATTCTGTTTCGTCTGATGATATTTTCTCACTTATTGGTGGTATCAAAATGGCTTCAGAGAGCATTACTGATTTTTCGTTGAAAACATCAAATAGCTGGATACATTTATTAATGTCTTCAAATATCACAATACTTTTAGTCAAATTTCAATCCTCAAATGTTTGTGTGTTATTCAAATTAATAAAATAAGATACATACACTATAGATTAAGTTAAAGTAAAAGATTAAAGAACCAATCTTAAATGACAAAAGTTCTCATTACAGATCCAATTGATCAAAAAGGAATCGATATTCTTTCACAAGTTGCTCAGGTTGATCAGAAGATAGGGATCTCAGACTCTGAGTTAGTTTCCATTATTAAAGATTATGATGCTTTAATGATTCGCTCTGGTACTCAAGTGACCGAAGAAATTATTAACTCTTCAAGTAAACTGAGAATTATTGGGAGAGCAGGAGTTGGAGTCGATAATGTAGATGTTAAGGCTGCTACGCAAAAAGGAGTCCTTGTTGTTAATTCTCCAGGGGGTAACACAATTGCAGCGGCTGAACATACTATAGCTATGATGTTGGCCTTATCTAGGCATATTCCAATTGCTAATAGTAGTACTTTGTTAGGTAAATGGGAGAGAAAGAAATTCGTTGGAAATGAGCTTTATAAGAAAAAATTAGGTGTAGTAGGTTTAGGGAAAATTGGTGCTCATGTAGCAAAAGTTGCTAATGCATTAGGAATGGAAGTTTGCGGATATGATCCCTTTGTTTCAACTGAAAGAGCTCAACAAATCCAAGTTAAACTATCTGATCTAGAAGATTTATTCCAACAATCCGATTATATAACTTTGCATTTACCTCGCACACCAGAGACAGAGAATTTAGTAAATATGGAGGTGCTTAATAATATGAAAAATAGCGCAAAATTAATTAATTGTGCTCGAGGAGGCTTGATTGATGAAGAGGCATTAGCACAAGCTTTAAGTCAATCATTGATTGCAGGTGCTGCAATAGATGTCTTTTCTAAAGAACCTTTGGAATCTAATTCACCACTTTTGAAGGTTGAAAAGAATCTTATTCTTACCCCCCACTTAGGAGCATCTACTCGGGAAGCACAAGAAAATGTAGCTGTTGATGTTGCGGAACAAATAAGGGATGTCTTGCTTGGTTTATCTGCTAGAACTGCAGTAAATATTCCAGGTTTGAGTCCTGATATTATGGATAGCCTGAAACCTCATTTGCAGTTAGCTGAAACCATGGGTCTGCTTATAAGCCAGCTTTCAGGTGGGCAGATACAGAAACTAGAGGTAAAGCTTCAAGGTGAATTTGTTCAACATCCTTCTCAGCCATTAATAATAGCTAGTCTAAAAGGCCTTCTAAGTAAAGCTTTGGGAGATAGGATTAATTATGTGAATGCTTCGCTAGAAGCAGATTCAAGAGGTATTTCAGTAGTCGAGAATAAAGATGAGGCAAGACCTGAATTTGCTAGTGGTTCGCTTCAGTTAACCACTTATGGAGATAACGGAGACCATAGCGTAGCGGGAAGTATTTTTGCTGATGGGGAATTAAGAATTATTAGTATTGATCAATACCCAGTTAATGTATCTCCAAGCAGATATATGTTGGTTACTAGGCACAGAGATATGCCAGGCATTATTGGCAAGCTGGGTTCTTTATTAGGTAGCAACAATGTAAATATTGCCTCAATGCAAGTTGGGCGCAAAATTGTTAGAGGAGAAGCTGTTATGGTTCTAAGTATTGATGATCCAATACCTAATAAGTTGCTTGATACCATTATTGAAGTAGATGGGATTACCAACGCTAATCCAGTTACTTTATAAAAAGTCTGAATCTAGATAATGGCAATTAAAGATTGGTATAAAGTAACTTTTCTGATAGAAAGTGATTCAGAAGAAATTATTATTTGGAAATTAAATGAGCTGGGAATATTTAGTTTTTCATTTGAATATTTAATTAAAAATGAAAATAAAAAAGAGGTGAATATATGGCTTCCAATTGATGATTGGGCCGAGAGTTCTAGAAGTGGTTTTGAAAAAATAATTAGCAAACTTCTAAACATTAATGACCCGCAGAATCAATTTTTTGACTGGAGTATTATTAAAGAGGAAGATTGGTTGACAAGCTGGAAGAAATATTGGGCGCCTGAATTAGTAGGAGATCATTTTTTAATATTGCCTTGTTGGATAAATCTAGATGAAAAATTTAAAGATAAACAAATCATAAAAATTGATCCTGGAGCAGCCTTTGGTACAGGAAGTCACCCTTCGACTTATCTTTGCTTGGAAAAAATGGAGAATATTTTATTTTCTGATAAAAAGGTATTAGATATTGGGAGTGGTAGCGGGATTTTGAGTGTTGCCGCAAGATTGCTTGGAGCTAAAGAGGTTTGTGCAGTGGATAATGATTATTTAGCTATAAATTCAACTAACTCTAATTTCCAACTAAATTTCGGCAATTTAAAAAACTTAAATACATATTTGGGATCTTTTAATGAGGTAATTTTAAAAAATCAACTCAAACAATTTGATTTTGTTTTATGCAATATTCTTGCTGAAGTAATAAAAGAAATGATTCCAAATATTAATAATTGCTTGAGAAACAATGGGGAAGTCATTTTCAGTGGAATTCTTAATTCCCAAAAAGATGAAATTATAAAAATATTAAATCAGAATAACTTGAAATTATTGGAAGTATCAATTAGAAAAGATTGGGCATGTATTTCGGCACAAAAAGTTGCCAATTTTACCAATGCATAAGTTTTCCTTATGAATCCTCATTAATACATTTTATTGTGTCATTTTTTACTTCAAAATCTCCCATATCGACCCAATCAGTGTTAAAAATGTATTTGATAGGTATTAACTACCAACAATTTTTTATTTAAATGGCTTCTTACAAAGTTACACTCATCAACGAAGGTGAAGGTCTCAATTCAACTATTGAAGTACCAGATGATCAATACATCCTCGATGCTGCTGAGGAGCAAGGTATAGATCTCCCTTATTCATGCAGAGCTGGAGCTTGCTCAACATGTGCTGGAAAAGTTGCTTCAGGTAGTGTTGATCAATCAGATCAGAGTTTCTTGGATGATGATCAACTAGAAGCTGGTTTCGTGCTCACTTGTGTAGCTTATCCAACATCTGACGTAACAATTACAACTCACGCTGAGGAAGAATTGTATTAATTATAAAATAATTAAATATTTAAGTTGATAATTTATTCTTTCTCTGCCACCCTCTAAAAAGGTGGCTTTTTTTTGCGAAAATGAATAACTTTGAATTTTTTAAAACTGGAAGTGTTCAATCAAGTTATGGAGGACAGTACAGTTATAGGGTGATTGGACCGTGTTGCAGACTTTATGATAGGGAAGAGTTACCTTGGCCCTGTTCAAGACTTGCTTGGAGAAGCAAAGAACCTAGTTGGAGAAGAATAGGTTCTAGATTCGTAGCAGATATGGCTTCAAGAAAATGTCCTTCTTACTCAGTTCAGATTTTAGAGCCTGGATCAAAACCTGTTGAAACAGTAATTACTCTTTTTTCAAAGAAATTTTCTTCTGATATACAAGAATGGTGGTATAGCAAAAAACCAGGTTCAAAAGAGCCTGGTAATGTGTTGCCAGAAATTACTTAATTATTTATATTTTAGCCTTTAGGAGTTGGAGGCATATAGCCCTTTAAACCAGTACATTCAAGACTTTCAAAAGTATCTACACCAGTTTTGGAGTTAGTACCAGTTGCTCTTGAACATAATGATTTTCTCTCAGAAAGATCAAGATTTGCATCAGTAAAGTCTGTTCCATCAATTATTGCCCCATCAAAAACACTTTTTAGTAGTTCTCCATTAGAGAAATTGCTATCTGATAGATCAGCATTATCAAATCGAACTGCGTATGCTATTACGTTGCTCATATTGGCTCCTTTGAAATTTGCATTTTTAGCAGTTGTAACACTGAAATAAGCTCCTTCAAGGTTAGCTTCTCCTAGATCCTGACCAGAAAGGTCATATTTAACATATTCAGTATTTTGAAGATCTTTTCCATGTAGGTCATCTTTCAGCACGTCAACTGATGAAGGATCACTAGGATAGAGTGCATTTGCAGATATTGGATTAATAAGTAACCCAATAATTAATGGAAGAAAAATAAATAGTCTTTTACAAGACTTATGTAGTGATGAAAAAATAGAGACCATTTCGATCGACATCAAATAGAAAAACCTAAGACTATTATTTCATGGGTTGGTCATTTACAACGCTCCTGCTAACGAACTGTTGCAGTTTATTTTATTTCTGCCGTTAGAAAATCTTTTGCAAGCTGAGTATTTGGAAAAACTTTTTGAGCCTCTTTAAGCAAATCGCCTGGAGTAATTGCGTTTTTATTAGTATATCTTGGACTTAAATGAGTAATAATTAATTTTTTTGTGTTAGATAATAATGCTGTTTTGGCAGCCATGATTGTTGTGGAATGTAATTTTTCGTATGCCATGCTTTCATCCTCCACTGAAAAAGTCGATTCATGTACGAGTAAATCGGCATTTTTTGATAGTGAAACAGCTGATTCGCTAAACACTGTATCTGTGCAATAAACAAAACTTTCACCTTTTCTAGGAGGTCCACAGAATTCTTTCCCATCGAATGTCCTACCATCCGCTAATACGACTTTTTTACCTTGTTGCAGTTCTGAATAAATTGGTCCAGGTGCAATTTTTAGAGACTCTGCTTTTTTGATATCAAATATACCTGGTTTATCTTTTTCACTCACCCTATAACCATAAGCAGGTATTTTATGTTTAAGGCAGGCACAATTTACTTTTATTTTGTTGTTTTCAAATAGGATTTTATTTTCTGATGCAAAATTTTCAACTTCCACAAAATTTAATGGAAAAGACAATTTGCAAAAACTACTTTTAAGTGATGAATTTATAAAGCTTCGCAACCCTGAAGGACCGTAAATTTGAATTCCCTCACTATTTCCTGATAAACCTAAGGTAGCTAAAAGTCCAGGCAAACCATAAATATGATCACCATGCATATGAGTAATAAATATTTTCTTAATTTGTGAAGATTTAATATTGCTTTTCATTATTTGATGTTGCGTTCCTTCTCCGCAATCAAAAAGCCAAACTTCTGATGACTGTGATAATTTAAGTGCTAGGGAAGAAACATTTCTCGTTAAGGATGGGACACCTGAGCTTGTTCCTAAGAAGGTGATATTCACTTATTTATGATATTTTTATTGTTATATCTGGATTAAATTTAGACTTTTAGTCAAACTTAGGCAAATTAAGCATTTGTTTTTAAACAAAGTGATACTTAAATTTAAAAATAACTATAGAAAATGTTGCCTGATAAGTATTTTATTTATTTGTATTTTTCAGAGTGAAAGTGTTTTTGCATCCAGAGAACCAATCATTAGAGTTTTGATATCAAAAAATAACAATTTAAGGATCAGATCAGATAGATCAATTCCTTTAACAATAGAGGGTAAATTTTTTTCAGGGAAAAGAATAAAAGGTCTAACTTTGAAAAATGAGAAAAATAGAAAAATTTTATATTTTGATAAGAATAATCAAAAAAAATATGACTTAAAAAGTAATCAAAAATTTCAAGTGAGTTCTTCCGATGGAAGAGGTATTTGGGTAGGTCAGAAGAGATTTGCTGGTAAGCTTAATCTCTTTGTACTCGACTCCGAAATATTGGTAGTAAATGTTTTAGGAATAGAAAAATACCTTAATAGCGTAGTGGGTTCAGAAATGCCAACAAAATGGCCTATTGAAGCATTAAAGGCACAAGCAATTGCCTCAAGAACTTATGCTTTAAAGCAAAAGGGAAATAATTTATTTGATATAGATTCAACCCAGAAAAATCAAGTCTATAATGGCTTGGAATCAAGAACTTATAAAACTATTAGAGCCGTTAAAAGTACAAGATCTTTGGTGTTAACGTATAAAAATAAATTAATTAATGCTTTGTTTCATAGCAGCTCAGGTGGAATGACAGAAAATAGTCAAGATGTATGGAAAAATAAATATCCATATTTATCAAGTGTGAAAGATTTTGATAAAAATAATCCAAAATTTAGATGGCAAAAAAAAATTTCGAGTAATGAATTAATAAATTTATTTCCAAAGATTGGAGGTTTAAAAAATATAGAGATTCTAGATATTACTAGTACAGGGAGGGTAAAAAATTTAAAACTTATTGGGGCTTATGGTTCTGATCAAATATCTGGGGTAGATTTTAGAAAAAGATTAGGCCTGAACAGTAATTTTATCAGATTTAAATTTTTTGAGGAAGAATTAAACAACAATACTCCTCAAAAGAAAGGGTTGATAGTTTTTGGACAAGGATCAGGTCATGGAGTCGGAATGAGTCAGTGGGGAGCAAAATATTTGGCGTCTAGAGGCCAAAAAGCTGAAAGAATATTAAAGTATTTTTATAAGGGTGTGCAGGTTAAACCTTTTAGGAAAGATTACCTATAGAAGTTATTTAGCATTAAGGACTAATTTTGGATTTATATTAGATTGCTCTTCATTTAAGAAACCTATCCCAAGTAGTATTTGTTTTTTATCTATTACTTTTATGGGTTTTTTGTAGTCAAAAGATTTGTTTTCCTGGAAGTAATTAATATCAACTCTAATTGCTCTTCCTGTTTGCCAAAAATTGATTTGTTCTTCAGTACTTAAGACAAATGATGAAATGTGATTCAGAGCAGAAATTGTTGGAATAATGAAATTTTTCGGGTTTTTTTTATCTTTTTCTATATCAGATATTTTTATTGAGTTTTGTTCATCAAAGCCACAAGCTGAAATTCTTTTTAGCTGTAGAAGGCAACCCTCGGAATTAAGAATTTCCCCTAAATCTCTTGCAATTGCTCTTATGTATGTGCCAGCTGAACATTTAACTTTTATTTCTAATATTCCGTTTATTTGGTCCCATTTCATTAAAGTAAGTTCGTCTATTTTTACTTCTCTTGGTGCTAATTCAAAAACTTCATTCCTGAAAGATTTTTTATAAGCCCTCTCACCATTGATGTGCACACTAGATACTTTCGGCGGAATTTGTTTAATAATTCCTCTAAATCTATTTAAGTATTGATCTAATTTTTCATCACTGATTTTAGGCCAACTTTTTTGCTTAATTATTTCTCCGTGAATATCATCAGTGTTAGTTCTTATCCCTAATTTAATTTGTCCTATGTAAGTTTTACCCTGAGGTAGATATTGAATAAATCTTGTTGCACTGCCTATCGCGATTGGTAATATTCCTATAACTTCCGGGTCAAGAGTTCCTGTGTGACCGACCTTTTTTGTATTTAGTAACTTCCTTATTTGTTTAACACAATCATGTGAAGTACATCCTTTATCTTTATTAATTACTAAGAATCCATCTTTAGTTTCCATTTTTAATATTAAGAATACTTTGAGAAAGATTTATAACCATCCTATGATTTTGATATTGGAAATTTAGAGAAAGAAATTGAAAAACAATAATTTTATTTTAAAAGAGTTTTTAGACAATGCTTTTAATTTGAAATCACATTTAATGGAATACTTATCTATTAGAGAATGTGATTTAGATGGATTCCTTGCAAATGCAAAGATGAATTTGGCAAATTCACATCCTGGAGATGCTTTGAATGATGTTTCGGATTTTTATACTGAAATAGTTGGAGATCGGCATGTTGCTGATTTAGCTGCTTGGCATCTCACGAGTAGGGAATACATCGCTGATACTTTAAAACTTCAGCAGAGATTTTCTAGAGATTTGGTTTTAGATTTTGGAGGAGGAATTGGAACGCATGCCTTAGCTAACGCCATGTCTTCAAAAGTTGAGCATGTTTTTTTTGTAGATATTAATAAGACAAATAGAAACTTTGTTGAATACAGGGCAAAGAAATTAGGAGTCGAAAAAAAACTTACTTTTTGTAAGACAATTCAAGATACACAAATATCTAAATTTGATACGATAGTTTGCCTTGATGTTTTGGAACATCTTGCTGATCCAGCTTCACAAATTGGGATTTTCAATGAGTTTATGGATCCTAATTCTATTGCTTTATTTAATTGGTATTTTTTCAAAGGAGAAAAAAATGAATATCCGTTTCATATTGACGACATTGAAATTGTTGAAAAATTTTTTGAGACTCTTCAATCAAATTTTTTAGAAGTATTTCATCCTATTCTTATAACTACAAGAGCTTATAAGAAAATTAGATAACTATATTAACTCTTTTTCTATTTCTTAAATTTCTTTTAATGCTTTCGAAACTTACGGTTCCTTCTTTGAGTGCAAAAAGGGTGTCATCTTTACCTTTACCGACATTGATACCAGGCAAAAAGGATGTACCTCTTTGGCGAATTAAAATTGATCCAGCAGTTACTTTTTCTCCGCCATAAGCTTTCACACCTAATCTTTTGGAATTTGAATCTCTTCCGTTTCTAGTAGAACCTGTTCCTTTTTTATGTGCCATTAGAATTGTTTAATTTGTAGATTTTTCGGATTTTGGTTTAGTTTCCTTTTTTACAGTTTCCTTTTTAGAAGAAGACTTAGGAGCACTTTTCCCTATTGTAATAGATTTTACCATAACTCTTGTAAGTTCTTGTCTGTGTCCCATCTTCCTTCTTGTCTTTTTTTTGGGACGCATCTTGTATACGAGAATCTTCTTATCTCTTTTATGAGAGACCACTTCTAATTCAACTTTTGCGTCTTTAACATAAGGTTTACCAACACTTATTGAGTCCTTATCCTTCAAAAGTAAAACTTTTTCAAGTGTTATCTTGTCTTTCTCTTTTGCATTTAACCTGTCTATGTCATAGTATCTATCAACTTCGAACCAAAATTGTTGACCTGAAGTTTCGGCTATTGCATACAATTCATTACTTTTAGAAGAATTGTTTATGGAGTTTTTAGAATTTGTCATATCTTAAAGACGCTATCAGGCTCAAATTGATAATTTGATTAAGCCAAATGAGCAATCATAGTGGTTTGTTTATTTTCTTATTTTGTAGTGTAATAAGTCAAGGGTTATTTTAATTCTTTTATATCAATTCAGGAACTATAGAGATGGCAGCAAGGAAAACATATATTTTAAAACTCTATGTTGCTGGAAATACTCCTAATTCAATGAGAGCTTTAAATACCTTAAGAGAAATTTTAGATAATGAATTCAAAGGAGTTTATGCTTTGAAGGTTATAGATGTACTTAAGCAACCACAACTTGCAGAAGAAGATAAAATTTTAGCAACTCCCACATTAGCTAAAATTTTACCGCCGCCAGTTAGAAAAATAATTGGTGATCTATCAGATAGAGAGAAAGTTTTAATTGGTTTAGATCTACTTTTTGATGAATTAACTGAAACTGAATATAGTGGAGATAAATAATAAATGAAGTTTTAAAATCTAAAATTTATTTTATTTTTGTTTAATTAGCACAAAACTATGAATGATAAGAAATTTGGCAAATCAAATAAGATGCAAGTACAAAAATTACCGACTGGAATAGAGGGTTTTGATGATGTTTGTAGGGGCGGATTGCCTGTATCTCGAAGTACACTCGTTAGCGGTACTTCAGGAACTGGTAAAACTGTTTTTTCAATACAATATTTGCATCATGGAATTTGTAACTTTGATGAGCCTGGAATCTTTGTAACATTTGAAGAATCACCTTTAGATATTATTAGAAATGCCGCGAGTTTTGGTTGGGATTTACAGGAATTAATTGATCAAAATAAACTTTTTATTTTGGATGCTTCTCCTGACCCTGATGGTCAGGATGTTGCGGGCAACTTTGATTTGTCTGGTCTTATTGAGAGGATTAGTTATGCAATTAGAAAATATAAAGCTAAAAGAGTTGCAATAGATTCAATAACCGCAGTCTTTCAACAATATGATGCTATTTACGTTGTTAGAAGAGAAATATTTAGACTGATAGCAAGATTAAAAGAAATAGGTGTGACAACTGTTATGACCACAGAAAGGGTTGATGACTACGGACCAATTGCTAGATATGGAGTGGAAGAATTTGTATCTGATAATGTTGTCTTATTAAGAAATGTTCTTGAGTCAGAAAAGAGGAGAAGAACTTTAGAAGTTTTGAAGTTAAGAGGCACTGTACATATGAAAGGTGAATACCCATTTACTATGGGAATGGATGGAATAAGTGTTTTTGCACTTGGAGCAATGAGATTAACGCAGAGATCCTCAAATATTAGGATTAGCTCTGGAGTTAAAGATCTTGATGATATGTGTGGAGGAGGTTATTTTCAAGATTCCATTATTCTTGCCACTGGAGCTACTGGTACAGGTAAAACAATGCTTGTATCAAAATTTGTTGAAGATGCTTACGATAATAGTGAAAGAGCAATACTTTTTGCATATGAAGAATCTAGGGCTCAATTACTAAGGAATGCGACTAGCTGGGGAATTGATTTTGAAAAAATGGAAAGTGATGGATTATTGAAAATTATTTGTGCATATCCTGAATCAACTGGTTTAGAAGATCACTTACAAATTATTAAAACGCAAATTAATCAATTTAAACCAAAAAGAATGGCAATTGACTCTCTCTCTGCATTAGCTAGGGGTGTAAGTTTGAATGCATTTAGACAGTTTGTGATTGCTGTTACCGGTTATACCAAGCAAGAAGAGATAGCAGGCTTTTTTACTAATACTGCAGAAGAATTTATGGGGAGTCACTCTATAACTGATTCTCATATCTCAACAATTACAGATACGATATTGTTACTTCAATATGTAGAAATAAAAGGTGAGATGGCAAGAGCTTTAAATGTTTTAAAATGCGGGGATCATGGCATGATAAGCGAATTAGAGAATTTATCATTACGAATAGTGGCCCAGAAATAAAAGATTCTTTTTCTAATTTTGAACAAATATTTAGTGGTGCCCCTCATAGAGTTGTGCCTGATCAAAATGTTCAAAATGTTTTTAAAGGATTAGATAAAAATTAGATAATTTCTTTAATTTCAGAACCTGAAAAAGAATCCGAATTATGAAGAGCTTTTGTCAACAATTCGTCTTTATCAGATTGTGCTAGAGCTAAATCAAACCAGAAAGTTGTTCCTACTCCTAATTCACTAGCCATACGAATCTCACCACCATGTTTTTCAATTATGCCCCGCACTATAGATAAACCTAAACCGGTACCTTGCTCCGTATGGACGGAATTCTCTACTCTATAAAAACGATCAAATATCTTTTCTTGATCAGCCTGAGATATTCCTGAACCAGTATCAGCAATTTCAATTCTTACTTTTGGTAGTGGTGAAACTAATTCACATTGGGGAGCTTCATCATTTTTAATATTTGGAGGGAAGGCAGGACATGAATCTGGCCAAGTATAAGCTCTTATCATTAGGGAGCTATTTTTTGGACTAAATTTCAAACCATTACCCAGCAAATTATCAAAAACCTGTAAAAGTAAATCAAAATTCCCAAGAATTGTAGGAATAGTTTCCTCTATTTCATGAGCTAATGAAACATTTTTTTCTGTAGCATTAAGTCTATAATTTCTAAGAGTTTGTTCTATTGCTGGTTTTATGTCTATTTGCTCTAGCTGAACAATTTTCCCAGACTCCAATCTTGATAAATCTAATACATCATTTACAAGTCTTGTTAACCTATCAGTCTCTGAATTTGCAATTCCTAAAAATTCTATTTGTTCTTCTTCAGACAGCTGATCTTTTAAATCATGTAAGGTCTCTACATAACTTTTGATATTAAAAAGTGGTGTCCTTAATTCGTGAGAAACATTACTAATAAATCTATTTTGTGCAGCGTTAAGTTCAACTTCTCTTGTTAAATCTTGAATAGTTACAGCAATTCCTTTTAGTTCAACTTTATTTGTATCTAAAACTGATTGCAAGACAATTCTTAAGGTTCTTGCTGGTTCTCCTAAACTGAATCTTAAATCGTCTTTTTCCTTTTCCCTGTTTAAAATGGACTCTATATTAGTATGTAAGTCGTTAGATAAAATCTCGGGGATTTCATTTAAAAAATATTTACCCTCTAAGAATCTTCCTTCCCAGCGAAATAATCTCTTTGCTGTTGGGTTAGTAAGTACAATCTTGCCTTGTGAGTCCAATAATATGGCACCATCAGCCATTGTAGCAATTAGTGATTGCTGTTTAATCTGTGCCGCTTTTAGTTCTTCTATATTAGCTTCATCATAATTTTCTAACTGTGTGGCCATTCGGTTAAATCCATTTAAAAGTTCTCCTAGATCACCTGTCATAGGTAAAGCAATTCTGGACTTAAAATTTCCTCTTGAGATTTCTCTAACACCTCTTACTAACTCTCTAACGGGTCTAGTAATTGTTAGAGCATTAAATACAGCTCCAAGTATGACTAAAACCCAAATGGAGATAAAAACTGCAATGGTTACTTCTCTAGTTAAAGCAGCGCTGGCAAGTGCTTTTTTGTTAGGGGTGACACCCAATGCTAAAGTTCCAAGATATTTGCCCTTCCACAACATTGGGACAAATACATCTGTTACTTGACCTTGAGGAGTCGCATGCTGTCTAACCAAAGGGAATTGTGGTCTTTTCTTTAATTCTGAGGGCAATTTTAGTCTTCGAGTGAGCTGAAACTGACTGTCTGAGCTTGTGGGTGTTGCACTGATCGGTATCCCAAGTTGAACAATATCTTCAGCATCAGTAAAGAATATATAGCGCAGGTTTCTACTTGACCTCCAAAACTTTTCAGCTACATTTGAAATTTCTTTTTTTTGGTTATTAGCAACTAATTCTGTAACATTCCCAGATAATAATAAGCCAAGATCTCGAGCATATCTAGTATCATTCATTCCAGCATCTCTTTGAATACTATTTAGAGCAAAAAAAGTTATTCCTGTCATTAGGAGGCTCACGACAAGAGTTGCTATAGCTAATAACTTTGTTCTTAAACTAAACCCGCTCCACCAAGCAAGGATTCCATTAATCCAATAATTATTGTTCATAACTTCGTTATCAGTGATGTTATATTTTCTATTTTCTCGATTATCGGTATCCACCATAAACTTAATTCTCCTTGGAAAAGTTTTTTCTGACTTGATGACCTATGTCATGTCTGAAGTAAATACCCTCAAAATGAATTTCTTTTAAATTCTTGTATGCTCTTTCAAAAACCTTATCAAAATCTTTATCTTGACAGACGATACTTAAGACTCTTCCTCCATCCGTTAATAATTTCCCATTTGCACTCAAGGAAGTACCTGAGTCGAAAATTTGACAATCATTTGAGTCAACCTTACCTATTTTTATTTGAAAACCAGTTTTATATTCGTTAGGATAACCTTTTGAGGTCGCTATTACACAACCACTGACTTTATCAGAAGTACTAATTTTTTCATCACCAGTTAAATTTCCCATTGAGCATTTTTCTAAAAGAAATACAAAATTTTGATCCATCAAGGGCATGATTGTTTGGCATTCTGGATCACCAAATCTGCAATTATATTCTATAACTTTGGGCCCAGATTTTGTGATCATTAACCCAAAGTAAATTACGCCTCTATAGTCAATATTCCTTTTATTTAATTCTTTGATTGTAGGTTCAATTATCTCTTTGATAATTTTATCAAGGTAATCTTCTGTTAATAATGGGGCAGGGGAATAAGCTCCCATACCTCCTGTATTTGGGCCTGTATCTTTCTCGTTAAGTCTTTTGTGATCTTGGGCGGTTGGAAGTAATGTATATCTCTCTCCATCGCATAAAGCAAAAACTGAAACTTCTGGTCCTTGAATTTTTTCTTCTAAAACAACTATATTCCCAGAGTTACCAAATTTACCGTTAAAAATTGATTCTGCTGCTTTGAAGCATTCATCTCTTGAATTAGGAATAAAAACACCTTTGCCTGAAGCTAGACCATCAGCTTTTACTACTAGTGGGGTTGATGATGAATTGATAATTTTTTTCGCTTCTTCTATAGAATTGACTTTCCAAAAGTTTGCAGTTGGAATATTTGCTTTTTGCATAAATTCCTTAGCCCATGATTTGCTAAATTCTAATTTTGCTCCATCTTTATTAGGTCCAAATACTTTAAAATCTTCTTTGCGAAGTAAATCAGCTAATCCATTTGCAAGAGGTATTTCAGGTCCAATTACAACTAAATCTATCATAAGAAAATAAAGCTTTTCTACCAGTTCATTTTCATTGTTTAGATCAATTTTTATTCTTTCACATTTATTTATTCTTTCTGAACCAGCGTTACCAGGTACTAAATAAACTTTTTTAACTAATTCATTTTTTTGAATAGCCCAAGCCAAGGAGTTTTCTCTCCCTCCATTTCCAATTATTAAGATATTTTCTAATCTATTAAAGCTCTTAGAATTTAGTGAATGAATTCCCATATATTTGTTTCTTTAAGGTTATGAGGTTTCGATGAATAATCAGCTAATATAAAATCAAATCTTTTGAATTTGATCTCTAATAATTATGTTAATTACAAAAAGTACTTTTAGTAATCACAATCAGGTTTTAAATTAATGAATAATAAACATGAGTTAATATATGAAGGAAAAGCAAAAAAAATATTTACGCATGATGATGTAGATAAAGTAAAAATTGAATTTAAAGATGACGCTACAGCTTTTAATGCTTTAAAAAAAGAAAAATTTGAAGGTAAAGGCAAACTTAATTGCCTAATAAGTGCAAGAATTTTTGAAATTCTCATTAAGAAGAACATTCCAACACACTATATTGAACTCGAAAATGAAAATACAATGATTGCAAAAAAAATAAAAGTAATTCCATTAGAAATTGTTCTAAGAAATACAGCTTATGGTTCTTTATGTAAACAAACGACTATAAAACCTGGAACTTTGCTGTCAAACCCATTAATTGATATCTACCTGAAAAATGATGAACTTAATGATCCCCTTATTACAAAAGATAGAATTAAATTAATGAACATATTAAACTCTGATGATTTAGAATTAATAATTGATTTAACTTTAAAAGTTAATGGAATTCTGAAAAGTTTCTTTAAAAATATTCAACTTCAGCTTGTAGATTTCAAGTTGGAATATGGTTATGATTTTAAAAATAATATTCTTCTTGGAGATGAAATAAGTCCTGATAATTGTAGATTGTGGGATCTAAACCAAAAAAATGATACAATCGTAAGTTTAGATAAAGATAGATTTAGGAATGATTTAGGTGGTTTAATTGAAGCTTATAGTGAAATTAACCGAAGAATTAACAATTTTCTTTAACCTAATTGAATAAATATTGAGTTAATTTATCTTCATCAAAAGTATCATGCAAAAACATTCTTTAAAATTTGGAAAGATTTTCACAAATGTTGCCTGTACTCCCTTGATTTTAATATCAAATAATTCAGAACTTGCTGCTAAGTATTTGCCAAATGAAATTGATCAATCAATAAAAACTTTAGAAATACCAAATCTTAATAATGTTTTTTTTAAAGGGATTGATACCAAACAAAAGAATGAGTTTCTTCTTGCTGAAAATAATAATGACACTAATGAAGAAAGTGTTCTTATCTCAGAAATAATTATCGAAGGTTGGGAAAATCATCCTGAGGGTAGAAAACTTGAATTGGCTGCATATGATTCTATGAGCATAAAGCCTGGAAGTATTGTTAATAATCAAATATTAAATCAAGACCTCAATGCAATATATGCAAGTGGTTGGTTTTCAGGAGTTAAAATAAAGTCTCAAGAGGGGCCACTAGGCGTGAGGCTAATAGTAGAAGTAGTGCCTAATCCAATTTTGAAGAAAGTTGAACTTAAACCAATAAACTCTCTAATCTCCAATGAATACGTAGATAATATTTTTAATAATTATTATGGAACAACTCTTAACCTAAATGAAATTCAAAATAAGATAGAAATAATAAAAAAACGTTATGAAAAAGAGGGCTACTCCTTAGCTAGAATTACTGGCCCAGATAGAATATCTGAGAACGGAGTAGTAACATTAAAAGTTTCTGAGGGCATTATATCTGACGTAAAACTAAGATTTCTAGGTTCTGATGGTGAAACTAATGTTGATGGAAAACCTAGAAAAGGGAAAACAAAAGATTGGGTTATAAAAAGAGAATTAAAAACACAACCTGGTTCAATATTTAATAGAAAAATTTTAGAAGCTGATATAGGTAGACTCTATGCCACTTCACTATTTGATGATGTAAAGGTTTCCCTCGGTCCTGATAATGTAAAGCCTGGTCAAGTCATAATTTTTTTAGACCTGAGCGAGCAAAGAACAGGATCATTAACAGGTGGACTTGGTTATAGTAATGGTTCAGGACTCTTCGCCACGATTGGTTTGCAGGAAACAAATGCACTAGGAAGAGCATGGTCTACAAATTTAAACTTAAATTTCGGAGAATATTCAACTACTTATAATTTTTCATTATCTGATCCTTGGATTAAGGGAGATAAACATAAAACTTCTTTTAGAACAAATCTTTTTGCAAGTAGAGATTATCCTCAAGAATTTAAAAGTAAAAAAAATGGGAGATTTTATGCAGTAGATGATCAAACTCCATCTAGCTCTGATACTTTTTCATCAGTAGTTTTAGAAAAAACAGGTGGTGGATTTGCTTTCTCAAGGCCGTTAAATGGTGGAGATCCATTTAAGGTCGCTAAATGGAGAGTACTTGCAGGAATGAATTTTAAGAAAGTAAAGATGGTTGATGGTGATGGAAACAAAAAACCTTATGGAGATAGGACGCCAACCACAACCAGAAATAATATAAGCGATATTATTTGTATTGGATTTACTCGAAATGATGGTTCATGCCCTGATGAAAATACATTAGTTAGTGTTATTGCAAGTGCATCTAGAAATAACTTGAATAATTCCACGAATCCAACTTCAGGAAACAAACTAAGCCTTGGTACTGAACAGTTTGTCTCAATGGGAAATAATTCTCCGACTTTTAATAGAATGAGAGCCACATATTCGTTTTTTATACCAACAAAATTAATAAATTTAACGAAATCATGTAAGTCTAGTGATGCCACCAGTGAAGACTGTCCTCAGGCTATTGGTTTTCAATTTAAGGCGGGAACTATTCTTGGGGAATTACCTCCTTACGAAGCATTTTGTATGGGAGGAACATCATCTATTAGAGGTTGGGGATCTTGTGATTTAGCTGTAAGTAAAAGTTTTGTTGAAGGCACCGTAGAATATAGATTTCCTGTTTGGAAAATGATATCGGGAGCTTTATTTGTTGATGCCGGAAGTGATTTGGGATCTCAAAATGATGTCCCAGGAAAACCTGGTAAATTATTGCAGAAATCAGGTTCTGGTTATTCGCTTGGAGGTGGGGTTGGGGTTAAAACGCCAGTTGGTCCACTAAGATTAGATGTTGCTAGCAAGGACCTAAGTGGAGATTGGAGATATACACTTGGAGTAGGATGGAAGTTTTAAGTGTTTTCTTGGCCTGCTAATTACGATTTCTGCTATACCCTGGCTGGAGTTATCTCCAGAGAAGGAATAGGTCTTCATAGTGGAGAAAAAACAAGAGTTGTAATTTCTCCTTACGAAAAAGAAGGGTATTTTGTTTCTTTCAAGGATAAACCTGGAGAGATTTTCAAGCTTACTCAAGATTTAATTGGAAGTACCATGCTTTGTACGGCGGTTAAATTAGGGAGTAGAAATTTGTACACTATAGAACATTTATTATCTTCACTTGCCGGTTGTGGCTTGAGTTATATACATATTGAGGTTGATGGGAAAGAGATTCCTCTTTTAGATGGATCGGCAATCCAGTGGGTTAGAGATTTTGAAGAAGTAGGGATCAAAAAGGCACCTAGACCAGATAATTTCTTTCAAGAAATTAATAAATCAATAATTTTAAATAAAGAAGGCTCTGTCATAGCAGCAACTCCTTCTGAAAAAATTACGATTATATCTACTATAAGTTTTGCCTATAAAGCAATTGGAAATCAAACTTTTGTGATTGATTTAAATCCAAAAAGTTTTGTTGAAATGATCGCTCCTGCGAGAACATTTGGTTTTAAAGATCAATTTCAAGAGTTAAGTGAACTCGGATTAATAAAAGGCGGAAGTTTGGACAACGCCCTTGTTTGTGACGATGAAAAATGGGTTAATCCACCATTAAGATTTGATGATGAACCAATAAGACATAAAATTTTGGACCTAATTGGGGACTTGGCTTTGGTAGGGTTACCTAAGGCTCAAATTTTAGTCTATAAAGGATCACATTCTTTAAACGCTTTGTTGGCCTCATCGCTAAAAAATTAACTTTATCTTTAATTGTTTTGGAAAAGAAATTATCCAGTGAAAATAATCAACTTTCTTCTGAGCACATACTAGGTTTATTACCTCACAGATATCCTTTTGCTCTTGTGGACAAGGTTATAGAGAATATTCCAGGGAAGAGAGCTGTTGCAGTAAAAAATGTAACTCTGAATGAGCCTCAATTTCAGGGACATTTTCCTGAGAGACCCTTGATGCCTGGGGTTCTTATTGTTGAATCAATGGCTCAAGTTGGTGGCATTATCGTAACGCAAATGCCCGATCTTCCAAAAGGACTTTTCGTTTTTGCTGGAATCAATAATGTTAAATTCAGAAAACCAGTTGTGCCTGGGGATCAATTGATAATTTCTTGTGAGTTGTTGTCGATTAAAAGACAAAGATTTGGGAAGGTTAAAGCTGAGGCTCACGTTTATGGGGATTTGGTTTGTGCTGGAGAATTAATGTTTTCATTAGTTGATTAGAGATATGGATCTTAAAAATACTGAATTCAACTCAGGATTTAGTGGTGTAAAAGTACACCCAAATGCGTTTGTTGATCCAAGTGCCGAATTACATGATGGGGTTATTATCTCTCAAGGAGCTGTTATTGGTCCTGATGTGATTATCGGGAAAGGCTCCGAAATAGGACCGAATGCAGTTATTTCTGGAAGGACTCAAATTGGCATGAACAATAAAGTTTTTCCAAGTGTTTTTATAGGCCTTGATCCCCAAGACCTTAAATATAAAGGAGCCCATACTGAAGTAATTATTGGAGATAATAATACTTTCAGAGAATGTGTAACTATTAATAAAGCAACTGATGAAGGAGAAAAAACTATTATTGGCAATAATAATTTGTTGATGGCTTACACTCACATCGGTCATAATTGTGAACTTGGTAATAGGATAGTTTTATCAAATAGCGTTCAAGTTGCAGGCCATGTAAAAATTGAAGATAAAGCTATTATTGGAGGTTGTTTAGGTATTCATCAATTTGTACAAATTGGATATTTAGCAATGATTGGAGGAATGACTAGAGTTGATAGAGATGTGCCTCCTTTTTGTTTAGCCGAAGGGCATCCAGGAAGACTGAGAGGTTTGAATAGAATTGGAATTAAGAGAAGTGGTTTATTAGAAAATAAAGATTTTGACTTAAAAATTCTTCAAAGTACTTGGAATCTACTTTTTAAATCTAATGATACGATTTCAAGTTCATTAGAAAAAGTAATGAAAGGAGAATTAGATCTTTCATCTTCAAAATTATGTAGTTTTTTAAAAGAGTCAATATCTAAAGAAAGACGAGGGCCAATGCCGATAGTGAATTTATGAATAAAAAGATATTTATAAGTACTGGAGAAGTCTCTGGAGATTTGCATGGAAGTTTGTTATCAAAAGCTTTACTAGATGAAGCCAAGAAAAAATCTATAGATTTAGAAATTTGCGGATTAGGTGGGGAGAGAATGAAGAAAGAGGGTGTAAAAATTCTTCAAGATACTACATCAATTAGTGCAATAGGAATTTGGGAGGCTTTACCTCTTATTCTGCCAACAATAATAATTCAAAAAAGATTCTATAAATTACTAAAAAAATATCCCCCAGATTGCTTAATATTGATTGACTATATGGGTCCAAATATAAAAATTGGTACTAAATTAAAAAGATCGAATACAAAAATTCCAATTTTTTACTATATTGCTCCCCAAGAATGGGCTTGGAGGATTGGGAACAATACTACAACAAATCTAATAAAATTTTCTGATAAAATTTTTGCGATTTTTAAGAAAGAAGCAGCCTTTTATAAAAAGAGGGGCGGAAATGTTTTATGGGTTGGACATCCAATGATTGATTTGACAAAAAAACTTCCTCTGAAGAAAGATGCTAGAACTATTCTCAACCTTCGCCCAGATCAAAATATCATTCTTTTAATGCCTGCATCAAGACCTCAAGAATTGAAGTATATATTACCTACTTTTATGAAAACGGCTAAAAACTTACAAAAAAAATATCCAAGTTTGGTTGTCTATATTCCCTCTTGTCGAATTGCTTTTGATGAAATATTCAAAAAAGCCTTTAGAAAATATCAAGTTAAAGGATTTGTGATTTCTCAAAAAGATAGCGCAAAATTAAAGCCTTACATTTATTCGCTCACTAAAATTGCTCTTTGTAAATCTGGGACAGTTAATATGGAATTAGCTCTGTATGGAATCCCCCAGATTGTTGGTTATAGAGTTAGCAGGGTAACTGCTTTTATCGCTCAAAAAATTCTCAATTTCAAAGTAAGATTTATTTCCCCAGTAAATTTATTAGTTAATAAATTAATAATCCCTGAGTTTGTGCAAAGAGAATTTGACGAAAAGAAAATTTTCTCCAAATCCTGTAAGATTCTTGAGGGGAAATCAGAAAAAATAAAAATTAAAAAAGGTTATGCTTTTTTAAAAAAAGAATTGGGAGAAGAGGGCGTAGTCCAGAGAGCTGCTAAAGAGATTATTAATTCTATTATTTGAACTTTATAATAAAAAAATGAAATATTTCCTTCCTCTCATAATTGCTCTGTCACTATTTATCCACCCTGTAAAAGCTTTTGCAGACGAATTGATTCTTGCAGGAGGTTGTTTTTGGTGTTTAGAACATGATTTAGAGTCATTAAAGGGCATAAATTTTGTACAAAGTGGATATTCAGGTGGAGATTTACAAAATCCTACCTACGAGAATCATGAAGGACATCAAGAAGTGGTTTTGGTGGACTATGATTCCAAATTGGTAACTTTACCAGAGATACTTAGGCTTTATTTCAGAAATATTGATCCTTTGGACAGCAAGGGTCAATTTTGTGATCGCGGAAATTCTTATAGGCCAGTGATCTTTTTCAAAGATGAAACTGAGGAAAGTGATGCAAAAAATGCTATTAATGCGGCCTCTAATGAGTTGCGAGTGCCATTAGAAAGATTATCTGTAGAACTAAAATCAAAAGGTCAATTTTGGTTAGCTGAAGAATATCATCAGGATTTCGCTGAGAGAAATGAATTAAAATATAAGTTTTATAGATTCTCTTGTGGGAGAGATCAGAGATTGGATAAATTGTGGGGTGATAACGCTAGATCAATAAATCCTTGGAATGAATAATTTTAAATTTAGTTATTTATTTTTAATCCATTGAACAAGAGTTTTAACTCCAAAACCGGTTGCACCTGATGGATTAATCCCTTTATTCTTATCAGTCCAACAGGTCCCAGCAATATCAATATGAGCCCATTTAATCTCTGGATCAAAGAATTCCTCTAAAAACAAAGCAGCAGTTATTGACCCACCTGCTCTAGGTCCTGTATTTTTCATATCAGCTATATGAGACTTTAACCCTTCTTTATAAGATTTTTGTAAAGGCATTTGCCATAATTCCTCACCAGCTTGGCCTGAGGCAGCTTTAAGATCATTTGCAAGAGCATCATTATTGCTCCAGAATCCAGCTACATCATTCCCTAATGCTACAACAATAGCTCCAGTTAAAGTGGCAAGATCTATTATTGAATCCGGTTTTAAATTTGATGCGTAAGTTAAAGCATCAGCTAATGTGAGTCTTCCCTCTGCATCAGTGTTATTTATTTCAATTGTCTTACCATTAGATGCCTTTACTACATCTCCTGGATGTACTGCAGATCCATTTATCATGTTTTCGCAGGATGCCACAATAAAATGTATTTCTAGTCCCTTTGGTTTTATTGCTCCAAGCGCTTTTGCTGCTCCTAAAACCGCAGCACTTCCACCCATATCATATTTCATCATCTCAATTTGAGAGGCTCCTACTTTCAGGTTATATCCTCCAGAATCAAAGGTTAAACCCTTCCCAACAAGCGCAATCTTTTCTTTTATAGGCCCCTCTGACTCTAAAGTAAGATGTATAAATTTAGGATCTAGATCAGAACCTTTTGCTACAGCTAAATATGCACCCATTCCTAAATCTTCACAATCTTTTGCCTCTAAAATTTTTACTTCCAAACCATGGTCTTTAGCTATTTGAGAAGCTTGTATAGACATTTCTTGAGGCGTAAGACTATTTGGAGGGGCGTTTACAAGTTTTCTAGCTAGTTCTACACCTTCACATATTTGTGCTGTCTCTTCAAAGTTAATATTCTCAAATTTTTTTAAATTCAAAAACTCTATTTCTTTAAGAACTTTCTTCTCATCTTTCTTCTTATTGAATCTATTGTCCTTATAGGCAGATAATCTGGCTGACTCTGCTAATTGATTAATTTCTAGTTGTGAATTAATAAATTCCCAAGGTAGCAAGATGCTGATTTTTTCATTTTTATCAATAGTTTTCCTAACTAGATTTCCCATAGAGTTTTCTATATCACTTTTATTTAAATCTTTTGATTTACCAAGACCAACTATGATTAAAGTTTCTAATTTTTGATCTAAAAATTCAAAGCTTAAAGTTTTCCCTTTTTCTCCTTTGAAATTTTTTTGAGTAACTTTTTTTAGTAATAATTTTGGGTCAATAACAAATTTTATTTTTTCAAGTTGGCTTGCTATTTCTTCCTCTAAAACTCCAAAAATTAATGAGGTACCTTGCCAGTTATCTAGATTTTTTTGGAATGTGGAAAATTGCATTTGTTAAATGGATTTAATTAACTTTTAATTGTTTGTGAAAGTAGTTGCCCACCTATCTCGAGTTTCTTTATTAAAAGGTGGTAACCATAAATATATCAGTTGCTGTTCTAATTTACGTCTTAATTTTACTTCTTTAGGTACATCTAAGAAGAAACGAATATCTTGGTGACTTGAGAGTTTGTTATGAGCTAGGGCTTCTTTATAGTTCATGAGGTAATTTTTACAGTCATGTTCTCCCTTCCATCTTTTATTTGCTGAATTTGTTTCTCCTATGTAAAGGATAATTTTAGAATTCTCCATCGAGTCGATTACAAAATACATTGCTGGACCATTGTGTATATATTGATTGGTTCTCCAAAAATTCAATGATAATGGCTGCAAGGAAAAAGGATCAATTTTTCTTTCATTGGAAATTTTATTTATAGGAAGACTTGTTTGGTGAAAAGTTTTATTGTAAGTATCTTTTGAAATTTTGAATTGGTGATTATGTATTCTATTTCTCCATTCAGTTAGGATTTCGCCTTTGATTTTTAGATTATTTGAGGGTTGAAAATTAATTGATGTATTTACATTTGAACCAAATAATTCAAATTGTCTATTTTGTTTTGAAATATTATTTACGTTAAATTTTTCCAACATTTATGAAACATGTCTACTAAATTTAATTCTGAAAAAATATAAATCAAAGAATTATTTATAAACTAAAATTTATTAATGTTCTAATCAATTTAAAAGATTCTTGTTATCTTGTAAATGAGTCTTAATCTTGCGAAGTAAAAAATAGAAATGGGATTTTTTGAGTCAGACATCGTTCAAGAAGAAGCTAAAAAGCTTTTTGCAGATTACCAAGAACTTATGAAACTTGGCTCTGATTATGGAAAATTTGATAGAGAAGGGAAAAAAATGTTTATAAAAAAAATGGAATTACTTATGGATCGCTATAAAGTTTTTATGAAAAGATTTGAATTGTCTGAAGATTTTCAAGCAAAAATGACAGTAGAACAATTAAAGACACAGTTAAGTCAATTTGGGATTACTCCTGATCAAATGTTCGAACAAATGAATAAAACCTTAATAAGAATGAAGGATGAACTTGATAAAACTTCTTAAATTTAACTGTTAAAGCTTCATGTCAGATAATTCAATATTGCCATCATGGCTGTCAAGAGGAATAGAAGAATACTTTCCAATTAAGGGAACAGATCAAACCTTTTCGGAGATAATTGATCATGCAAAAAAAAATAATAAAAAATTAAGGGTTAAACTCGGGATCGATCCAACTGGAACAGATATTCATCTTGGGCACAGCATATTGTTTAAAAAACTTAGGGCATTCCAAGATAATGGACATATTGCAGTTCTAATTATTGGAGATTTTACTGCTCAAATTGGAGACCCAACCGGAAAAAACAAAACAAGAGTTCAGTTATCTGAAAAACAAGTTAAGGATAATGCAAAAACATACCTAACCCAACTAGGGATGGGAAAGCCAGCTAATGAATCTATTTTAGATTTTGATTCAAAAGATAGAATAGAAATCAGATATAACAGTGAATGGTTAAAAGGATTAAATCTTAATTCGATAATTGAATTAATGGGAAGTGCAACAGTTAGTCAAATGTTAGCTAAGGATGAATTTAATAAAAGGTACACTTCGCAAGTCCCAATTGCTTTACATGAATTCTTATATCCACTATTACAAGGTTACGATTCGGTAGTTGTTCAATCAGATATTGAGCTTGGAGGTACAGATCAGAAATTTAATATTGCAATAGGAAGAGATCTTCAAAGGCATTTTAAACAAGATCCCCAATTTGGTGTTCTTCTGCCAATTTTGACAGGTTTAGATGGAATTAAGAAGATGAGCAAATCTGAATTTAACACCGTCGGTTTGACCGAAGATCCTCTTTCAATGTATTCAAAATTAGAAAAAGTACCTGATAATATAATCCCTATCTATTTTGAATTACTTACTGAATTAGATTTAAGTTTTATTAAAAACTCAAATCCTCGTGAATTACAGAGAAGAATGGCTTTAGAAGTTACTACTTTATTCCATGGGTTGGAAGAAGCATTAAAGGCGCAATCAAACTGCGAAAAATTATTCCTTGGACACAAAGAAAAAGTTGGAGAAATTCCAGAGATTTCTTTAAAAGAGATAGTTTTTCCAGTTAAGTTTTTTTACTTGTTAAGTGCTCTAAAACTTTTCACATCTAGCAGCGAATCAAAAAGATCTATTAAAGGTGGGGGGGTAAAAATTGATAGTCAGAAAGTAATAAATCCTGATTTAGTTTTTAATTCAATAAATGATTTGGAAGGGAAAATTTTGCAAATTGGGAAAAAAATAATTAAGAGGTTTGGAAACTGAAAATTGATGAATAAAAGATTTAATTCAGAAGATAAAATAATATTGGCAATTGATGGATTAGATGTAAGTCAAGCAAAATTACTTCTAGAACAATGTCCTAATATTAAGTGGGTGAAAGTTGGTTTAGAACTTTTTGTTAGGGAAGGTCCAAGAGTTATTGAAATATTAAAAGGTTTAAATAAAAAAATTTTTTTAGACTTAAAATTTCATGATATTCCAAATACCATGCGTGCAGCATGTTTCCAAGTTTCAAAATTAGGAGTTGATATTATTTCAATTCATGCTTCAGCAGGTCTAAAAGCTCTTAAAGATTCGAAGAAAGCATCTTTAGAAGGCGCCACCTCAGTCAGTGTTAAACCTCCATTAGTTGTAGGAATAACTGTTTTAACAAGCTTTTCTCTTAAAGATTTTCAAACTGATCTTGATAGAAATAATTCAATTGAAGAAAATGTATTGAGACTTGCAAAATTGTCTTTTGATGCTGGATTAGATGGATGTGTTTGTTCCCCTTGGGAGGTGAAAATGTTGAGATCTATTTATAAGAACAATTTTGAACTTATTACACCAGGCATCAGATTAAATATTGACAGTAAAGATGATCAAAATAGAATTATGACTCCCCATGAAGCTATAGATAATGGCGCTTCTAAGTTGGTTATTGGTAGATCAATATCAAAAGCTATGGATCCTAATAAAGCTCTAATAGAAATATTTAAATCTATTGATTCTGATTAATTTTGGATTCTTCTCCCTTAAGCAATCTTGTTATGTTTGTTCTATGTTTCCAGATTACTAATAATGCCACAATTAAACTTATTAAAAAATATGAGTGCATAAATTTACCTAGGTAAAAAAACATAAAAATAGGAAGTAAGATTGCAGCTGAAATACTGGATAAAGAAACAAATTTAGTTTTTGTTAGGACTATTAAAAAAATACCAAGAGATGCGAGTCCAACTTTCCAAGAAAGAGCTAAAAACATACCTAATCCAGTTGCAACAGCTTTTCCTCCTTTACCCCTAAGCCATATTGGCCAAATATGTCCTGAGATAGCGGATATCCCTGCAAAAACTTCTATTAATCCTTGATCTGTGTAATATTGAGCAATTTTTACTGCAATAAGACCTTTCCCAACGTCAATGATAAATACAAAAAGTGCTGGCCATTTCCCAACATTTCTTAAGACATTTGTGGCACCTGTAGATCCAGAACCCATAGTTCTTAGATCTATATTTTTGAGATATTTTCCAATTAAAAAACCTGTAGGAAGTGATCCTAAAAGATATCCTGCAAAAATTATTAAGAAATTCATAGAATTTAGTTTAGTTCAAGATCATCGTAAATTTCATTATCTGAACCAGCAAATGCAACCCATAATGGGAATTGAAGTATGGCGATTTCAACAGAGGTTTCTGCTGCATCAATTATAATGAATGGCAATTCTTCATTCGCTTCTAATCTGTCAGCTCTTTCGATCACACCTTCAGGCCTTTCAAAAAGAACAATCCCGCTATTAGGTCCAAAGTCATCCCTTGTGAGACCAAGTGAATCTTGAAGAATTCTTCTCCATTCACCTAATCGTTCAGGCTGCGAAGCTAAAATAAGAGTCTGAAACTGATCTCCATATAGTTCGCCAAGAATAGATATTAAACCCGCTGATAACAAGGCATTTTTTTGTCGAGAACCTCTACTTTCAAGAGAACCTCTTCCGCCCATGTTAAAGAACCAATCATCCATAATTTCTATATCTGATGAATCAAGACTCCGTCTTAATTTCCAAGGTTCTGCATAAAAGTCAGGTTGTTCTGTAAAACTTGAAAAGCAATTTTTTATAATCTCTTCATCTGGCTTAAATGTTTCAGAAAGAGCGGGAACATTAATTACATTATTTGTGCTATTGTTTTGCTTTTTCTCATCAAGGGGAGAAGGCTTTACGATTATTGGTTGTGAAACTAATTCTAGTTTTTCAACGTTTTGTGCAAGATTCTGTAAAGCTCCAGTTAAGTACTCTTGAAAGCCTTTAACTCTTTTAGCAATATTATCTGTCTGTCCTTTAAAGTTTGACTCAATATCTTTTTCTATTTCATTTTTTTTTGTTTCTAATTCTTTTATTTCTTCAACTAAATAGTCTTTTCTTGAGACGAGATCTCTAAAAATTTCATTAGAAATTTCATCAAAGGATTTAGTTGATTTGTCGTTTTTTGGAGTAATTTTTTTATTTTGCGTTGTATTTTTCTTACTAATTTGTTTGTTTTTATCATGTGAAATTGACTTATCTATTATTAATTCCTTTTCAGGATTATTGTCGGAAATTTCTGTATTGGTCATTTAAATAATTTTGATGAATAGGCAAATTTTGAATTTTAAGAATTTTTAATTTCCAGGGAGTCAACTTTTTTTATGAGCTCATCTTTTAATTGCTTTGGATTAAATAAAATTGGTAATAAATGAGGACTGGACTTTTCTCTAAAATAAAAAATACCTGGGATTACAGGGAAAAAGAATTTCCATGATATCCAGTTCTTGAATGGAAAAGTTCTAATCTCTTTCCCTAATTGTAAAACGATAAAATCATCATTTGTTATTTTTATTCTTAAGGTAAATGACTGAAGTAATAAAAAAAAGCTAAAAGAAGCAAAAACTATTGTTGGCAAAGAACCAATATTCAAAAACAAAAGCATAAAACTTAAAACTATTAGAATGATTGGTAACTGAAATGATGGAGATATTATTACTGGTTCCTCTTTTTTTGATTTAGTGTTAAACATAGGTCATCCAAATAAAATTTGTGTTAGAAATACATCCATTAAAGATACAGTAACGAGAGTCATTACAACTGCGCCTGTTGTACTTGTTCCAACTTCTTTTGGACCACCTTTGGTTGTGAGTCCATATCCACAAGCAATGATTGAAATAAGTAATCCGAACACTACAGATTTTATTAACATTGAAGTTAAGTCTGTACTGGTTAAGCTCACATTACCTGATCTTACAGATGTCCAAAAAACAATTGGAGGAACTTTATAAAAAATTGTGCTCCAAATTTGTCCGCTCCATAAAGCTACAGATAAAAACAAAAGACACTGTATTGGTGACATTATTACCATCGATAGTAACCTTGGGACTACCAAATATTGGACTGGTTCAGTCCTTAACATGGTTATCGCCTCAATTTGTTCTGTGACTTTCATAGTTCCGAGTTGAGCAGCATATGCAGTTGCAACCTTTCCAGTCATTAAAGTAGCAGTTAGAAGAGGAGCCATTTCTCTCGCCATGCCTACTGCTAATAAACCTCCAATTTCACTTGAAACACCCATGCTTGTAAGTTGTGATGCAACTTGAATATTAAAAACTGTACCTGCGGCAATTCCTGTAATTAATACAATTAACAAACTGCCAGGGCCTGACTCCATAAGTTGGTCAAAGAGATCATTTTTGGAAATTTTACCTTTAAAGATAAAATTAATTGCTTGCCCGCCAATGATTAAACTGCTTAGAAGTCTTTTGAAAAAATTAAGGTAATACATATCTTTATATTAGTTTGTAATTAATTTTCGATCCCATTTTCTCATGATTAAAAGACCAATTATTACCAGTATTGAGGGTATAAAACCAATACATAATCTAATCGTTAATTGTGCAGAGTAGCATTGTTCAATAATATTTAGACCATCTCTATCAACAAAGCATGATTGATAGCCTGATAAATACAATAAAAATCCTAATAATTGAACACTAAACGCGATACCAATCTTCTGAATGAGTACCATCCAAGCAGTATATAATCCTGCTGGTTTCTCTGGGTCTTCGTCTATTGCATCAGGGAGTAGTGACCAAGGGATAAGAAAAGCGGTTGAAGCTCCAATTCCAATAAGGCAGATTATGAAAATTAAAAGAATAAAGAGAAATATGTTTCCGGCATTTAGGAATAAACTATCTCCAACTCCTGAAATTTTTGATAATGAAGGTAAAAATAAAGCTGCAGTACATGAAATAATCCACATAATCGCTCCATAGTTTAAAGCTGAAATCCTGTCCAATTTATTTGATACTCTGGCCCATATTTGTAAACCTACTAAAGCACTAATTTGGAAAGGTATAGGGATCCACTTAGCAATATATGTTGGTACATTAAGTACATCCTCAACATAGATTAAAGCCACTGTTTGCATCAATTGTAAGGCGCACCAGAGAAGAATATAAAGCGTAATAACTTTTAGAAATTTTTTATTTCTGAAGATCCTTTTGAATTGAAGTGTTATAGCCTCAACTTTTCCTGAAGGCCTTCTTGCTTTTTTTGCGAATGGAGCCAATCCCCAGCAAGAAATTAATGTTGCAGCAACTGCAATACATCCGCTTATTTTACCCATTAAAAAATATTCATTATTTGCTGATCCTTCAGAACCCAATACAACTCCAGCAATTATTAAACCAGTCAGTCCTGCAATTATTGAGCCAGTAAATCTAGATGCGTTAAGTCTTGTTCTTATTGCTGTTTTTTCAGAAATTTCAGTAGATAGAGCTGCAAAAGGAAGATTAATACTTGTATAAGCAGTCATTACGATTATAGAAATTATGGCATAGTAAATAGTCTTGGTTAGCACGGAACCTGTGGGTGTCCACCATATCGCAGCTAGAGAGAAACCAAGTGGAACAGATGCTGCTACCATCCAAGGGATTCTAGGCCCCCATCTTGATTTAGTACGATCACTTAACCATCCAATTAAAGGATCATTTACTGCATCCCATATCTTTATTAACATTAATAATGAACCTGCAATTATTACTGGTAAACCAGCAGAAATAAAGAATTTGAACAGAAAAAACCCAAATTGCGTCGCGACTAAACCTGTGCCTGCATCTCCTAGCCCATAAGAGAACATTAATCTTGTAATATTTTTTTTCGAGTGTGAATTTTCCAATCTTTTTGCTTTGTTGATTGTTTGATAATGTATTATTGCAATGGTAATTATATTGCTTAATGCGGGCGTGGTTTAGTGGTAAAACCTCAGCCTTCCAAGCTGAAGATGCGGGTTCGATTCCCGCCGCCCGCTTTAGAATAATTTATTTTTTGCCCTAAATACTTCTTCTGAAATGATTAATAAAGAGCTTCTACTCTTTATTGAAACAAATTTTTCATTGATAGTGAAGGGTTCAAAAATCTCAGACATGCTAGTGTCAATAACTTTTAACCAATTATATTTACATTTCGGTAAGGGGAAATCGATACTTTTTGAATATGCATTTAAACCTACCCAGACCATCGGATTAGTAATGCCTTTGTTAATGCTAAAAGCAACTGTGTGAGACCAACTACTCCAATCGGGATTATCTAATTTTGTTCCATGCCAATGATATTTTGGAATATTTTCATTAGTTCTATAATTAGAGATTGATGGATTAAAAATGTTTATTAGTTTTTTTCTGATTTTTATAACGTATTTAAAATATTCTAATAATTCCAAATCTTGTTGACCCTTTTCCCAATTCATCCAGCCCAATAAATTATTTTGACACCAAGAATTATTGTTACCGCCTTGCGATCTTCCTATCTCATCACCCATAAGTATCATTGGGACACCTTTAGAGATAAGTAAACTAAGAATAAGGTTTTTTTGTTGTCTTTTTCTTAAATCATTAATTAATAAGTTTGTAGTTGGTCCCTCCATACCATGATTCCAAGAATTGTTATGGTTATCACCATCTCTGTTTTGCTCTCTATTGGCAAAATTATGTTTTCTATTGAAAGTTACTAAATCCTTAAGAGTGAATCCATCATGTGAAGTAATAAAGTTTATTGATTTTGGGAAAATATTATCTTCTTTATATATCGATGGAGAACCTTTGATTTTATCGCTCATATTCCAAGCTGTATCTTTATCCCCCTTCCAAAATCTTCGCAAATCATCTCTAAAATGGCCATTCCAAGTGAAAGTATTCTTAGATGGGAAATCCCCTAATTTATATAAACCACCACAATCCCATGGTTCACTTATAAACTTTATATCAACAAGTTCTGGTACACATTCTATATCTTCAAAAATTGGAGGATTATCAAGCGGTGAAAGATTTTCTCCTCTTGATAGGGCAATTCCTAAATCAAATCTAAAACCATCAACTCCTAATTCACTCGCCCAACATTTTAATGATTCAATTATTAGTTTTCTAACTAATCCTCTGTTTGCTGCAATAGTATTACCACATCCGGAGACGTCCTGATAATTTTTATCTTTTCCAATAAAGTAATAAAGATTTTCATCTATACCTTTCCAAGATATTGCTGGCCCTTTTGAATCACCCTCGGAAGTGTGATTGTACACAACATCTAAGATGACTTCAATGTCTGCTTTATGACATTCCTCTACAAATCTTCTAAATTCCTCTCTATTCTCTCCGGCGGATTCATTCGAAAGATATTCAAAATGAGGAGTAAACCAATTAATTGGACTATACCCCCAAAAATTTTTTAAACCATTTGGGGCATCAGTAGGATCAAAACAAAAAATTGGAAGTAATTCAATTGTTGTAATACCAAGTTCTTTGAGATACGGAATTTTTTTTAAAAATTTCTTAAAACAACTTTCATCTTTATTAGTTGATTCAGTGAAAGCTTTGATATGGAGTTCATAAATAATTGTTTCTTCCCAAGAATGTTTCGGTCTTGGATAATCCTTAAAATTAAATAATTTTCTATCGCAAACAACGCTTTTAAGACAAGAATTAGTATTTTCTTGCGTTTTTAATGCATTTTCTCTTTTATAACTTCCCCATCCGGTAATACCCCTTGAACATGGATCAAGTAATACTTTTTTTTCATAGTTATTATTAATTTCATTATTTTTTTGTTTCACTCTAAAAGCATAAGTGCAACCTTCATATAGATTTTTTATTTCCGCATGCCAGTAAGGACCTTTATTATGAGTCTGATCTAATTTGAATATACTTTTTGGGGAAATAGAGTCTTCTTTCTCAAACAATAAGATTTCTACATATTCTGCATTTGTGGCTATTAAAGAAAAATTGACCCCTTGTGAAGTTAGAGAACTCCCTAAAGGAAATGGTGTACCTTTATTGAGATGAATCACTTTCTATTTATCATTGATTAGTTAAATATTGAGATAATTTGTTTAAATTACTGATATTTGAATAATAGATCCAAAATTAAAAAAAAAAATCAAATTTAAGGCTTCACTAATCAACTTTATTAGATCCTGGAGAGTATTAATTTTTTTATTTATAGCAATTTATCTATCCATCTATTCAGTGAATCAAACGATTTATAGAAAAAGTCTGATAATGATAAAACTAGATTTTTCTTGATTTCAAAATACAAATTGTGTTTTTTCATGTGATGAGAAGGAAATATATCTGAAAATTAATAAAACATAATAAATAGCTCAAATTCTTTAATTCACCCCCCCTTTAACATTTTTACCCTTTGCTAAATGTAGTTAGATTTTTAATGATAAATCCAGTGCCTCCAATGCTTTTTGCTGTTCTCTAAATGATGAGGCTATTTTTTATAAATAAAAAAGCGCGGCTACAAAAAATAAATAATGTTGCTAAAAATGTCCCTAAAATTTGTATAAAGCTTTGCGCCACCGGCATTTTCGGTTGCCGTATTTGTATTTGCTCCATATGATGTGGAAGTTCGAGGTTTAAAACTCGATTTAAATCTTTTTTTAACCCTTTGCTTTAATTTAAATTTCAATGAACAAAGCTGATTTAGTAAACCTTGTTGCAGCTCGTACAGAGCTCACAAAAACGGATGTCTCTTTAGTTGTTGATGCAGCTATTGAAACTATTGTTGATTCAGTAGTGGAAGGCAAAAAAGTCTCTTTACTAGGATTTGGTTCTTTTGAACCAAGAGATCGTTCTGCAAGACAGGGATTAAACCCTAAGACAGGCGAAAAAATAGCAATACCCGCTAAAAGAGTTCCAACATTCTCTGCAGGTAAACTTTTTAAGGATAGAGTTCAAGGGTAATCTTTTTAATCTATTTCCTCCTTTAATAACAAGATGTTCTTTTAGGGCATCTTTTTTTATTGTAATAAGATGTAATTAGATCAATGCCCAAAATTTTTCGCCGAAGTATCCAAAATTTTGAAATCTTAAAAAGTAATGAAATTTTTAACTATTTTATTCTTAAAATTTTTATTATTATCAAATTTTCTTTTGGCAGAAACAATCCCAACAAAGTCTAAGATTTTAAAACTATCTAGTGATTGTTTTAAAGATTCTCGAACCCAAATATGTAAAGAATTAGTTTTTGAAATAGAAAAACTTCAATTAGTAGTATTTGACCAGAATAGATTCAAATGTCAATCAAGTTTATTGGGGCTGCAAACGGAAATTATTGAAGCTTATTTTTTTAATAATTTCTCAAATAAGAGAATTTCATTAATGATCCCATATGTGATTAAAAATTGTTAACTATTAAAATAATTAATTTTTTTGGAATATTATAAGTTGGTTATTTAATTTGAAATGGTAAAAGGTTTTTCTGATAGTGAAGTTAAGAATAATACCCAAAATAATCAAAATACTCAAATAAAAGAAAAAAAAGGCTTAGCTGGTTTTCTTAAAGGCAAGAAATTTACTTACACTTTGCCTGGTAAAAAACAAATAAATATTTTTGGATCAATAGTAATAGGCTTGAATATGATTTTAGTATTGCTAGTCATCCTGTATTTAAAGAATCAAGAATTTCATGACTTTGTATTTAATGTTGGTCGTTAGCTATATTTTTAGATCGAAAATTTTATTAGATGATATATTTAAATTTTAGAATATCTTATGAAGGTAGTTAATTTAGTTTCTCAAATATTTTTTTTGTTAATAGCTGTTCTATTTTTGATATATTTTCTAACAGGTTATGACTCCGCTTTTGAGGCAGACCAAAATTGTCATTCATATCTTGCAAGTTATGATAACCCATCTGGAAATTATGGTTGCGATCATGATACTGAGACACATCAGTGGATACTATACGAGTCCAATGAAAGTAAAGAACCAGCAAAAATTATTAAGAAATTCAGGTACAAGTTTTTATAAATCAATTTTCTTGTAAAAAAACTTTGCAGATATAATTGAAATTATCGCTGTAACTGTGAAAGTAAGATATTGATATATGCTTCCTTCTGAGTAGATTTTATTTTTATATAGAGGAAAATCGACTAAAGATCCTATAGTGCCCCAAATAATTACCCATACAGATATGTATAAGAATACTTTTATTGGATTAGATTTTTTTGCTTCCATTTTTAATTAATACCAAAAATTGAAGAAGTCACAGGTCTGCCGCTAAAAACTAACTCGGTTAATATGAGCATTAAAAATCCGATCATTGCTGCTCTACCATTTACAAGTTCAGCACTGCTATTAAATCCAAAAACATTCTTTACTTCATCGCCCTTATTGTCTACCCATTTTGAGTACTCATTATCAGTTGATGATGTATTAGTAAGATCATCTTCTTGATTTTCTATTGAAGAGCCGTTTTCTTGCATAGAGAGTTTTAGGTTATTCTATTCTAGTAATTTTAAAACTAATTTATTATTAAATTCAAGTCGAAATTATAAAAAAAATTAAGACAAAAATTATTATCCATAAAAATTGTAATCTCAATATTAATTGACAAATATATTTAATGTTCTCTCCAGTGCAATTATCTCCCTTCGCATTGATTATTGGCTTTTCAATAATCTCATTTTTATATTTACTTTTTCCACCCAATTTTATACCAGAAATATAAGCAAATATAGCTTCTGAAATCCCAGCATTAGGCGAATCATATTTTTTACCATCAAGATAGCTTTTTTTTATGATTGATTCATAATCATTGATTTTGGGACTTACTAAAGGTAATGTGATTAAAACTAATCTTGAAGGAACGAACGTAAAAATATCTTCGATTTTTGCACTGAAAAAACCTAAATATCTAAAATAATCATATTTGTAACCTATCATTGAATCTAAAGTACTTATGGCTTTATACGAAAAACCAAGTGATAAAGGCCCTGGCAGAAAAATTGAAAATTTCATCAAAAAAATGCCAATAAAAATCCAAAATAATGGCCCAAATATTCCATCAACAGAATTTTCGGTAAGACTCTCAGTACTTGATCTCAAAAGATGATCTAAAGAAGATGAACTTACATCCCTACTTACTATCCTTTGTACCTTCTCTTTGATTATTATCTTATTTTGGTCATTAATTTCTTCGCCTTCTATTAGCGTTGCAATTTCTTTAACACTTGAAATAAGTCCCTTAGTCGCAATACAACTTGAAAGTCCAAAAAAAATTATCAATCCACCCAAAAAATTATTTCTTGATTGAAAATAATTGAGTTCTATCAATTTACCTAAACCAAAACTCATTCCAATGGTTGATATGGCTAAGAATAAACCTCCCCAAAACAATATATTGTTATTTTTCCCAAAATTATTTATGAGGTAATCTGATATTTTTTTTATGTAAAAACCAATTACTTGAACAGGGTGAATTAAAAATCTTGGATCGCCGATCAATAAATCAAAACCAATCGATCCAAGGAATATTAAAAATAAATTTATCTCAGCCAACTGAACATCGAGCGCAGACCTTTACCCACTTTCTCAATTTCATGTTTTGAGTTCTCTTCTCTTAATTTTGTCATTAAAGGTTTGTTTTTATCGCATTCTTCTACAAAATTTTTAGCGAAAGTTCCATCTTGAATATCTTTTAGAATTTTCTGCATTTCTTTCTTTGTATCACTATTGATAAGTCTTTTACCACTTACATAATCTCCATATTCTGCAGTATTTGAAATGGAATCTCTCATTTGAGATAAGCCTCCCTTCACCATTAAATCAACAATAAGTTTAACTTCATGTAAGCATTCGAAGTAAGCAAGTTCGGGTTGATAACCTGCCTCAACAAGAGTTTCGAATCCTGATTTAACCAGTTCTGATAATCCTCCGCACAAAACCGCTTGTTCGCCAAATAAATCGGTTTCTGTTTCTTCTTTAAAATTTGTTTCAAGAATCCCAGCTCTCGTTCCGCCAATCCCTTTAGCGTAAGCCATTGCCAATGATCTTGCGCTTCCGGAAGAATCCTGCTCAACGGCAAACAGTGCTGGAACTCCTTGACCGTTCTGATATTCCCAACGAACAGTGTGTCCAGGTCCTTTTGGGGCAATCATTACAACATCTACAAAACTAGGAGGTTTGATAAGTCCGAATCTTATATTGAAGCCATGAGCAAAACTTAGTATCTTTCCTTCTTTTAAGTTTGGTTCTATTTCTTTAAGGTAAACCTCTTTCTGAAACTCATCGGGGAGGAGAATCATAATCCAGTCTGCTTTTTCGCAAGCTTCAGACACCTTAAAGACTTGTAGACCATCGCTAATAGCTTTGCTTTCAGACTTACTTCCTTTATATAATCCAACAATTACATCCATACCGCTATCTTTAAGATTTAGGGCATGTGCATGACCTTGTGATCCATATCCAATAATCGCTATTGTTTTATTATTTAAAAGACTTAGATCTGCATCTGTGTCGTAAAAGAGTTGGGTCATTAGTTGTAGCTTCTTTGCATTTGATAATTAATATTTTAGACATTAAGGTGGCAATAAACCAAAAAATTATTAATTTAAAAATTAAAATTAAAATATTAATTTAGAAAGTTTAAGAGTGATTTGCTTCGCTTGGATGTGTAATTACTCTATCAATTAATCCATAATTTTTTGCCTCTTCAGCACTTAGAAAATAGTCTCTGTCAGTATCTTTTTCAATTTTCTCAAATGATTGGCCTGTCATATCTGCCATAGACATGTTTAACATATCTTTAATTCTTAAAATTTCCTTAGCTTCTATTTCAATATCACTTGCTTGACGTTGAGATGTCCCTCCTAAGGGTTGATGAATCATTATTCTGCTGTGGGGCAAAGCAACTCTTTTACCTTTTGTACCAGCTGCCAATAGGAACGCTCCCATGGAGGCTGCTAGGCCTACGCATATTGTTACTACATCACTTTTTACGTATTTAATAGTGTCGTAAATTGCCAAGCCAGCAGTTACTGATCCTCCTGGGCTATTTATATAAAGATAGATAGGTTTAGAATTATCATCAGAATCTAAATACAGCATTTGTGCAACAAGGCTATTAGCAATACCATCATTCACTTCTTGTCCAAGAAAAAGAATTCTTTCAACACCTAGTCTTGTATATATGTCGACCCATCTTTCGTATTGACTTCCTGGAAGTCTGTAAGGCACGCTTGGAGTTCCTATTGGCATGATTTTAAAATAGTTTTGTGAGTGTTAAATTTTATTTGGTAGATCTTTTTGACTTGTGAGTATTCTATCGATAACTCCATAATCTAGGGCTTCTTGTGGATTGAGATAACTCATCCTGTCAGAGTCTTTTGAGAGTTCTTCAATGGACTTTCCTGTATTACGAGATAAAATCTCCAGCATAGATTTTTTATTTTTCAAAACTTCCTCAGCTCTTATTTGGATATCGGTTGCTTGACCTCTTGCTCCGCTAATAGGTTGATGCAAAACAATAGAAGCATGTGGAAGAGCGGCTCTTTGTCCCTTAGTGCCAGATGAAAGAATAACTGAAGCAGTACCCATTGCTTGTCCGATACATATCGTGTGTACTGGAGGCTTAATATAGCTTATGGTATCGCAGATAGCGAAAGCTTCTGTTTCAAAACCAACAGCGTCACCAGTGTACCAACTTGTCCCAGTTGAATTGATATAGAAATATATTGGTTTTTCTGGATCCTCAAACTCTAAATAAAGAAGTTGAGCAATGATTAGCTCAGTAACATCCATTCCTAGTTGTCTTTTCGCATCATCATCTGAAAATAATGGTAAACCAAGATAAACAATTCGCTCTTTCAGTAAAAGAGAGGGGAGATCTGGGGGAGGGGTCCTCATAACGGTGTTTTCGCCGTAATAAGGAGCAGATACAGTCATTTGTATCACAAAATTAAGATTGAACTGATTCTAGCTAGATTTAGCCCTGTGTCGCTGGTGATTTAAAAGATTTGTTTGACTCAGGATTATTTATTAGTTTTCCAAAGACCATTCTTCCAGTAGGAGTTTGTAATGCTCCTGTGATGACAATATCTAATCTGCTTCCAACAAAAGTCTTTGCGTCATCAATAACAACCATTGTGCCGTCATCTAAATATCCAATACCTTGCATTTTTTCTTTACCTTCTCTCACGATTTTTATATTAAGTGACTCTCCTGGTTGTACTTCTGGCCTTAAAGCAATAACCAAATCACTCAAATTCATAACTTTTAATTCTTTAACTTCAGCGATCTGAGAAAGATTATAGTCAGCCGTAATTAAAGTTCCTGTCATATCCTCAGTAATTTTAAGGAGTTTTTCATCTACCCCATTACCTTCATACTTTGTTGGGTTTATTACAAGTCTTCTCCCATATAAATCTCTTAATTCTTTTAATAACTTGAGACCTCTTCTGCCTTTCGACCTTTTTTCATTACTGCTTGAGTCAGCTAAAGTTTGTAATTCATCAATTACACTTTGAGCAACAATTAATTGCCCTTCCAATAAGCCGCAATTTAATAGACCATTGATTCTCCCATCAATAATTACGCTAGTATCTAGAATTTTTGGACTTGCAGCAGGGAGAATGCCTTCATTGACTAGATATGCATCAGTGTTATTTGGATTGAACAATCTCAATAATGTCCTTCCATGGGTATCTGCTAACTTATAACCAAGCACACCAAAGAAAATGTTGCTTAATATAGCTGCTAATGGTTTTGCGAAAAAAACCTCTCTAGGGAATGGAATTAATAGTATTGGAGCTAGTAGTAGATTCGCAACAAGTAATCCTAAAATTAATCCAACAGACCTACTTATTAATAAGTCCGTAGGCATTGTTCTTATTTGATCAAGAAAAGTCTTCCTAAGTTGAAGGAATACAAAACCAGCTGCTAATCCTACAAAAAAACCAATTATTGCTAAAACAATTCTAAAACCTTCTACATTAGACACCTGTTTAAGTATGTCTACTGGCAATAAATCAACACCAAGCCATCCTGAAGCAGCCCCAGATAATACAAATAAAATTAATACTAAGATATCCGTCATATCTATAATCTACTAGGATTTATTAATTGAGTAAATAAGGATTTTATTTTTTTCGATTCTTAATACTTTTTTTGGAGCTTAAAAATGAATTTAAATTATGAATAAGTATCCAAGAAGTGCTTATGTGCACATTCCTTTTTGCCACAGAAGGTGTTTTTATTGTGATTTTGCAGTTATTCCACTGGGAAACGAGGTTGAAACTTTAAAAGGTTATGGAAGCAAAACAGTTCAAGAGTATTTGCAATTTCTATACAAAGAAATATTGTCAATTAAGGATAAATCACCTCTATCGACCCTTTATATAGGAGGTGGTACACCATCAATTTTAGATCCTGCCCAAATCAAAGAATTAGTTGATCTTTTTAAAAAAAACTATGGAATTGACTATGGTGCTGAAATTACTATGGAGGTTGATCCGGCAAGTTTTACTCAAGATGATCTTTTCGGATTCATAAATGCTGGGATAAATAGATTTAGTCTTGGAGTCCAAAGTTTTAATAATCAGATACTTCAAAAATCGGGAAGGCGTCATTTGAAAGAAGATGCAGAGAAATCTTGTTTATGGTTGAAGAGAGAATATGATTCTGGGTTAATAAAAAGCTGGAGTTTAGACTTAATTCAAAACTTGCCACTAAGTGGATTTAAAGAATGGCAAGATGACTTAAAAAAAGCAATTACATTTTCACCACCTCATCTATCTATTTACGATTTAAATATTGAAAATGGTACTGTTTTTAAAAAGTTAATTAATCTAGGCAAATTAAAACTCCCAAGTGATGAAGAAGCTTTTAGGAATAGTGAATCAACCCATTTAATTTTAAAAAACTCAGGGTATTCAAGATATGAAATCTCAAACTATTGCCTTCCGCGACATCAGTCGAGACATAATAGAGTGTATTGGAATGGTTTAGGCTGGTGGAGTTTTGGTCAAGGTTCCACTAGTTCACCTTGGGGGGAAAAGTTTACTCGACCAAGAGTTAGTAAAGAATATAAAGAATGGGTAAAGAGACAAGACGAATTTAATATAGATGCATCCCTAACTAATAAGGAGTTTGTTTATAAAGAACTTGATGAGAAAATAATGTTGGGATTAAGACTCAAAGAGGGTTTAGATATCAAAGAAGTGTTTAAAGAACAAAACTGGGAAAATAAAAAATTTGAAAGCAACTTCAGTAAATTGGTTGAAGAATGGGAAAGATTTCTTGAAAGTGGGCTACTAGTAAGAAAGGGGAATAGATTCTTTTTAAGTGAGCCTAATGGCATGGAACTTAGCAATCAAGTTCTTGTTTCTATGTTTAAGTGGTGGGATGAGATTAATTAAGTCTTTCAGAGTCTACCCATTCTTTTAATTTATCTTTAAATAATTTCTTTCCTTGGATAATCGGTTGGCAAAATGGGGGTTGATTATCATTTAGGCCTAACAAATCTGCAGTAACTCTTACTTGCCCATCGCAATAATTACCTGCGCCGATACCTATTGTCGGAATTGTTAAAGAATTTTGTATTTCTTTAGCAAGCAAATCAGGAATATGTTCAAGAACTATTGAAAAACATCCTATTTCTTCAAGAATTGAAGCCTCTTTCTTAATTTTTTCTTGGCTTGCTAAGCTTTCTCCTTGTTTTCTTAATCCAATATTTAAATAGCTTTGTGGTGTAAGACCTATATGACCCATAACAGGGATACCCATTCTTATTAATCTAGAAATAACTTTTTGTATTTCCGGTTCAGCTCCTTCTACTTTTACAGCTTTTGCATAAGTGCTCTTTATGATTTTCCCTGCATACTCAACAGCCTTATCCTCACCACATTGGTAAGTCAGAAAAGGCATATCTGAAACTACTAGAGGTTGTTCCTCAATTTTTTTCTTAAATCCTCTTGAAACAGCATTAGTATGATAAATTATGTTTTCTAAAGTTATTGGCAATGTCGATTTGTATCCTAAGCAGACCATTGCTAATGAATCTCCTACTAGTACGAGATCAACATTTGCTTGTTCTGCAATGGATCCTGATATGGAGTCCCAAGCAGTTAGTGCAATGATTTTGCGAGATTTTTTTTTATAATTAACTAGGTCTGAAGGTAACATAATAAATTTATGTATCTTTTTTAATCAAGAATTGCTAGTATGATTTTGACTCGGCCTTTCGCGGTTTTAACGCCTAAACCTGGTCAGGACCGGAAGGTAGCAGCCACAAGGGATGCTTGAGGCAGGCGAGATAACCGAGTCACTCTATTTTACCTTTTAACCTATATCTTTTTTATTTTGCCTTAATCTCAAAAACTCAGGAATACTGGCTCCTGATTCTTTATTGTCGGAATAATTATACAAGGGTTGATTAGATAATCTGTTTTTTATTCTTTGCTGGTTTAATGGTTGGGTTGTTTCAAATCCCGTAGCAATTACAGTAACTTGTATCTCCCCTTCCATTGCTTCGTCGACCACTGCACCAACAATAATATTTGCTTCTTGATCAACAACATCATAAATAATTTCAGATGCGGAAGTCATATCTTCTAAAGTCATGTCTTTGCCACCAGTAATATTAATGACGCAACCCTTAGCTCCATCAATTCTAGCTGCTTCTAATAAAGGACTATTCATTGCTGCCTGTGCTGCTTCTATAGCTCTCGATCTTCCTGAACCTATACCTATTCCGAGAAGAGCAGTTCCTGCTTCGGTCATAACTGATCTTACGTCTGCAAAATCAACATTAACTAAGCCTGGGCAAGTAATTATGTCACTAATCCCTTTGACCCCCATCCTTAGAACATCATCAGCATTCCTAAATGCTTCTTGAAGAGGAGCTCCTGCAATAACATCTTTTAATCGATCATTTGGAATAACAATAAGAGTATCAACGTTTTCAGCTAGTCTTGCGATCCCTTCCTCTGCTTGACGCATTCTTCTTTTCCCTTCAAAAGAAAATGGCTTGGTTACTATACCTACTGTTAAAGCCCCACTTTGCTTGGCTACTTCTGCGACTACCGGAGCTGCTCCTGTACCAGTTCCACCACCCATGCCGGCGGCTATAAAAACTAGATCAGATCCTTCTAAAGCTTGTTGGAGCTCTTCTTTGGATTCTTCGGCTGCTTTTTGTCCAATACTTGGATTCCCACCTGCACCTAAACCTCTAGTAAGGTTTTGTCCAAGTTGAACTCTACTTTCTGCAGAAGATTGTATTAGGGCTTGTGCATCGGTATTGAGAACTCTAAATGAAACACCTTCTAAATCACTATTTATCATTCTATTGACTGCATTACTGCCACCACCACCTACACCAATAACTTCTATTTTGGCGTTTTGGCTTGGAAGGATTTCTTTCGATTGATCAAAGTTTGGATTGTTACCGAAGCTCATCTCTTAATAGGAATCTTTTACTAATATTGGGTGCATTATGAACTTACTGCGCTCATATGTAGGAATTTGTTGAGGAAAATCCTAAAAATATTTATTTATTAAATATTTTGTTTTGAATGCAAAACCCATATCAACACTACAATAATTAAAAAAAATTACTCAAAATCCTTTTTCAAATATTAGGGTTTGAACACTTTTATTTTTGGTTTATCTGGATTAGTAAGATCGATATTATCTATTTTTTTTGAAAAGCTATTTTTCTTAAATTCATTTTTAAGATTTTTTATTATTTGTAATTGATAGTTGATTAAATTTGGCTTAAATCCTAAGAATATTGTTTTTAAATCTTTTTCCTCAACAGTTAGAAACCCATCGGATGAAAAAGTTATTTTAACTATCTCTAATTCATAATTATCTATAGCAATAAAAATTTCAGATAGTATTTTTTTAAATTCTTCTTTCCATCCAAAGACTTTTATGGTTAATTTATTCAAATTTTTTTCATCCACATTATGTTTATTTATAAAAATTCCATCTTTATCAATGAAGCCTAATATTTTTTCATCGTTTAATATTCTCTCACCGTATGCTATGGGAGTTCTTGGATTAATATGAACTTTCAAACCAAAAGGAAATAGTTCTCTGCTTACCGAAACATTCTTGAGAGATAAATTTTGTTTTAACTCTTTTTCTAGCAAATTAGTTTCAACAAAAATTAATCGGATAGGAAAATTTAAAGATGAATTTTTAATCACATCATTCTGAGAAAATAATTCACTACCAGAAATCCTAATGTCTTGAGTCTCAACTTTTTTGAGTGTTTTTATGCTTAATAAGCTTGTTAAAAATAAAAATGAAATTAGAAAAAAAAAGCTTCTATTTTTGATCCCTTTTTTGTTTTTCACAAATCACATCGAGCTTTTTCCATCAGTTGGTCCATCCATTCTCTCGCTTGCTCTGCATCTGAAAATGGTACATCCATCTCCTTCCCATCCCCTACTAATCTCAACCTGCACTTACCTTGAGATTCACTTGTTAGGGGAGCTTCACCTGAAGTTAGTGCCATTAATTCAACTAATTCCAGTTTCTTAATCGTAAAACAATCTTTTTCTTCAAATTTACCAGCTTCAAATGCGCTCCACTTTAACTCCCCATTTTTCAAAGACGCTGCTCCTGAACTATCTAACTTGCACAGTTCAGAATCACTAGCCCAACTTCTAAAAAGATTTTGCCTTCTTCTTTCTAACCATCCAAGTGCAGTTAATAAAATGAAGATTAAAAGTAATGGTAACCAAAGTAGTCCATGCAACATTTGATTTAAATTACAAATCTAAAGATATATCTACCAGTTTAGCCACAAGTTGTTCAATTTTTAAACCTGAAGCTTCCCAAAGCATTGGAAACATACTGTTTTTTGTAAAACCAGGAATTGTATTTATTTCATTTAGTAAAATTTTATTTGAAGATTTTTCTAAAAAGAAATCTACTCTTGCAAAACCGAAAATATTTAGTGCTCTACAACTTTTAATAGCAATTTCTTTAATTTCTTTTGTGATTTTAGAATCTATTTCGGCTGGGATAATTATTTTATTATTTGAGTGATATTTTGAATCGTAATCATACCAATCACTTTCGTAATTTACCTCGCCTATCTCAGAGATTAAGAGTTTTGAATTCCCAATTATTCCGCATTCAATCTCCCTTACCTCTAAACCTTCCTCTATTAAGATTCTTGGATCTATTTCGCGAGCCTTTTCTAATGCTAGTAATATTTCCGATTCATTTTTGACTTTGGAGATGCCAAGAGATGATCCAGAGTTCGATGGTTTAACAAAAACAGGAAATTTTAATTTTTTTAAAATTTCATTAATTATTTTATTTTTTACTTGCTTATCGTTGAGATCTTCATTTTGAAAAACTAGATAATTAACTTGTGGAAGTTTAAGATTTGAGAAAATTGTTTTCATCAATATTTTATCCATTCCAAGTGCTGAGCCAATAATTCCGCACCCAACTAAGGGTTTCTTTGTAAATCTAATTAAGCCATGAATTGATCCGTCTTCACCATTAAATCCATGTAAAAGAGGAAACCAAACATCAATATTTTGAAATTCAATTCCGTCAAGGAAGTTAATTTTTTGTTGATTAAAAGTTTCTTGTTTTTTTGTTTTATTGCTTTCAATTTCACCAGTTAGGATTTTTTCTGAGATATCACTATCAAGCCAATCTCCACATTTGCTTATGTAAAAGGCTTTAACTGTAAAGCGTTCTTTGTTTATTTGTGCATTAAATGCTTGAAAAACTGTTTTTGCAGAGGATATCGATACTTCATGTTCATTGGAATGTCCGCCAAATATTAATCCAATACATTTTTTCTTTCCCCCGATCATTTAAAAAAAAATTTATAAAGAAAGTTCTCCTGTTAAAGAAAAGGGTCTAGCTTCATTTATTCTGACATTTATCTCATCTCCCAACGAAAAATTAAAGTTTATGTTTTTGGGAATCTCTACGAAAGTTAATCTATTTGTTCTAGTTCTACCCATAATTTGAGAGGAATTTTTTGGATTTAAACCCTCAATTAAAACGCTTTCGATATTATTGATATATCTTTGGTTTCTACTCCTGGCAGTTTTCTCGACCAAATCATTAATTTCTTTTAATCTAGCTTTTTTTACCTCTTCCGAAAGTTGATTCTTCCAAACTGCTGCAGGCGTATTCGGTCTTGGAGAGTATGCTGCTGTATTCACCTGATCAAAGCCAATTTCTGATATTAGCTTTAATGTATCTTGATATTGTTGCTCAGTTTCTCCTGGGAAAGCAACTATCGCGTCAGCTGTGATTGATGCATCTGGCATTAATGACCTTATGTTCTCGATAATATTTTTATACTTTTTAATAGAATATCCTCTGGACATTTGCTTTAAAATTTCATCATTTCCACTTTGGAAGGGGATATGGAAATGTTCACAGACTTTATCAAGTTCATAACAAGCTTGAATCAACCTTCTTGAAAAATATCTTGGATGACTAGTAGCAAATCTTATTCTGCGAATTCCTTTAACATCATGAATAAAATACAAAAGATCAGTTAAGGTATTCTCTTTTCTCCCCTCTTTTGTAGTTCCCGGAAGGTCTCTACCATAAGCATCAATATTCTGACCCAAAAGAGTAACTTCTTTAAAGTTATCATCAGCTAATTTTTGGATCTCACTTTTTATCGCATTTGGATATCTTGATTGCTCTTTCCCTCTAACAGAGGGGACTACACAATATGAACATCTTTCATTACATCCATAGATGATATTAACCCAGCCACAAATAGAGCTTTCTCTTCTGGCACTTGTTATATCTTCAGAAATGAAGGTTTCTTCTGTAGCAGCGACTTGATTTCCTAAATCAACTTTCCCCAGAAGATTCTCAAGGTTATTTACATGTTGAGGGCCCATTACTAGGTCAAGTTCTGGGACTCTTCTTAGTAATGATTCTCCCTCTTGCTGAGCAAGACAACCTGCAACAACAAGTTTTAAGTTAGGTGTTTTGTGCTTTCTTTTTGCTTGTCTTCCTAGAAAGCTATAAACTTTTTGCTCTGCATTATCTCTAATAGTGCATGTATTGTACAAGACCAAATCGGCATTTAATTCATTATCTGCTCTCGTGTATCCCATTTTTTCTAATGTCCCAGCCATTCTCTCAGAATCAGCCTTGTTCATTTGGCATCCAAATGTAGTTATCCAATAACTGCCAGTAGTTGAATACTTTTGAGTTTTTTTTTCGTCTGATTTTGTTTTTGTTAGCACTTTGCTAGGAATTTTTTATGATTCTTTAATTCAAAATTACAAGTTAAATAATTTTGCTGCAATATTTTTGAGGGCGAGCGAGGGGATTCGAACCCCCGAATAGCGGCGCCACAAGCCGCTGCCTTAACCACTTGGCGACGCCCGCCTCACATTTATAAATTTAACAACTCAAGGGTAATTTTTCATAGTTATTTTTATCTTTTAGATAAATTTGAATTATTTTCTAATTCAGTAAAGTTTTCTTATGATTTAAAATAAAAGAAAATTTAAAAATTTGAGTAATTCCGGCACAGCTGAGGTTCTTATTCCCAGAAGCCTTTGTTTAATAGAAGATATAAATAACCTCATTATCGATGTAGAGGATTTATGTTCAGTTTCCATTAGTTGGGAGGATGGATTTGTTTCTGAGTTAAAGCCTTTAAAAAATAAAATTACAAAACCAAAAAATATTTTATTCCCAAGATTTGTTGAAACGCATTCGCATTTTGACAAATCTTTTACATGGGCAGACTTTCCTAATCTGGAATCAAACTATGGAGGAGCATTATCAGTAAATCTTGAAGAACATAAAACTAGAACTACAGATAAGGTTCTTGAAAGAGTTGAGAAATCATTAAAACTCGCCATACAAAATGGATACCGAGCTATTAGAAGTCATATTGATACTTACAAAAGTCAATCTATTGATATTTGGATTGAACTTTTTAAATTACAAAAAAAATTTTCATCTGAGTTGACTTTACAATTCGTTGCTCTAGCTCCATTGGAATTCTGGGATACAACCAATGGAGAAGATTTGGCAAAAATATTATCCTCTAATGGAGGTATTTTAGGGGGTGTAATTGTTCCTCCTTTCAATAAAAAAGATACAAGCAAATTTCTCTCAAAGATGCTTCTTCTAGCTAGTAAATATAAATTAGAAATTGATTTTCATATAGATGAATCAGTTATTGAGCCTGGAGCGGGAATAAAAGTTTTGTTAGAGACAATCGAAAATTTAAACATTAAAAGTATTCCAATTACTTGTAGTCATATGAGTAGTCTTATTTCTCTAAGTCATGGTGAGATTTTAAATTTAGGAGAAAGAATGGCTGAGAAAAATATTAAAGTTATTGCTTTACCTCTAACAAATTTTTGGCTGCTTAATCGAAGTAATAAAACTACCTCATTAAAAAGACCAGTTGCTCCAATAAAGCAATTACAAAAATTACACGTGGATGTATCTCTAGGTAGTGATAACGTTCAAGATCCCTGGTACCCATTTGGTAATTTTGATCCTTTTTATATGTTGTCTTGCTCTATCCCTATGCTTCAACTAAATCCCTGGGAGAGAATGACTCTATCTTCTATTTTTTTAGCTCCAAGCAGATTATTAAACTTAAAATGGGATGGTTTAATTAAAAAGGGCTGCCCTGCTGATTTTGTGATTTTAGATGCACAAAGATGGGCAGATGTTTTTTCGAGTTCATTAAAGAGAAAAGTTTTTATAAAAGGTGATTTATATTGCTAATCGGCTAATTTATATACAAAACAATGAGAATTTAATTAATGACATCAAATACTCTTAAATTTATAAACAAATTTAGGGGAGTTAAAAACTTAGAGATAATTGAAAGCCAATCTGACATAAAAAGGCTATCAAAAGATTTTTATAACTACTCTCCAATCCTTACTGAAAAATTAGACGCATGTATTGCTGATTTGGTAGTAAGACCTAGTGATCACAAAGCAGTAAAGGAAGTAGCAGAAATTTGTTGGGAATTTTCTATCCCACTTACTTTGAGGGGTTCAGGTACAGGTAATTATGGACAAGCTGTCCCATTATTTAAAGGAGTTGTAATGCAGATGAGTCTATTTAATAAGTTAGAAGAATTTGATCCAGATACAGGTTTTGTAAAAGTACAGTCTGGCTCTGTGATGGGAGATTTGAATAAACAATTAGAGAAATATGGGAGGGAATTGAGGTTGCTTCCTAGTACTTGGAAAACTGCAACAATTGGAGGTTTTATTGCAGGTGGGTCAGGAGGTATTGGTTCAATTAGGTGGGGATTTTTAAGAGATCCAGGAAATCTTATTGGTTTAGAGGCAGTAACGATTAATGAAAAACCTGAATTATTAAAATTTGATGCTGAAGAATCCGAACCTCTAAATCATGCTTATGGGACTAATGGAATAATTACTTCTTTACTACTTGCAACTGATATCAAACGTAAGTGGTATTCAATAGTTATCGACTGTATTGAATTTGAAAAAACAATAGAAATATTAAAAACTCTCACCAGCGCAGCAATTGATCTGAAACTAGGAGCAATTCTTGAAGATGAAATTGTAGATCAAATGCCAAAATGGCTTAAAAGTAATGCTAGAAGTCACAAGATATTAATTCAATCTACTTTTGGAGGAACAAAAACGATCGAGTTGATTTGTAAAAAATTCAAAGTTGAATTTACCCTCCTTGGGGAAGAAGAAAAACTCGTTAATGGAATTTCTGAAGTCGTATGGAATCATACAACTCTTCATATGAGGTCTAAGGATAAAAATTGGACTTATTTACAGATGCTTTTGCCACTTAATAATGAACTAGAATTAATTAATTTTCTGAAAAAAAAATGGGGTAGAAAAGTTCTTTGGCATTTAGAGGCAGTTTCTCAACAAGGATCACCGCGATTAGCGGCTTTACCTGTATTAAGGTGGAATGGGACAGATGAATTAAATGAAATAATGGAAGATTGTAAGAAACTTGGGGCGTTTATTTTTAATCCCCATGTTTTAACTGTCGAAGGCGGAGGCCTAGGAGTGGTTGACGCAGATCAAGTAAAAGCGAAATTAAAATTTGATCCTAAAGGGCTATTAAATCCTGGAAAATTGGAAGGTTGGGAAGTAAAGGAACAATTTAATATTTAACATTTCTGTTTATTTGCAAATTTAATAAATTCAGCAACTAAAAAAATAGAACCCGTTAGGACTGGACGATTAGTTGGCCATTTTTCTAGGGAAAATAAATAATCAATGGCAAGTTCAAATGTTTTAAATTCAATTGTTTTTTGAAGGTCAATTTCTTTAATCTGAGAAAGATCTTTTAATTGCCAACTAGGTTGGTTAGGCACTGGCACAAGTAATAAGTGATCATTTTTCTTTAGAAGCGTTTTTAATATTGCGTAAAAATCTTTTTGTCTTTGGACACCTAAAATCCAATAAATTCCTTTATCTTCATTCTCCCAATTACTTCGCTCATTAGAGAGTGCTTTTGCAGCAGGATGATTATGCGCACAATCAACAAGAATTTCTTTGTTTAAAAAATTTATTATTTCTAGCCTTCCCTGCCAAGATGTCTTTTTAAGACCTTCAGATATGTGTGTTCCTTTTATATTAAATCCCAAATTATTCAACGCTTCAATTGCTCCTAAAGCTACTGAAGCATTTTGCTTTTGAAAAATTCCTTTTAATCCAAGCTCATAGCTGTTTGAAATTGAATCTTTCCAGAAAATTTCTGCTCCAACCTCTTTAACTTTTTTGGTTATTAAATTTTCAACTTGACTATTTTGTTTGCATGAGATGACAATTGAGTTTTTTTCAATAACTGCTAATTTTTCTTGGGCAATTTTTTCAATAGTATCTCCAAGATATTCTTTATGGTCTAAGCCAATATTCCCAATAGCAATTATTGGTCTAGATTTATGGGCTGTTGTAGCGTCTAATCGTCCCCCTAATCCAGCTTCAAGAATGAGCAATTCAACTTTTTTGTTGTCGAAGAAATTTAGTGCGCAGCAAATGATTTTTTCAAAAGGAGTCAATTCAAATGTTGAAAATTTCTCTTCTATTAATCTGTAGATTTTTTCAAAATCAGTCTTGTTAATATTTTTTTTATTAACTCTAATCCTCTCGCATACGTCCAAAAGGTGGGGAGATGTCGTTACGCCAAAATTCCTTTTAGCTTCAAAAAGTATATTTTCTAAATATGCCGCGATTGATCCTTTCCCATTGGTCCCAATAATTTGTATCGCAGGGATATTCTCGCAAGGATTACCAAGTTCTTTAAGTGCTTTTTTGATTCTTGATAAACCTAACTTGATATTATCCCTTTCATTTTTGGGTGATAATTCAAAAAATTTTAAATTTGCATTTTTCAAAATTTAAATTGCTATAACTCTTCAAAAATTGAATTTAGCTTATTCAAAAGAATATTAATTTCTCTTCGAGATATAACTAATGGTGGGACAATCCTTACAACATTTCCTCCTGCAGGAACTACAAGTAATCCTTTATCAAAAGCTTTTAATGTAATTTTTTTTGCATCAGCATAATCATCATTTATCACAAGACCTTGTATTAAACCTAAACCTCTTTCCCCGCTAATAATATTTGGAAATTTTTTTGACAATTCTTCAAACCCAGCACTTAATTGTTCCCCTCTTAGATAAACATTATTGATAATATTTCTTCTATTGATTTCTTCTAATACAGTTAGGGCAGCTTTACAGGCGAATGGGTTCCCCCCAAAAGTGCTTGCATGATCTCCTGGAGAAAAAATGTTGGCTTTTTCTTTTACTAATAATGCTCCAATTGCATGACCTCCTCCTAATCCTTTTGCAAGGGTGAATCCATCAGGTTCAATTCCTAAATTCTCATAACCCCACATTTTTCCAGTTCGACCTACTCCACTTTGAACCTCATCTAAAATGAGAAGAGAATTATATTTATCACATATTTCTCTCAGGCTTTTAAAAAATATTTTACTTCCAGGAATTACGCCGCCTTCTCCTTGTATTGGTTCAACTAAAACGCCGGAAATTTTTTGATCATTATTTTCACACTCTTCAAATAATTTTTTTACCGAATCAAAATTATTAAATTTAAAAAATTTGAACCCTTGAATCATTGGTTCGAAACCTTTTTGATATTTGGGCTGCCCAGTGGCACTCAAGGCTGCAAGAGTCCTTCCATGAAAGCTGGATTCTGCTGCGAGAATAATTGATTCTTTACCTTTATTTGTTTTATTACCATATTTTTTAATTAATTTAATTGCTGATTCATTTGCTTCCGCACCACTATTGCAGAAGAAGACGCTTTTAGCACAACTCATATTCGTTAAAGTTCTGCTTAATTGTTCTTGTTCTTCAATGTTGTAAAGATTGGAAATGTGCTGAATCTTTTTTAGTTGAGTTGATAACCTTCTTCTTAAAACTCTGTCGCTATGACCAAGACTACAAGTTGCTATGCCAGCTACTGCATCAAGATACTTTTTACCTGTTTTGTCCCATAACCAACAACCTTTTCCTTTTTTGAAAGATATATCGAATCGAGTATAGGTATTCATCAAAGTGGGAGCGGTCGGACTTGAACCGACATACCCGAAGGTGCCGCATTTTGAGTGCGGTGCGTCTACCAATTCCACCACGCTCCCATGGCTTTTGAAAAAAACGAACTTTTTTATTATAACAAAAATTAACTTATTGACTATTGTTTTGGTCAAGGAAAAGTTATCAAGATAACGTTTGTTAATAGTTAATCTTTTCGATAAAAACATAGAATTATTTACTGCATTTGCTGACAAGAAATGAGAGGAAAAAAGAAAATTTAAACATTTCTGATACATTTATGTGATTGAATGCGCTTAAAAGTCTTTTTTTGAAAGGAGATAGCTTCATGATTAGTAATATTGTGTTATATTTGATAAAAAAACAAATGTCTAAAACTCAAGCTAAAAAATTATCTTTTAAATTTGTCCCTTATCTTTTTATTGCAATAACTATACTTACAACATTCGGATCAAATAGTGGTACTTGGGCATGAACGAATTCAAAATTAATGGTTTAAATAAAATTTGGTCTAATCGCTTTCTAGTTTTGTTTATATTATTTTTGGGTTGTATTTCATTAATTAATATTGCTTACGTTTGAATAAACTTTCTTAGTTTTAAAAATATATTTGGAAAAGATTAAGCTGCTTCGAATTTTGAAAGATTCTCAGATTTTGGTTCAATTTTAAATCTATTCTCCTCAAAAGTATTTTTACTTATCTCTCTAATTATTTTTACACCACAATTTTTTAGTTTTAATTCAAAATTTTCATAACCTCTATCTAGATGTTCTAATCCATAGAAATTACTACTACCTTTTGCGATGATTCCTGCAATTATTAATGCAGCTGATGACCTTAAATCTGAGCCAACTAGATTCATCCCATTAATTGTTTTAACACCTTTGATGTGAGCTACGTTTTTGTTTAGTTTTATACTGGCGCCCATTTCATTAAGTAAATAAATATGATTCATTCTGTTTTCGAAAATTGTTTCAATTATCTTTGATTCACCATTTGCGATTGTCATTAGAGTTGTAAATGGTGCCTGCAAATCAGTAGGAAAGCCTGGGAAAGGAGCTGTTTCAATATCTACTCCTTTAATCTCTTTACTCTTGATAGAAATCGAATTACCTTTAATCGTAATTTTACTCCCACTCTCTTGAAGCTTATTAGTGACAGCCTCAAGATGATGAGGGATTACTGGAGAAATCGTTATTGAAGAGGATGTTGCAGCAGCAGCTATTAGAAAAGTTCCAGCTTCTATTCGGTCTGGAATTACTTTATGGGTACATCCGCCAAGCTTATTAACACCATCAATAATAATTGTTTCTTTACCGGAGTCATAAATTTTTGCCCCCATTTTATTAAGCATTTGGCATAAATCTTGAACTTCAGGCTCTCTAGCAGCATTTTCAATAGTAGTTCTTCCTTTGGCTAAAGATGCTGCCATTATTAAAGTTTCAGTCGCACCTACACTTGGACAATTTAATTTAATATGAGTGCCATGAAGTCTATTTTTGTCCCCCCTTGTTTTTGCCTTTACAATTCCCTCTTCAATAATAATGTCTGCTCCTAGTGCGATTAATCCATTAATGTGCTCGTCTATTGGCCTTGAACCAATATTGCATCCACCTGGCAACGGTACTTGAGCTTCTCCAAATTTAGTTAATAGTGCACCTATACAAAAGAAACTAGCTCTTAATCCTTTAACAAGTTCATATGGAAGTTCTTTAATCGAAATAGTTGTTGGATCTATTTCTAGTTGGTTGTTTTTACGAACTAAATTCACTCCTAAATTCTTTAAGATATTCCCCATCTTTTCAATATCAGTGAGAGAAGGTACATTTTCAAGAATTATTTTTTCATTTGTTAGCAATGATGAGGCTAATAAAACTAAAGCGGAATTCTTCGCACCACTTATTTCAACTATTCCATTTAACTTGCCTTGGCCAAGAATCTTTAAATTTTGCGATTTAAGATATGACTTCGTTTCGCTTCCGCAAATCATTAAGACTTAATTTATTAGATTCATCATGACAAACTAATAATATTAAGTCCACCCTATGTAACGTCATGAATATTAATTAAAAGTGAAAATGTATTTTTTTGATTTCTTGGGAAATTAAAATTTAATAAATAATTGATCAAAATATTTATGTAATTAAAATGTAGTTGATAACAAATTTTTCAAAAAACTCATAGAAAATACTTTTTTAAAAATAACTAGTAAAAACAATAATCTAGTTAAAAGATTTAGATCATTTAAAAGAGGATCATCTCCAAAAGATAAAGACTTTTTTTGCATAGAAGGTACACATCTCATTGAAGAATTGCTGAAGTCTGGAAAAAATCCCTCTAAGATTTTAGTTACCGAAAAATGGCTAAGAAAGAATCAAAATCTAAGCAAAAAATTTGATGAGTCATTAATAAATATTGTCTCAGAGGAAGTCTTGGCATCTGCGATTTCAACAATTAATCCAGATGGGATAGCAGCTTTAGTAAAGATTTCAGAAATACTTAATTATCAATTTAATAGAAAAGATGATTTTGTTCTTGTTCTCGACAGAATTCAAGATCCTGGGAATATGGGTAATCTATTTAGAACCGCTTTAGCTGCGGGTGTTAATGCAATTTTTTTAGCTGGAGGTGCGTACCCATTAGGCCAAAAGGTATTAAGAGCATCCTCAGGTGCAGTTTTTCATCTGCCATTTTTAAGATTTGATGGCATTGAAGAAGAAATATTAAATTCTTTACTTAAGTCTTTGTCTGAATTATCAAATGTAGGATTTAAGATTTTTTCTACTAGTAGCCATAATGAGAGTTCAAAAAAACCTTCAAAACCTTACTGGGAAGTTGATTGGTCTAGACGTACAGCATTAATATTGGGTAATGAAGGCCAAGGTATTCATAAAAAAATTCAAGAAGCTTTTAATGAAACAATTACAATTCCGCATAGCGAGATTGTAGAATCATTGAATGTGGCTTGTGTTGCAGTTCCGTTATTACTAGAACGAAAAAGAGTCGCATACATCTCTAAATAAATAAATAAAAAGTGACTGATTCAAGTTTTGATTTTGATTTAATCGTAATAGGAGCAGGATATGGAGGTTTTGATGCCGCTAAACATGCTGCTGGTAAGGGACTGAAAGTCGCAATAGTAGAATCTTCTGATATGGGAGGCACTTGTGTTAACAAGGGTTGTGTTCCATCTAAAGCTCTTTTGGCTGCAAGTGGAAAAGTTAGAGAAATAGCTAATTATGAACATTTAGCTAAATTTGGTATACATGCTTCACCAGTAAGGTTCGAGAGATCAAAAATTGCAGATCATGCAAATAATTTAGTTTTAAATGTTAGAGAAAATTTAACAAAAACTCTTAAAAGAAGTGGAGTTGAAATTATTTTGGGCATTGGAAGAATTGAAGGAAATCAAAAAGTAGGTGTAAGAGATAAAAACGGAATTGATAAAATTTTCACATGTAAGAATATTGTTATAGCAACAGGCTCTTCTCCTTTTGTGCCCCGTGGAATAACTTTGGATAATAGGACCGTATTTACTAGCGATGATGCGGTTAAACTTGAGTGGCTTCCAAAATGGATAGCGATTATTGGAAGCGGATATATAGGTCTAGAATTTGCGGATGTTTATACCGCTCTTGGTTGTGAAGTTACCATGATCGAGGCTTTGGAGAATATTATGCCAACATTTGATCCAGACATCACTAAAATTGCTAAGAAGAACCTTATTCAAGCAAGAGATATAGACACAAAATCAAACGTCTTTGCGACAAAAATAACACCTGGATGCCCTGTAAAAATAGAACTGACTGATGCAAAATCTAAGGAAGTTGTAGAAACTTTAGAAGTTGACGCTGTATTAGTCGCAACTGGCAGAAGTCCTAATAGTAATAACTTAAATCTTGAGTCGGTTGGTATCGAAACAGTAAAAGGTTTCATTCCTGTAGATGATCAAATGAGAGTTAAGAGTGGTGATGAAATAATACCTAACATTTGGGCTGTTGGAGATGTAACGGGCAAACTAATGCTTGCCCATACAGCTGCAGCGCAGGGTACTATTGCTGTTGATAATATTTGCGGTGGTAATGTCGAAATTAACTATAAAAGTATCCCCGCAGCAACCTTTACTCACCCAGAGATAAGTTCAGTTGGTCTCTCTGAAGTTGAAGCTAAAGAGTTATCTACAAAAGAAAATTTTACTTTGGGAGTTGTCAAAAGCTTCTTTAAGGCTAATTCAAAAGCATTGGCTGAATTGGAGAGTGATGGATTGCTAAAGTTGATTTTCAACAAAGATAATGGGAAAGTATTAGGTGCTCATATTTTTGGGTTACATGCAGCTGATTTAATTCAAGAAATTTCGAACGCTATTTCAAGGAACCAAGATGTAATTGAATTATCTAAAGAAGTTCATACTCATCCTACTCTTAGTGAAGTAGTTGAGGTCGCATATAAACAAGCGGCTTCTCAAATAAAATAATTTCTTAAATTAATGGAGATAAGACGCAGGCCACCAAATCCAACAGTAAGGGTAGAAAATTTAGAATATGCTGTCCCTCATAGAGAAGCACAAGCAAAAAATATTCTCGAAGAAATTGTATGGCATAAGGATATTGAAATTAAGAATTTTAAAAAAACAGTCTCTTTAGAAGATCTCATTAAAAAGATTGAAAAACTTCCAACTCCCAAAGATTTTTATAAAAATATTTTGGAGTCACAAATAAAACCTGGAGTTATTGCTGAAATAAAAAAAGCTAGCCCGAGTAAAGGAGTTATTAGAAAAGATTTTAACCCTGAAAACATAGCAATTTGCTATGAAGGATTGGGTGCATCATGTATCTCAGTTCTTACCGATAAAAGGTTTTTTCAAGGTAGTTATGAAATACTCGAAACTGTAAGGAGGTCAACTAATCTCCCTCTACTCTGCAAAGATTTTATTATTTCTGCTTATCAGATTTATAAAGCAAGGGTATCTGGTGCTGATGCAATATTATTAATCACTGCGATTTTAAGTGATGACGATTTAATTTATTTAAAGAAAATAGCTGATAATTTAAAGATGAGTGTTCTTGTTGAAGTCCATAATTCTCATGAATTAGAAAGGATTCTAAAGTTAAAATCTTTTAATTTGATTGGAATAAATAACAGAGACTTAAAGACTTTTAAAACGGATTTAAAAACATCAACAGAATTGATGCATACATATGCAGATATATTTTTAAAACAAAATATTATTCCCATAAGTGAATCTGGAATTAATTGTGCCGAAGATTTAGAATCGCTTAGATCTATTGGAATCAAGGGAGTATTAATTGGTGAAACTTTTATGAGAGAAACTGATATTGAACAATCTTTCAAGAAATTATTTAACTCAATTTAATATTGACTTCAAATCGTGCTATAAAATTGAATAAACAGAGTTGCACTGAATATATATATGCAGGCTGTAATTTTAACAGGTATAGTCGCAGGATTTGTGCATGTAGTTAGTGGCGCTGATCATCTAATTGCAATGGCACCTGCAGCGATTAATAATCCCCAAAAAGCTCTTAAAAATAGTTTTTCATGGGGCTTGGGACATTCTTCAGGAGTCCTCTTGTTAGCTTTTCTAGCGATTTTTATTAAGGATATTACGCCATTAAACAAATTTTCTAGTATTGCCGAATTCCTTGTTGGAATTTCGCTTCTAATTGTTGGATTATTTGCTATAAAAAATTCTTTTCAATTAAGTATCCACTCGCATTCCCACAAGCATGAGAATGGAATTGCCCATCGTCACTTTCACTTTCATGTTAAGGAACAAAAAAATAATAATAAGCATTCACATGCTTTGACTGGTTTAGGCTTGCTACACGGTATAGCAGGAGGTTCACATTTTCTTGCAGTTCTTCCTGCTTTAGCATTACCTTTATTAAGCGCTTGCTTATATTTGATTTCATATTTGATTGGTTCACTAATAAGTATGAATCTTTTTACTTGTTTAATATCTTTTACTACCTTTAAAGCAAGTCAAAAATTTATTAAAAGATTAATAGCTCTAGCAGGAGGGCTTTCCTTTTCTTTGGGATTATTTTGGATTCAAAGAAGTGCTTCTGTTTTTTTGAATTAAAAAATTTTTTAATTTAGGAATAATTAATTTAGAGGTGACAATCCCAATTATTTTTTCGTTATTGATTAATCCAAATTTATTACTATCTTCGCTAAATTCAATATTGTCGCCAATAACCTCAATGTTATTCTGATTTACTGAATTTATCCTTTTTATTAGGTTTTTATTTTTAATTGGATGATTAAAAATAACTATTTGTCGATTTTTTAGTGTTGATTTATTCTTTTTATATTTTTTAAAAAATACAATGTCACCTTCTTTTAGATAAGGATACATTGATTGACCGCTAATGATCGCGGTTTTTCTTAAACCTAAAAAAAATAAAATAAAATCAAAAAAACTTTTTAAAATAACTCTGATTAACTAGCTTTTACAAAAGCGTCTGATCTTCCTTTTGAAGCCCAGAAAATATTATGAATTTTTTCTACGTAACTCATGAGTTCTTCAGCTTGGGATAGGTCAATATTAACTTTGCATGCACTGCATAATTTGGCAGCCTTCCAAATGGTTTCATGTAAGTCTGGATAAGTTTCTAAGTGAACTGGTTTAAAGTAATCTGTCCACAAAATTAGAATCTCTTTCTTTGTTTCTTTTGCTTGCTCTTCTTTAACTGCAACATATCTAGAAAATGTATTACTGTATGCAGCCCACTCTGCTGAATCAGTGCTAGAAGGAGCTTCTAATGCAATAAGTTTTTTTGTCATTGATAAAACTGCTTCAGCTGCAACTCTCGTAGATGCTGGGTCGTAAACACCACAAGGACCATCGCAGTGAGCATGGACTGTCATTGGGGATTTTTTATCTAGAAAAGAATTGATGAATTTAATTAACATTTCAAATATTTGGTGTTGTATATATATTACTTGGAGATTAACTAAATTGAAAAGTCTTAGATATTTTTCTTACTTAATTTAATTGACTTTTAATAATTCAACTTCAAATATTAAAGTCGCATTAGCAGGTATTACATTTCCAGCTCCTCTTGATCCGTATCCAAGTTCCGGAGGTATTGTTAATTTTCTTTTGCCTCCAACTTTCATGCCTGCTACACCTTCGTCCCAACCTTTAATTACTCGTCCAGCACCCAAGGGAAAGCTGAATGGAGCTCTGCCGATACTGGTATCAAATTGTGTCCCATCTTCTAGTGTTCCTGTGTAATTTACAGTAACTGTTTGCCCAGCACTAGCCTCATCTCCTTCCCCGTTTACGATATCTGCAATAATTAAACCACTTTCTGTAGTCCTTGAATTGTTGTCTAATGGTGTTTCTTCTGCCATAGCGAAAAGTATAGGATTTGGATCTGATGGGTCTAGTTCAAATAAATTATTATTTGAGACATTTGATGATTTAGCAACAGGTGCTTTTTGTACTGACTGAGTTTCTGATTCGGCAGCATTAACAACTTGTGGGGAATTAAATTGACTGAATAGAGTTAATGAAACACAAAAAACAAAAACTGCAAAACTAATAAAGACTTCTTTCACTTAAATTTTGAAAGTTACTAAAACTAAGTCTACAGAATGAAGGTACAATAAATGAGTGATTATAAATTTAATTTCGTAATTTTAGATTGTTAATCCCCACTCAGCTTAAAAGTCTAAGACAATATTTTTACCCTTGTTTAGGAGGAATTTTAGGAGGAATTTCTGTTTCAACTCACTTTTGGCTGGTTTTTATGCCAATATCCTTATTTATTTTGTGGAAAGGAAGTCAGAGAAAAATATCAAATTTTTTGTGGGGTTTTTTCTTCGTTTTGATAAGTCATTCTTGGCTTTTTGATCTTCATCCATTGACATGGCTTGGGTTTTCATGGCTTGAAAGTTTAATAATCGCCCTTTCAATATTATTATTTTGCGCTTCTTTGGGTGGGATATTAGTTTTTTTATGGGGATTGTTAGTTGAAATTATTCTCTGGAGAGAAGATGTTTTTAAAGTGGAAATATTGCCTTTAACAGTAAAAGTATTTTTTTTATCTTTGACTTGGGGTATTGGTGAATTGATACTTTCTCAAACACCTTTTTTTTGGATAGGTTTAGGAGAGAGTCTTATCCCAGGTGATATTTATCTTGCTGGTTTAGCAAGATGGATTGGTGCAAGTGGTTTATGTGTATTACAAATATTGATTGGATTTTGGATTTTTTATATTCAAGGTAGCTGGGAAAGAAAACTTTACTTTAAAAAAATATTTCTTTCAGGACTTTTGCTTATTATTTTTTTACATTTATTTGGAGGTTTAACAACTCCAATTAAAAGAAATTATGAATATCCAGTAGCTATTTGGCAAACTAATATACCAACAAGAGAAAAATTAAAAATAAATGATGAATTTATTGAAGAAAAGCTATCTATCGCTCAAAAGTATGCTTTATCAAACAAAGTGAAACTTCTTGTTGCGCCTGAAGGAACTCTATCTAATAATTTTTATTTATCTAAAGGCTTTAAGGTTAATACCTTGGCAGGAGGTTTCAGAAATTCTAGTAATGAGTTAAGAAGTTCTTTACTCGGATTTAAAATTGGAGATAAATCTTTTACCTCATTTATAGATAAACATAGAATTGTTCCATTAGGTGAAAAAACACCTAGATTTCTAGATAGTTTTTCAAGAGGATTATCTGCTGTAGGAGGAATACAACCTGGCTCTGATTCAAGATTGTTTGATCCTAAGTTTACACAACCTCTAGCAGTGGCTATCTGTTATGAAATTAGTGATGGATTGAAAATAAGAAAGGCTATTAATAAAGGTGCAAAACTAATAATAACTGCAGCAAATTTAGATCCCTATCCAACTAAGCTTTATAATCAATTCCTGTCCTTGGCAAGATTAAGAAGTATTGAAAATAAAAAAGATAATCTACTTGTATCAAACACTGGTCCTTCGGGTTTAGTTAAAGATGATGGGAAAATAATTCAACTTCTAGATTTAAATGTGGAGCAAAATAAAGTAGTTTTCCCTGATTTTTCATCCGATAAGACCTTCTATACAAAATTTGGAGATAAACCTATTTTGTTATTGTTTATATTTTTTATGGGATTAAATTTATTTTGGAAAATTAATTAATTAATTAATCCGCCACCTAATAAAATTTCTCCCTTATAAAAAACTGCAGCTTGTCCGGGAGTTACCGAACTTTGACTTTCTTCAAATATTAATTTAAATGTTTTAGTTGGATTATCTAAATTTTTCAAAGGGATTAAAGTTCCTTTTACTGGATGACTTCTATATCTGATTTGTGCTTCTACTTGTATTTCTTGCTTAGGTTCTTCGATTGAAACCCAGTTAACCTTACTAATTATTGCTTCTCTATTAAATAGATCACTTTTATCTGCTACATAAACTATGTTTTTCACCCTATCTAAGCTTTTTACATATAGTGGTTCCTGCCAAGCAATGCCCAACCCTTTTCTTTGACCTACTGTAAAGTGCTGAATACCATTGTGCGTTCCAAGGACTTTCCCATTTACATGAACTATTTCTCCTTCTTTTGGTTCTATGTGTTTATCGATAAATATCTGCATTGATCCATAATGCTCAACTAAACATAAATCTTGACTTTCTGGTTTTTTAGCAGTTCTAAGGCCTAATCTCAGGGCTTCCTTTCTTGTTTCTTCTTTTTTCATTTCACCAAGAGGAAATTCTAATCTGCTTAGTAATTCTTGAGAAAGAGAATAAAGAAAATAACTTTGGTCTTTGTTTTCGTCAGCACCTCTAAGAAGAAGGAATTCCTTAAATACAAGGCTCTTCCAATCAAGTGGTTTAGCATAAGATGATTTTTTTATCCTTGCGTAATGTCCGGTTGCAATATGAGTAAAGTCTTTTTTGCTTATTGCGTAATTAAGCATCTCTTCAAACTTCACATTCTTGTTGCACATCGAACATGGAAGTGGAGTTAATCCTCTCTCATAGCTTTCAGTAGTTTTTTTAATTACCTCTCTTTCGAAAATTTCTCTTGAGTCTATTATTTTATGGTTAATTCCCAAATCTTCACAAAGGCCAGCAGCATCAACTAATCCTTCAGAACAACAGGAGCCTTGTCCTTTCATTAGCCAAAGAGTTAGTCCCTCAACATTCCAGCCTCTTTCTACAAGAAGTGCAGCTGAAAGGGAACTATCTACGCCACCAGAAAGACCTACAATAATATTTTTCTTCTTTTTAGTTTTATTATTAGAAGAAAAAAAGTTCTCTAATTTTTTATTCTTTTTTGTCTTTAACATGGAAGTTTAAATTTTTGAACAGTACTTCAATTGCTTTGTAATCATTATGAATGAAATTGTATGGCCAACAATTGATTCTGAACATTTAATTGTTGATTCAAAGCAAATGTTGAAATTAGAGAAAGAAATGTTTTCTGATGGAATGCCACAAGAAGCATTGATGGAAAAAGCTGGTATTCAAATTAGTAGATGGCTTTTAAAAAAGAAACCTCTTCTCAAGCATGGAACAATTGTTTTTATAGGTCCTGGTCATAATGGTGGTGATGGTGCAGTAATAGCTAGAGAGCTTTTTTTGAAAGGTCATTATGTCCGGGTATGGTGTCCATTCCCTATAAAAAAAACATTAACTAATAGCCACCTTAATTATCTTACATCTATTGGCGTCACAAAATTAGTAGAGCCCCCTGATGCAAGCGGGAAAGAGCTTTGGATTGATGCAGTTTTTGGTAATAATCAAACAAGAAGAGTTGATAATAAATTAATTAAACTATTTAATCAAAAATTTCATAACTATTATGGCAAGGTAATAAGTATTGATATTCCTACAGGATTATGTCCTGATAAAGGAGAGCCTTTTTTTGATAGCGCAGTAAAGGCAGACTATACCTTGGCCATTGGTCTTCATAAGATTGGGTTGACCCAAGATGCTGCTTTACCTTTTATTGGAGAATTGCACCATATAGATGTTGGGGTACCTACTATTAAGCTATCCAAAGTTGATAAAAAGATTTTTAAGGTTACTTACAAAGATATAAAAAAAATTGATTTACCTTCTTTACCAAAAAATACCAACAAATATAAAAGAGGTAGAACATTATTAATAGCCGGAAGTGAAAAATATCCTGGTGCTGCATACTTAGCACTAAAAGGGGCCATATCAAGTGGAGCAGGCTTTATCTCTGCAGTCCTACCTGGGATAGTTGCTGAATCTATTTGGCAAGTTGCTCCAGAAATAGTTTTAAAAGAAACTATGCAATCTAATCAAAATGGAAATGCACTTTTATTTAGTGCACTCAATAATATTGATTTAAGTGCATTTGATTCAGTAGCTGTTGGCCCGGGAATAGGAATTGATTATGATGATTGGCAAAAATCAATAGATTTTTTAATAGGTTTTAAAGGGTTATTGATATTGGATGCAGATGCACTTAATAGAATTTCAGAATCAAAGTTGGGGTCAAATTTCTTTTTAGAGAGAAAATTTAAGACATGGATTACACCACATAGTAAAGAATTTAGAAGGTTATTCCCTGGTTCTAAATCTGTGAATAATATAGGGCTAGCTCTTGAGGCGGCAAAAGAATTTAACATTAGTATTTTGTTAAAGGGTGCTCACAGCGTAGTGGCTAATGATAAACAAGCATGGCAACTTTTTGGAACCGATTCTCAGACAGCTCGAGCTGGATTGGGTGATCTTTTATCGGGATTTATAGCTGGGAGTTCTGCTATTGATCTAACCATATGTAGAAATATAACAACAGATTTTTTTGCTAAATATGTACTTTTGCATTCATTTGCTGCATCAAAGTGCAAAAAAGGGTCAAATGCTTCTGCTATCGGTGACGAATTATATAAATTAATGAGAAATAAAAAAACGAGACAAATATCTTGAAAGAAACAATTTTAAAGACTTATTTATAGTTTTAAACACATAAGTGTAAAAATATTACTTGAAATCTGAAGCGCGCATTAAATATTTAGCTATTTCCTTAAAAATATAGGAGAGTTTTAATACCTCATGGGTCAACTTTATGGTTTCATCTTCACCTACACAAACAGAACAACCTAAAAGGAGGAGTAATGATCCAATTAGTTGGTATTTACAAAATATTGGTAGGGTTCCTTTATTAACACCTGCTGAAGAGATTGAATTGGGTAATCAAGTCCAGAAAATGATGATTCTTACAGAAGATGGACAATTAAATGAAAAGATTAATGAATTTACCACCCAGCAAAAAAGAATAATAAAAATAGGTCGAAGAGCAAAAGAAAGAATGATGAAAGCTAATTTAAGATTAGTTGTAAGTGTGGCAAAAAAATATCAAGGTAAAGGACTTGAACTTCTTGATCTAGTTCAAGAAGGTTCTCTTGGTTTAGAGAGGGCCGTTGAAAAATTTGATCCGACGAGAGGATATAAGTTTTCTACTTATGCTTTTTGGTGGATTAGACAGAGTATGACGAGAGCAATTGCTTGTCAATCAAGAACAATTCGTTTACCTGTTCATTTAAGTGAAAGGTTAGCTTCAATTAGAAAAGTTAGTAGAGATTTGGCTCATAAACTTGGTGCTATGCCAAGCAGAATTGAAATCGCTGAGGCGATGGAAATCGATGTAGAGGAATTGGATTCTGTTTTAAGACAAGCCTTATCCACTAGTAGTTTAGATGCTCCAGTAAATGGAGATGATGGCAGGAGCTTTTTGGGTGATTTGATCGCAGATAGTAATAATGAAGAACCTTTAGATCAGGTTGAACAAAAAATGCATCAAGAGCAACTTGGTAAGTGGTTAAGTCATTTAAGCGAGCAAGAACAACATGTTCTCAAATTAAGGTTTGGACTTGATTCAAATGAAAGACATACACTTGCTGAAATCGGAAGATTATTAGAAGTTTCTAGAGAAAGAGTGAGACAAGTTGAACTTAAGGCATTAAGAAAATTAAGAAATTTAACTAGAAAATTACCTAGCAGTATTTAATTTAATCTTCTGCCCAAATATATTTAGTTAATTCTTGTGAAGGTGGCTCAGGTGCTTCAATAGCATTTTTGACTGACTCCGATATTTCTTCATCAATTTTCTTTTCAATAATTTTTAATTCTTCTTCTGTTGCGAATTTACCATCAATAATTTCTTTGGCTAATTTTTTAATGGGATCTCTTTTTCCCCAAAACTCCTTCTCTTTTTCAGACCTTAATTCATCTGGATCTGCAAGAGAATGACCTCTGTATCTATAAGTCAAACATTCTAAAAGTGTGGGACCTTCTCCTGCTCTAGCGCGCTCAATTGCTCTTTGTGCTGCTCCTCTGACTGCCAACACATCCATTCCATCAACTTCCTCGCCGTGCATACCAAAAGCAGACGCTTTTCTCCAGATTTCTGGGTTACTAGTAGCTCTATCGTGAGCCATACCTATAGCCCATTTATTATTTTCAACAACAAAAATTATGGGTAATTTCCATAACTGGGCCATGTTTAAACATTCAAAAAACTGCCCGTTATTACAAGTTCCATCCCCAAAGAATGCTGCAGTTACCCCATCACTATTAATATTACCAGCAACTTCCTTTTTGTATTTACTTGAAAAGGCTGCCCCTAAGGCAACTGGAATTCCCTCTCCAATAAATGCATATCCTCCCAGTAAGTGATGCTCTCTTGAAAATAAGTGCATGGAACCACCTCGGCCTTTGCTACATCCAGTAGCTTTACCAAAAAGTTCACTCATTACTTCAAATGAGGGAACCCCCGCACTTAGTGCATGAACATGATCGCGATAGGTACTACAAAACCAATCATGTTTCTTTTTCATGGCGCCAATTACTCCCGTGCTTATAGCTTCTTGACCGTTATATAAATGAACGAAACCAAACATTTTCCCCCTGTAATACATTTCTGCACACTTATCTTCAAACCTACGACCAAGCGTCATGTCTTCATAAAGAAATAATCCGGTTTCTCGATCTAATTCGGCTCTTTTTATGTCTTGAAGATTTGAGATTCTCTCTACATGTGTTTCCAAGAAAAATACCTTAACGAAGTTTTGATTTGTTAACATTCTAAGCTGTGAATGGCGATTTTCATGATTTTCTTTAATAACTCTGTAAGACCTTGTGAAAAAATTTTTTAACTTGATAAAATTTGTCTAAGAATTTTCAATAGGATATTTGCTTGGAACTTCCTTTAGACCATTTTCGTTTAATTGGCGTAAGCCCCTCTGCAACTTCTGAGGAAATATTAAGGGCGTTTCAATTGCGGTTAGATAAAACACCCGATGAAGGTTTTACTTATGAAGTTTTAACCCAAAGATCTGAGTTGCTTCGCCTCACTGCCGATCTCCTTACAGATCCAGAAAGCAGAAAAGATTATGAAAATTTATTATTAAATGGGAATTCTGGATTAGATTTTTCCTCAAATAGAGAAGTAGCAGGATTAATACTACTTTGGGAATCGGGATCAGCAAAAGAAGCTTTTAAAATCACAAGAAAAGCATTGCAGCCCCCTCAAACTCCAGCTTTAGGAAGTAGTAGAGAAGCTGATTTAACATTATTGGCTGCTTTAACAGCTAGAGATTCTGCAATTCAAGAACAACAGCTTAGATCCTATTCGAACGCCGCAGATTTTTTACATGAAGGTATACAACTTCTACAAAGAATGGGAAAGCTTGGAGACAGAAGAAAAGAACTTGAAGAGGACTTGGTTGCTTTGCTTCCTTACAGAATCCTAGATCTACTTAGTAGGGATCTAAATGATCAAGAGTCTCATAAAAAAGGCTTAAGTATGTTGGAAAATTTAATAATCAAAAGAGGTGGTTTAGAAGGTAATAATAAATCTGTATATAAAGACTATTTAAATCAGCAAGAGTTTGAAGCTTTTTTTCAACAAATTAAGCCATTCTTGACGGTGCAAGAACAGATTGATTTGTTTCTTGAATTACAAAAAAGAGGATCATTAGAAGCAGGATTTTTAGCTTTTTTATCCTTAACAGCTATTGGTTTCTCTAGAAGAAAGCCGGAGAAATTATTTGAAGCGAGGAAAATTTTAAAGAAACTAAATTTATCCGGTCTTGATTCAATGCCTTTAATTGGTTGTTTAGATTTGCTTTTAGCTGATATTGAACAGGCCTCTGCAAGGTTTTCAAGTAGTTCTGATGAAAATTTACGAGATTGGCTTAATAATTATCCTGAAAATAAGTTAGAAGCGATATGTATTTTCTGTAAAAATTGGTTAGAGAATGATGTTTTAGTGGGGTATAGAGACATTGACTCAAAAGAGGTGGATTTAGATTCTTGGTTTGAAGATAGGGAAATTCAAGAGTTTATTGAAAAGTTAGAAAAGAAATCCAATAGAATTGCAGTTAGGTCAAATCTTCAAAACCAAAGAATTGAGAAAGATTCTTCCACAAAAAATAATGAAGATTTTGATAATTTATTAGATAATATTGATGAAAGGAAATTACCTTGGCCTGGGGGTATCAAACAAAACTCTGAAAAGGTTGAGATCAAAGGAAACGAATTCAATGAGGAATTCTTTAATAAAAAACCAATTGAGTTTTATAATTTTTTAATTGAAAAAATTGCAGAATTAAAGTTTAGTTTTGGGGAATTTTTGAAGGATAAAGAGATTATTGATCGGTCACCTTATTTACTATATATTTATGCGTTTTTGATCTTATTTGTATTTGGTATTGGGATTGGATTTTTAAGAAATAATTTAAAAAAATCAATTCAGGAGGAAGCTATTCCTGAAAAACCTTTAATTGCAAAAGATAAAAATCAAAAGACCATTGATAAAGAAATTATTCAAGAAATAAAAAAAAATCCTTCAAGCAAATTGAATTCTATTCCTGAGAAATCTACATCAATTATTTCCTATGAATTTAAAGAACTTAATTCCCCTTCACCTTCTTTGGAAGATATTAGAAATTTAATTAATGGTTGGCTTCTAAGTAAAAGTAATTACTTGGCCGGAAAGAGTGAAATTAATCTTTCAAAGATTGTTAGTAAAGGCTTGATTGATCGAACAATCGAAGAAAGACAGAACGACATTAAGAAGGGAATTTATAAAGAAATTAATTCCCAAATACGTAAGATTGATTTGGAATCGCAAACTTCATCTCGGATGGTTGTTTTAGTTGAATTAAATTATCTAGAGAGAATAGTAAAGAATTCTGGGGAATTTGTTAATGAAAAATCCTTGACTCCCCTAAAAGTTAGATATATTTTCGGTTTTTCAAATAAATCATGGAAATTGGTTGATTTCGTGAGTGGCTTGTAATTACAAATTTCAAGATCATCTATAATAAATAAAATTACTTTTTAATAATGTTTGATGAACTCTCGTCACGCTTTGAAGACGCAGTAAAGGGTTTAAGAGGCGAGGCAAAAATTAGTGAAAATAATATTAACGATGCCTTGAAGGAGGTAAAAAGAGCACTCCTTGATGCAGATGTTAGTTTGTCTGTAGTCAAAGAGTTTATATCAGATGTCAAAAATAAAGCTATTGGAGAAGAAGTGGTTAGGGGTGTAAACCCAGGTCAAAAATTTATAGAAGTTGTCAATAAAGAATTGATTAACATCATGGGGAATGAAAATTCTCCATTAAACGAAAATTTAAGTCGCCCTACAGTGATTTTAATGGCTGGACTTCAGGGGGCCGGTAAAACAACTGCAACAGGAAAATTAGGACTTTATTTAAAGGAAAAAGATAAAAAAGTTCTTTTGGTTGCTGCAGATATTTATCGACCAGCAGCTGTAGAGCAGCTTAAGACATTGGGAAGTCAATATGAATTGGAAGTTTTTTCTGCTAAAGAAAAAAATAGTAAACCAGAAGAAATAGCAAAGGATGCATTGAATTTTGCTAGTGAAAATGATTTTAATTCGATAATTATTGACACCGCAGGAAGATTGCAAATTGATGATTCCATGATGAGTGAAATGGTTCGAATAAAAGAAGTTTCTAACCCTGATGAAGTTTTGCTTGTTGTTGATTCAATGATTGGGCAAGAAGCTGCAGACTTAACAAAGTCATTTCACGAGAAAGTAGGAATTTCAGGAGCGATATTAACTAAGTTGGATGGAGACTCAAGAGGAGGTGCTGCTTTATCAATAAGAAAAATAAGTGGTAAACCAATCAAATTTATAGGTGTCGGTGAAAAAATAGAGGCACTTCAACCATTTCATCCAGAGAGAATGGCCAGCAGAATTTTAGGTATGGGTGATGTATTGACACTTGTTGAAAAAGCCCAAAAAGAAGTTGAACTTGCTGATGCAGAAGCGATGCAAAAGAAACTTCAAGAGGCGACTTTTGATTTTAATGATTTTGTTAAGCAAATGAGATTAATTAAAAGGATGGGATCACTTGGTGGATTGATTAAATTGATTCCTGGAATGAATAAAATCGATGATGGCATGATAAAAGATGGAGAAGATCAACTCAAGAAAATAGAATCTATGATCTCTTCAATGACTCTTGAGGAAAAACAAAAACCTGAGGTTCTTGCCGCTCAGCCTTCAAGAAGGCAAAGAATCGCTCAGGGTAGCGGTTATGAAGCAAAAGATGTTGATAAAGTATTAGCTGATTTTCAAAGAATGAGAGGCTTTATGAAACAAATGTCAAACGGAGGAATGCCAGGAATGGGAGGAATGCCAGGAATGGGAGGAATGCCAGGAATGGGAGGGATGCCAGGAATGGGAGGAATGAGTGGAATGAGTGGTTATAAACCAATGAAAAAACAAAAAAATAATAAAAAGAAAAAAGGGTTTGCAGATTTATAGTTTCTAAATTTTTCCCTTTGAGTGATATTATTATTAAAAACGTATTAATTTAAGATGATTAAATTGCGCCTTAAGCGCTTTGGAAAGAAAAAAGAAGCAAGTTTCAGAATTGTTGCATGCAATAGTACTTCCAGAAGAGATGGTAGACCTCTACAAGAATTAGGTTTTTATAACCCAAGAACTAAGGAAACTAGGCTTGATACAGAAGCTTTAAGAACGAGACTTACTCAGGGTGCTCAGCCCACTGATGTCGTGAGAACTTTATTAGAGAAGGGAGGATTATTAGAAAAAATCGAAAGACCTTCTATTGCTATTGGTAAAGTTAAGCTTGAGAAGAAAAAAGCAGCTAAAGCCAAATCTAAAGATGAAGAAAAAGATAGTAATGAAGCCGAAAGCTAGTGGGTTGATCAATTCAAATTCTTATACAATTACTTAGATGAAGGAAGTTTCCAAAACTGGTCACTTCACAATAGATTTGCCAAGCTCTGATGCTGCTACTGCATTATCTGGGCCTGGTAATTCTTTTTTAAAAAAGTTTGAGTCTCTTACAGGAGTTTCTTTAACTATAAGAGGTTTACAACTTGAGATGAACGGTGTTATATCTAAAATTGAAAGAGCCTCTGCATTAGTAGAGCTGACAAGACCAATTTGGGAACAAGGTTTAGAAGTTCCAGAGGTAGATCTTAAAGCAGCTTTAAGTTCTCTAAATATGGGAGAGTCGTCTTCACATGCTGAACTTGGAAAAAAAGTTCTTGCGCGTTCAAAAGAAGGTAGATATTTAAGACCCAGAACTATAAGGCAAAAAGAATATGTCGAATCAATTGAAAACTTTGATCTTACGTTCGCAATTGGTCCTGCTGGAACTGGTAAGACATTTTTAGCAACTATTTGCGCAGCAAGGCTATTGAACGAGAAAAAAATTGAAAAAATTGTCTTAACCAGACCAGCTGTAGAAGCTGGTGAAAATTTAGGATTTCTGCCTGGTGATTTGCAACAAAAAGTAGATCCATATTTAAGACCCCTATTTGATTCTTTACATAGTATTTTCGGGTTTGATAGAACGAATTCGTTAATCGATAAAGGAATTATTGAAGTTGCTCCTTTGGCATTTATGAGAGGAAGAACCTTAGATAATTCTTTGATTATCTTGGATGAAGCACAAAACACAACTTGCTCTCAAATGAGAATGTTTTTAACAAGATTGGGGGATAGATCTAAAATGGTTGTTAACGGCGATATCACACAAATTGATTTAGAAAAAGATCAGGAAAGCGGCCTTATTGAAGCATCAAGAATCTTTTATGAAACTGAAGGTATAAAATTTTGCTATTTAACTATTGAAGATGTAGTTCGACATCCTTTAGTCCAGAAAATTATTGAGGCTTATCAATAACTTTATAACTCTGGAGATCCGTACCCTGAAATTTTAAAAATCAAGTAGAATAAGTAAATAAATTTATAAAAAAATGCCAGCAAGTAGTAATTTCAATCAAGCTATTCGTGAAGCACAAACAAGTTCAATAGTTGGACCTAATGTTGTTCAAAAAGCTTTACCCTATGTCGGTGGAGGTATGGTGCTAACCTCTCTAGGCGTTTTAGCAGGTGTTTCACTCATAGCCACAAATCCTGGACTTTTCCAGCCTCTATCAATAGTTGCTTTGATTGCAGAATTGATTTTGTTTTTCATAGCAACAAGCGCTGCAAATAATGCAAATAATGCAAAAGCATTGCCTTTACTAACAGGATTTAGCTTGTTAACTGGATTCACTTTAAGTGGAATAGTCGCTTTAGCAATAGGAACTATTGGTATTGGATCTGTTGGAACCGCTGCTTTAGCAACAGGTATAACTTTCGTCATTGCTTCTTATACTGGCCAAAGAATGAGTGACAGTGTTGGTCAGGCATTAAGTGGGGTTGTAGGCCTTGGGTTGATAGGATTGCTAATAGCAATGTTTTTTCAATTAATTGGGGGATTTTTTGCTCCAGGAGTTTTTGGAGGTTCAGGACTTGAATTGATAATTGCAGGATTTGGAACTGTCTTATTTGTGGCAATGTCTTTCGTAGATTTCTACACAATGCCAAGAAGATACAATGATGATCAATACCTTGCAGGGGCTTTAGGTATGTATTTGACTTACATAAATCTTTTCGTTTTTATATTAAGATTAATGATTGCTCTTCAAGGCGGTGGAAGAAGAGACTAAACAAAGTACTTAAATAGCTAACTCAAAGCGTAGAGCTGTTCTACGCTTTTTTATTGGGCGATATCAAGAATTTGTTTTTTTATAAATTCCTTTTGCTCTGAATCATATTTTACTGAATTATCAAAACTATTACCCATAGTGTCCAGATCTCTAAGGACATGATTGACGAACTTTGTAACTGACTTGGTTTCTAATAGTCTCAAAATAGATTTACATCTATCTGCAATATTTTCTGATGATATCTCATATTCATGATTATTATCTCTTCGATGAATAACAACTTGAGCGGAACTCATTATTAAATTTTTTACTACTATTTCTGTTACAGCATCACCACCTTCGTTCAGTTTGTAAATAAGTGAAAAAGGAAGCTTATCAAACAAAAAACAATCTTTATCTGATAAAGCGTATGCAAAAAATCCTCTGAGTCCATTTCTTGTTTTAGTTAGCTCTGCGATTCTATCTGCTAAAACCTCTTCGCTTAATAAATCTTCATCCCACTCCTTGCACCATTTTGCTGATATGTTTATTGCTTGCGTGAACGAAGCTTCTTTTAAATTTGTGGTTTTTTTTTTCATTTTTGATCAGAATTTTAATATGGATTCATTAAAAGTCTTTGGCCAATTATAGATCTGGGTTTGTAACTTTACTAGGAAGGCCAAATGTCGGTAAATCTACTTTAATAAATAAATTGATTGGAGAAAAAATAACAATTACTTCTCCAATAGCTCAGACTACGAGAAATAAATTAAAAGGAATACTTACTACTGACAAAGGGCAAATAATTTTCATTGATACTCCAGGTGTTCATAAACCTCATCATCGGCTTGGAGAGATATTAGTAAAAAACGCAAAATCTGCAATCAATGGAGTTGATATGGTAATTTTTGTAATTGATTCAAGTGAAGAACCTGGTAGAGGAGATGAATATATTTTGAACTTTCTAATCGCAAATAAAACTGAGTTTATTGTTGCATTAAATAAGTGGGATTTGGTTAATAAAGAATTTAGGACTTTACGATTAGATCAATATAGACGATTTTTTGGAAATAGAAACTTTCAAATTGTAAGTGCTTCTCAAGGAGAAGGATGTTCTGAACTAGTCGATATAGCACTTAATTTTCTTCCAGAGGGACCAAAACTCTATGGCGAAGAGACGATTTGCGACCAACCATTAGATAACTTATTATCTGATTTAGTAAGAGAACAGGTATTAAAAAATACAAGAGAAGAGGTACCTCATAGTGTCGCAGTAAAGATAGAAAAGAGAGAGGAAATGAAAAGAAAAAATGGTAAGGTTTTTACAGCTATTTTGGCTACTATTATTGTTGAAAGATCAACTCAAAAAGGCATTCTTATTGGAAATAAGGGTTCAATGTTAAAAATGATTGGTCAGTCAGCAAGATTAAATATGTCAAAATTAATTGATGGTCAAGTTCATTTAGAGTTGTTTGTGAAAGTTGTTCCAAATTGGAGAAAAAAAGAATCAAGGTTAATTGAGTTTGGTTATGAGGCAGATTTCTAGATGAGTGGCTTTAATTTCGATGTAATAACATTGTTCCCTAAAGCTTTTGAATTAATAAGTAATTTAGGGGTCATAACAAGAGCTCAAGATAAGAGTTTGATCGATGTAAATTTATATGATTTAAGAGAATATGGAGAAGGCTCTTACAGACAAGTAGACGATAAGCCTTATGGAGGAGGAGCAGGTATGGTATTAAAACCTGAACCAATATATAAGGCGTATGAATCAATTAGTAAATTACCTAAAAGTAAAACTTTGTTGATGACTCCTCAGGGTAAAGTCTTAAAGCAAAAGGATCTGCTGAGATGGTCAAATTTGGATCAAATAATAATTATTTGCGGCCAATACGAAGGATTTGATGAAAGGATTAGATGTTTAGCTGATGAAGAGATCTCGATTGGCGATTATGTACTTTCTGGCGGTGAAATACCTGCTATTACGATAATTAATGGATTGACAAGGCTATTACCTGGAACCCTAGGCGACCCTAACTCATTAATTGAAGAAAGCCATAACTCTAATTTACTTGAATACCCTCAATATACGAGGCCTCCAATTTATAGGGACATGAAAGTTCCTGATATATTACTAAGTGGGAACCATAATGAAATTAAATCTTGGAGAAAAGAGCAAAGGTTAAAAAGAACAACTGAGAGAAGAAAAGATCTTTATCAACAGGATAATTAATTACTAGAAAATATTAGATTTAAAAATACCTCTAACTTTATAAAGTTTATATGTTTTTTTAGGAAACATTTCAAATTTAATTTGAATTAAATTAGGACAAAATTAAATTAAT
>QCCD01000003.1 GCA_003281405.1 Prochlorococcus sp. AG-347-K16 | reverse complement strand
ATTGGAATAATTTTGACAAAATATTATTGAAAAGTAGATGCTGTATTAGCATGGCAGGAACAGCAGCAGAGCAAGCGATTGGATTAGGAAAACCGGTTATTCAGATTGAAGGTAAAGGTCCACAATTTACAAAAACTTTTGCAGAAGCGCAAAGACGTTTGCTTGGAAAATATGTTTTTTGTGTAAGTAATTTTAAAGACAAAAATGATCAAATCAATCAGACAATTAATTTGATCATAAAAATAATATACCTTATACAGCTAAATAAGAAGTTTATGATCTCATGTAATGAAAATGCTAAAAAAAGACTGGGTGAAAACAAAGCTTGTCCTAAAATGGTTGATGATATGAATATTGTTATAAAAAATGAATAAGGAGAATAATCAAAATAAGTTAAAACAAATTATCGATAATTTGTTATTAATAAATTTATTTACAGTCATTTTTTTTGCAATATTTTTTATTTTTGCAATCATCATGCAATTTAATGGGATATTTCTTTTTATTAATTTTATTCAGATAGTTTGGAATCCCCTTGTAGTTCCATTGATAACAATTCTTATTATTGGTGCTTTAGTAAACGGTATTAATTCTTGGTGGAGGCGTAAATTGCTTTCTCAAGAAGAGGATATTTAAAATTATAATTTTTGATTTTACTGCTAATTACTTTTTGTCCTTCTAAAACAACTTTCGCTCCATCTCCTAACAATATTTTTAAAACCGCTCCAGGCACTGGAAGTAAATTAGGTCTATTCAGACATTTGCCTAATATCTGAGTAAATTCTCTCATTAATACTGGATTTGGTGCAACAGCATTAAATACTCCCGAATACTTTTTATCAACTAATGCTTGAATAATTAATGCACATAAATCACTTCTATGAATCCAACTCATCCATTGCTTACCATCTCCAATTGGTCCACCTAATCCAATTTTAAATATAGGGAGCATTTTTCCTAATGCTCCTCCGTCTTTCTCTAGAACAATTCCAATTCTAAAAATAACTAACCTTGAGAAAAATGGTTTTTCAGTGGCGACCGCTTCCCATTTTTTGCAAAGATTAGATAAAAAGTCTTTTCCTCCAGGACTATTTTCAGTGAATTCACTAGACAAGCTTGTACCGTAATAACCTATAGCTGATCCATTTATAATGACTTTTGGGTTTATTTTTAAATTTTTAAGGGTCTTCATCATAAATTTCGTGGTGTTAATACGACTATTTTCAAGCTCCTGTTTTTGTTCAGAAGTCCATTTTTTGTCTGCTATGGGTTCTCCCATCAAGTTAATAATTCCATCTGTCTCTCTTAAAATATTTAGAAGATTTTCGTTATTCCAGTTTTTTTCTTTTGATAAATCTATTTGAAAAAATTTAAACTTATTGAAATCTAAATCAAGCTTTAATTGACTAATGGGTTTTCTACTTACAATGTATATTTCGTGATTTTCATTGACTAGTGTTGGTACTAATTCTTTACCAACAAATCCAGTGCAGCCAAGTAGTAAAAGACGCATATCTTATAGATGTTTATCATTTAAGGCTATTAAATTTTTTAGACGTTTGTAATTATTATTCCGGTATAAATTTTTTTCAATAGTTTTCAAACAAGTTTTTGTATAATGAATTTCAAATAACTTCCTTGAATTTATTATGACAGATTCAATTCCAAAGAAACTTCTCAAGAAAGGAAGCTTAGTTTTTGTAGATAGAGAAAATTATATAAAAAGTATCGAAGCGCTAGCCAGTGATGATGATCTACCTAATTATGTCTTTGAAGGTCCTGGAGAGATTCTTTCAGTCAAAGACGAATATGCTCAGGTTCGATGGCGCAGACCTGTTCCAGATGTTTGGTTTAAATTAGATCAACTTAAAGAATATACTCAATAAAATTTTATATCTAAAAGTCTTTATTTTTTTTCTCGATAGACATCTTTGATTGTATTCTTTTTGCTTCTCTGATCATTTCTTTTCCATCAAATAAGTAATTATCTACGTATCCTTGTGTATATCTATCAAATTCTGATAGCGCATCTTTAACTTGTGAAAAACAATGATAAAGATCGAGGCCTAAAGCTGAAATAGACTTTGGAACTATTTTTTTGTTATAAATTTTTTCAACTTTTTCCATTTTCTTTTGTGAAAGAATAATATAACTGCAAAAATTTTCCATTAGTTCGTCATCATATGGATCCGCAGATAGTTCTTTTATTTCTTTATTCAAAGGTTTAATGATTTGACTAATTAATCTATTTATCGGACTATAAATTTCTTTAATCCATGTTTCAACTTCTTTGTCCTTAATTGAAGAATTATGTTTTTTTGAATTAAATTTCTCTTCCCAATTTTCATTTAATGAATCAAATGATGAGTTGGAAAAGGAAAAACTGCTATCGTATTGTTTCTTTTTGATAGGGTCATTTAGAGTTTCCCAGGCATTTTGTATTGCAAGAAATCGTTCTTTCTTGCCGCCTGCATCTGGATGATGTTGCTTAACTAAAGAGCGATATGAAGATTTAATTTCACTTCTGGTTGCATTTTGTTTGAGACCTAATTCTTCATATAAATTTTTTTTCATTTTTATAAATTATGCATTAAAGATAACCATCTTTTCTGGCTTGAATTGAAGTATTAGATTCAAACATTGCTGTTGATAAATATCTTTCTCCAAAACTTGGAAGAATAACTATCAATCTTTTATTCATTAGTTCTTTTCTTTTGCCGATTTTTATAGTTGCTGCTAAAGCTGCGCCACTACTGATGCCAGATAAAAGGCCTTCCAATCTAGCTAATAAACGCCCATAATAAAATGCCTCATCGTCATCTATTTTTATAATTTCATCAATTAATTTAGTATTAAGGACTTTTGGTACGAAACCCGCTCCAATTCCTTGAATCGAATGAGATCCTGCTTTTTCTCCGGAAATCACAGCACTTTTTTTGGGCTCTACGGCATAAATTTTGCAATTTGGATTAACTTTTTTCAAAAAACGTGCACAACCAGTAATTGTTCCTCCTGTGCCTACTCCTGTAACTAGTCCATCTAAATTGTTATTGGATTGGGACCATATTTCTTGGGCCGTTGTTCTTTCATGAATATCTGGATTAGCAAAGTTTTCAAACTGATTAAATTGATAGCTATTTGCAATCGTTGAAGACAACTCATTAGCTAAATCTAAAGCTCCTTTCATTCCGTCTTTCCCCGGTGTTAACTGTAATTCCGCTCCATATGCTCTCAACATTGCCCTTCTCTCAATACTCATCGTATCCGGCATAGTTAATATCAATTTATAGCCTTTTGCTGCAGCAACCATTGCTAATGCGATCCCAGTATTCCCACTAGTTGCTTCAATTAAGGTTGTTTTATCTGGTGTTATCAATCCTTCTTCTTCAGCTTTACATAACATTGAATAAGCGATCCTATCCTTAACGGATGCTGATGGATTGAAACTTTCTAGTTTGGCGATTATTTCTGGATAACAATCAAAATACTTTCTGATTCGATTTAATTTAACTAATGGGGTATTTCCAACTAGAGAAGTTATATCATTTGCTATTTCCATGAAATTATTGTTTAAAATGCAAAATAAAATCTCCTATATTAATAATAATTGTATTTAAAGATCTTTTATATAATTTTCTCAAAAGAATTTAATTTAAATAACTTCTTGTGAAAAAATATTTAGTAATATAAAAGGTAGTTTTTATTATGATTATGTATTCGTTGGAACTAAGTCTGAGATATTCACCTTTTCCACTTTCAATTCAGAAGAAAGAATTTGATGATGTTAAGCGAATTTATGATGAAATAAAAAATTCTATGAATGAAACTTTAGAATCCTCAAACTTGATCGAATTAAGGTGTGACAAAGTGCAAGATAAATTAATTGCTGTAAGAGCTAAAGAAATCATTTCTGTTCAGATATATGAAAAATCGTCAGTAGCAGGAGGGGCGAAAAGACCAGGATTTTCTCTCAACATAGATTGATAGAAATAATGCGAAATTCCCTTGAAAATGAAACACCTCATATTCAATTTAAAGATGTTTCTTTTTCATATCCTGGAGAAAAAGAAAATTTAATTTTTTAATGTAACCTCTCAATAAAAAAAAACCTGGATTTTGGATGGTCGTAGGTAAAAATGGAAGCGGAAAAAAGTACTCTTTTAAAATTAATTAATGGAATAATTAAACCCAAAAATGGTTTCATTGACTCTAATGCAAATATTGGCATGGTGTTTCAAAACCCTGATCATCAAATATTGATGCCAAATTGTAGGAGTGAACTTCTGATTAATATTAATCAGAATATAAGTCAAAATGAAATTAATAAAAAAATTGAATATGTTCTTGATCAGGTAGGAATGACTGGTTTTGAAAAAAAGGCCAGTTTATACTTTAAGCGGGGGGCAAAAACAACGCTTAACTATTGCATGCGCTCTGATTAGTAACAGAAATTTTATTCTTTTAGATGAGCCTACAGCTTTACTTGATCAAACAAGCCAATTAAAAGTTTTACAAACTATTAAAAATCTTACAAGTGACCATAAAAAACCTTTATCGGCTTTGTGGATTACTCATCGTTATGAAGAATTAACTTATGCTAATGCAGTAGCAGAGTTGAAAAATGGTTTTTTATCTAGTTGGCAAGAACCATCAAAATTTCAATATAATTAACTTTTGTACTTGTCATAAGGTACTTTAAAGAGCTAAATTCATTTTATATTCCTCGGTAGCTCAGCGGTAGAGCGATCGACTGTTAATCGATTGGTCGCAGGTTCGAATCCCGCCCGGGGAGTTTATAAATTCCAAAAAGTTATCCAAAGTCACCCTAAAAAGGTGACTTTTTTATTTCTTTGACTTCTTTTTTGTTAAATAGTGGTTAGCTGAAGATTTAATCAAGTATATTTGATGTAATATTAAGTACAGTATATAGAACATTTAAATTAAAAAAATTTACCGTTCTAACAACTATTTATGTATTAAAAAATGGTTTTAAAGAACAGTAACTAGAACACTTGCCAAATTCTCCATAAAAATAAAAAAAAAGTTATTTGACTGAATTTTATTTTTTAAAATTAATTTATATTTTTGTTTATATCCCTTGAATTACTACCCCATTTAGGAAATTCTAGTCATCCCACATATCCTTTTTTTTCTTGATCCAAATTATTCCTTTCAAGTAATTCTATTCTTTGCTTCTGAGAATCTATTTCTGTTTCAATTACGTTTTTATCGTCAATGTATTTTGTTTGTATTTCTAAGATATTTGTTTCAAATTGTTCTCCAAAAAAATCTGACATTTCTCGCCATGCTTCCATTTCTTCTTCTTTGCCAATAGTGTCGTTTATCTGATGAGAAATAATTTCTAATACATATTGTTTAAGTTCTTGATGACTCATCGATTCAACTTTTTTTTGAATGTAAAGTTCTTTAAGATTTTCTAGTTGTTTTTTTGATAAATCAGAATAGATAATAGGCTTCTTTTTCATTAATACTTAAATTTTTTTTAATATAGACAAAATTATAAGTTTAAACATTTTGGAGAAATTAAAAATTTTAAACTTATTTAATACCTATTTAAAAACTGAGAATCTCAATTTAATTCAATTTTTTTAAACCTTAATAATGGCAATATGAATTAGATATTCTCTCAAATTGAACCATTTTTTCTTTCTAATTGTCCTTTGATTATTAAGAAAAAGTGAATAGAATCGAAAGAAATTCTAAAATTTAAACTTTTTTAAAAATTGCAATTTCTATCTAATCCATTGCTATTACTAAGTTATTTGATAATTCTAATTGATAAAATTGTTTACAGTAATTCAGCAATCTTTATAAATTCTTGAGAGAATCATAATACTAAAACTTAATTTTAATTTAATAGTTCATAAATATGAAAATTTCAATCCTTTTAATTGAAGATGATCGTGATATGCGTGATTTGGTGGCTAGACATTTAGAGCATTCTGGTTTCGATGTCCAAAAAGCTGAAGATGGAATAAAAGGTCAAGCTTTAGCTCTTCAATATTCACCAGATTTAATACTCTTAGATTTAATGCTACCAAATGTTGATGGATTAACTTTATGCCAAAGACTTAGAAGAGATGAAAGAACATCAAATATTCCAATTTTGATGATAACTGCTTTAGGTGGCCTTAAAGATAAAGTGACTGGTTTTAATTCTGGAGCAGATGATTACATCACTAAACCATTTGATTTGGAAGAATTACATGTACGCATAAAAGCGTTATTAAGAAGAACCAACAGAGCACAATTGAATTCTAGTAACCAGCAAGAAATATTAAATTATGGCCCTTTAACCCTTGTTCCTGAAAGATTTGAAGCTATCTGGTTCGAATCACCTGTTAGATTAACGCATCTTGAATTTGAATTGCTTCATTGTCTTTTGCAGAGACATGGTCAAACTGTATCGCCAGCATTAATTCTCAAAGAAGTATGGGGATATGAACCTGATGATGATATTGAGACAATAAGGGTTCATATTAGACACCTTCGCACTAAACTTGAACCCGATCCACGTAAGCCTATATATATAAAAACCGTTTATGGTGCTGGCTATTGTCTTGAATTACCTATTGGTTCTCAAGTGGAAACCGCTAGGCAAGAGTTTATTCAAGCAAGAAATCCTGACTTGATAAATTCTGCCATAGATTAATTTATCTCCATTAAAATTTTTAATAAAGTAATTTCCCATGCCAACCTTGGTTGGATGTGTTTTTTTAAGAGAATTTTTAAATTTTCAAGTTTGTTGATTAAATCAATATTTTTTGTTTTTCTCCACCAAATAGTTTGAATTAAATTTACTAAACAAATCTGTTGATGAATTTCTAATTTTTCAGATATTAATTTAGATATCTCTAATACTTCTAGACTATTTTTTAATGGAGAATCTAATTTATTTATAATTTCATCTGAAAAATCATTCCAAACTTCAATATTTTTTAATAATTGATTTGGAGATCCATTTGCAGAGTTTATTAAATCTTCAATTTTTAATTCTGTATTGATATTAAATTTATAGGTATCTAAATAATCTCTTAAAATAAACTTTATCTGTTTACTAGAAAAGGATCTGAATCTCACGATTTGACATCTTGAAATTATCGTATCTAAGAGAAGATTTAATTTAGATGTTAGTAAAATAAAAATGCCGTTACTAGGTTCTTCTAAGGTTTTTAAAAGGCAATTCGAGGCTGCTTCGTTTAAGAGGTGTGCATCTATAATTAAAACAATTTTTTTTTCTGAGTTTATAGATTTTTGACCAAGAAAAGTTTTTATATTTCGTATTTGAGCAATCTTAATAATTTCAGATCCATTTTTTTTTATTTTTTCGAGATGAGAACTTCCTGGATTTTTAGTTGCCAAAGGAGAGTCAGGTTCGATAATTAGAAAATCAGGATGGTTATTGTTGGTAATTCTCTCTTCAACATTCTCGCTTTGTGAAGATTGTTTGAAAATCTCTTTTATAAATTTAAGAGCAGTTTGTTTTTTCCCTACTCCTTCAGCACCATAAAATATATAACCATTAGCAAATGATTTGTTTTTAATTATGTTATTAAGACAATTATTGACTTCTTTATTCAAAAAAAAATTATTTTTTTTAACCTCGATCATTTGTTGTTAGAAAAATTATTTAGCAAAGTCTCTTTAATTTGATTAGAAATAGTTTTGATATTTTGGGAGGCAGATATTACTGTCCACTTTTTTTCTTTGGCAATTATTTTGAAGCCTTCATTTACTTTTTCTAAGAATTTAATGCCTTCTGATTCTATTCTATCTGGAATTTCATTTTTTCTTCGGAATAAGCTCTCTTCTGGAGAAATTTCTAAGAAAAAAAGTATGATCAGGAGATTCTCCTTGACACACAATAGATTCAATATTTTTAATTATTTCTAAATTTATATTTCTTCCATAACCTTGATAAGCCAGTGTGGAATCGGAAAATCTATCACTTATTACCCAATCATTGTTATTTAAAGCAGGTGAAATAATTTTGGAAACGTGTTCAGCTCTATCCGCTGAATAAAGCAATAATTCCGCAAGCGATGAAGGTTTGTTATTGTCATTATTATCAAGAATCAGTCCTCTAAGTTTTTTTCCTAAAAGACTTCCTCCAGGCTCTCTAGTTGTGATTAATTTGGACCCTTTCTTTATTAGACCACTATTAGGCAGCCATTTAGAGAGTTCATCTATTTGGGTAGTTTTACCACATCCATCAATACCCTCAATAACGATAAATTTACCTTTCATTTAATCCAAGGATAAAGCATTAATTACAACTGTAATAGAGCTAATAGCCATCAATAATGCTGCTATTGAGGGAGTAAGAAGAATACCGTATTTAGGGAATAAAATGCCTGCGGCTAAAGGTATAGCTAGTAGATTGTAACCAAAAGCCCAAGTTAGATTTTGCTTTATTTTTAATATAGTTTTTTTTGCAAGATTTAAGGCGTAGGGTAATCCATTTAGTTGATCTCCCATTAATACTACATCTGCATTTGCCTTGGCTATTTGAGTCCCTGATCCTACCGCAATTCCTAAGTCTGACGATGCTAAGGCTGGGACATCATTAATACCATCACCAATCATTGCTACTTTATTATTGATTTTTAAATTTTCTATAGTCTTTAGCTTCATTTCAGGAAGAAGATCCCATTTTACTTCTGTTTCTTTAAAACCAATTTTTTTTGCTAGAGCTAAAACTGTTTGTTTTCTATCGCCACTTAAAATATTAATTTTGAATTTGTTTTCTCTCAAATTTTGAACTGTTTTAATTGAATCATCTCTGAGTAAATCTCCGAGCAAAATAAAGCCTAATAACTTATCTTTGATACTTACTCCAATGATAGTGTTCGTTTTTGTTTCTTCATTTTCAATGATTTTTTTTGCATCACTATCAATAATTATTCCTTTGCTTAGTAGCCATTGAATATTTCCAATATTAATAAGTCCATCAATTGACTCAAGTTCTCCTGAAATACCTCGCCCTGAATGAGTAAAAATTTTTTTTATTGGAAATAAACTTAAATTTTGTTTTTTTGCCTCTTGAATTAAGGCATCTGCGATTGGATGTCTGCTTTCCTTTTCTAAACTGGCAGCTATTTTTAATAAAAATGAATGATCATCATTATTTTTGTAATCAACAATGAAAGGCTTACCTTTTGTTAAAGTACCTGTCTTGTCAAAAATAATATGATTAATTTTTGAAGCCATCTCTATTTTATCCCCGCCTTTAAATAAAACCCCCTTTTTTGCTGCTTTACCTGATGCGACAGTGATTACAGTTGGAGTGGCTAAACCTAATGCACAAGGACAAGCTATCACTAAAACGGCAATTGATAATTGAATTGCTAAACTCAGGAAATTTTCAGCATTACTACCAAGCGAACTATGAAGTGTATGACTTGAGTGAGTGATTAATTCATTATTATGACTTAATAAATCAGGCCATATGTTTCTTGCCCCCTTCCACCAAAAGAGGAAGGTTAAAGTAGCAAAAATAAGTACAAAGTAAGTAAATTTACCTGCAATTTCATCAGCAATGCTTTGAATGTGAGGTTTTCTAGAGTTTACAGACTCAATAAGATTTACTAGTTTTGCAAGAGAAGAATCTCTTCCGACCTTTTGTACTTTAAGTCTAAGAGTTGAATTAAGATTTAAAGACCCACTTGATAGATTCTCGCCTTCTTTTACTTCTAGGTTTGGATTCTCCAGTAATATGTGAAACATCAACATATGAATTACCTCGGGTGACAATGCAGTCAGCAGGCACTCTGTCTCCTGCTAAAACTTGAATCTCTTGATCAGGTCTTAAAGTGTTAACTCTTATTGACTTTATTTGATTATCTTCTGTGCAGATATTTGCCATTTCAGGTTGAAGATCTAATAATTCTCCAATGGATGAACCAGTTTGATATCTTGCTCTTTCTTCTAAGTAACGCCCAATCATTATGAAGCCTAAGAGCATAACTGGTTCATTAAAAAAACAAGGAAAACCAGTTGTAGGAAATATTAAGGATAGAAGACTTGTTGTATATGCGCTAATTACTCCAAGAGCTACTAAAGAATCCATATCGGGATGGTTCTTAATAAATGATTTAAAGCCATTAATAATTATTCCTCTGCCTGGAAATAATAGAGCTAACGTTGCTAATGAAGCGTGAAAAAATATATTACCCAATATTGGAAAATTTATGTATCTTCCTTCTGCTAGATGACCTAATCCTGAAAATAATAATAGTAATAGGGCAAAAGTTAGTTTTTTCCATTGATTATTCCACTTCTTTTTTTTTTCTAATTCTGCTTTATTTATTTTTTTTGAAAAATCGTTTATATAAATCTTTGATGGGAAACCATTCTCTTTAAGAATTTCGAGAACTGATTCTATTTCTATTTGTTTCGAGGTAATTTCAAAATAAGCACTTTCAGTAAGCAAGTTAACAGAAACATTTTTAATACCATCTGAATTATTCAATATTTTTTCAACAGTACTAACACAACCTCCGCACTTCATTCCTGTAACGCTTAGTTGAATGCTCTCCATATTTTTCACGATAGAAGCAAATTAATGCTTACATTTATATTTAATTATAATAATAAATGTAATAGACTTTTTAAATAGTTATTTTTTAAATTACTATATTAAATTTATTAGATCTTGAGCAGTGCCTAGTAATCAAAACAGAGACAATTTTATTGATAAAGCTTTTACTGTAATTGCTGAATCTATTGTAAAAATTATGCCGATCGCTGAGAAAGAAAAAAAGGCATATATTTATTATAGAGATGGGTTAGCTGCACAAAATAATGGGGATTATTCGGAAGCATTAGAGTATTACAAAGAGAGCCTACTGCTTGAAGAAAATAAAATTGATAGGGGTGAGACTTTAAAAAATATGGCAATTATATATATGAGTAACGGTGAAGAAGATTTGTCTATTGAAACTTATGAAAAAGCATTATTAGAAAATCCTAAACAACCATCATGCTTAAAAAATATAGGTTTAATTTATGAAAAAAGGGGGAGATATGCTGAGCAAAATGGTGATTTAGATCAGAGAGATATTTGGTTTGATAAAGCTGCTGAAGTCTGGTCTAAAGCAGTGAGACTTTATCCAGGTGGGTATCTAGATATAGAGAATTGGTTGAAAAATTCAGGCAGAAGCTCAATTGATATGTACCTTTGATTTTTTTATTTTGATAAAGAATAATCAACTGCTTCTTTAATATTGGATATCTCTTTGATATTTATTAAATTTTGGAAATTATTATTCAGTTCCTCCTCAAATTTTGGCACTACGATATTTTTGATCCCTAGTCTTACAGCTTCTTCTATCTTTGTCCTAAGGTTATTAGATTTTCTAACCTGACCACTCAGACCTAATTCCCCAATAAAGGAGCTGTTAGCCAAAGGAGGAATATTTTTCAGACTTGATAAAATTGATATCGCTACACCTAAGTCAGATGAAGGATCATTAATCTCAAAACCCCCACCAGTAGCTACATAACAATCAAATTCAGATAATTTTATACCAACGTGTTTTTCAATAACAGCTAAAATTTGATGTAAACGATTGATGCTAATTCCAGTTGTAGTTCGTCTTGGATTACTGTAGAAAGTTTTATTTACTAGTGCTTGTATATCAACTGCTAATGGTCGAGTACCTTCATTTGTAATCGTAGTTGTTACACCTGAAATATTTTCTTTATTTGTAAATACTGAACTTGGGTTTTTTATCTCTCGCAAGCCATGTTCAAGCATTTCAAAAATTCCAATTTCAAAGGTTGATCCAAATCGATTTTTTATACTTCTTAGTAATCTATGTGAAGAAATATTATCTCCTTCAAAGTTGATTACTGTATCAACTAAATGCTCCAGAGTTTTAGGACCAGCTAAAGCACCATCTTTGGTTACATGACCAATTATTAAAAGGGCAATGTTATTGTCTTTGGCGAGATTTTGCAATTCAGATGAACATGCTCTAACTTGAGAGACTGATCCTGGCGAACTTTCCATTTCATGATTATGGATGGCTTGAATACTATCAATAATCGCGAAACTTGGATTTAAACGTTTGATTTCTTCAATAATTAGAGATAAATTGGTTTCTGCAAAAATTTTTAAATCAATACTATTTTGATTTAATCTTTCCCATCTAATTTTTACTTGTTCTAAAGATTCTTCTGCAGTTATGTATAAAACTTTCTCATTGAGAGATATTTTTCCTGCTGATTGAAGAACTATTGTGCTTTTACCTATGCCTGGTTCTCCTCCAAGTAAAACAACAGATCCAGGTACGATTCCTCCTCCAAGCACTCGATCAAATTCCATAAAACCACTTGTAAATCTCGATATTTTTTTTGATGAAATCTCGTTAAATGGTATAGATTTTTTACTGTTTTTTATTTCTTGATATTTAGATCTCTTACTTTTTATTTCTTCAACAATGGAATTCCATGAGTTGCAATTTAAGCATCTACCAAAATATTGAGAAGTTTCAGATCCGCAATTCTGACAAATAAAAGTAGATAATTTGCTAGACATTTAGTTTTTGAATCAAGTATTAGAACTAGAATGTTTGGGATATTGCCCCTCTACAAGTTAGATTAGGATAATAATTAATTCTCTTACTGATTAGCTAATAGAAACAAATGGCTCTATCTAGTCAAACTAAAGAAACAATTCTTGTCGCAGATGACGAGGCAAGTATTAGAAGAATTTTGGAGACGCGCCTCTCCATGATTGGTTACAAAGTAGTAACTGCAAGTGATGGTAAAGAAGCACTAAAATTATTTAAAGATTATGAGCCTGACTTAGTTGTACTTGACGTTATGATGCCAAAATTAGATGGCTATGGGGTTTGTCAAGAATTAAGGAAAGATTCTGATGTTCCAATTGTTATGTTAACTGCGCTAGGAGATGTTGCAGACAGGATAACAGGTCTAGAATTAGGAGCTGATGATTATGTTGTTAAGCCATTTAGTCCTAAGGAATTAGAAGCTAGAATTAGATGTGTTTTAAGAAGAATTGACAAAGAACAAATTCCTGGAATGCCTAACTCAGGATTAATTTTAGTTACTGATATAAAAATTGATACAAATCGAAGACAAGTCTTTAAAAGCGATGAAAGAATTAGATTAACCGGAATGGAATTTAGTCTTTTAGAGCTTTTGGTAAGTAGGTCAGGCGAGCCCTTTAGTAGAGGAGAAATTCTGAAAGAAGTTTGGGGATATACACCTGAGAGACACGTAGATACAAGAGTAGTCGATGTTCATATATCAAGATTAAGATCAAAACTCGAGGCTGATCCAGCCAATCCTGAATTGATATTAACAGCAAGGGGTACAGGATATCTTTTTCAAAGAATTGTAGATATTAGTCCTTTTGACGGTAAATAAATGGGTAAAGAAAGTGTACAAAAGATTAATAAGCCCAGAGCTATCAGAAGATTAGTTATCTGGTACAAAAGAAACTCGGCTGTAACTTCAATAGTAGATACTGCTGCTAGTTCTGCAGTAACCGCTGGCAATGTAGCAGGTAATGTAGTTTCTAGTGCTGGTTCTGTCGTGAGCACAGCTAGTAATGTCGCGAGTAATGTGGCAGGTAATGTTGCAGGTAATGTAGTTTCAAGCGCTGAATCTGTTGTGAATACTGCAAGCAGTGTTGTTTCAAATGCTAGCTCAATAGCTAAAAATACATTACAACCATTAGTTTTTGACCCATTAAAAAGATTACAAAATAACGATAATATTTTAGATAGGGTGGAGGAAACTCAATCTAAAAGAATTTGGATCGCTGTTGATGGTATGGGTGGAGATTATGCTCCTGGTCCAATTCTTGAGGGTTGCCTTGAAGCAATAAGTAGATTTCCAATAAATATAAAATTCGTAGGCAAAATTGAAACAGTTAAAGATGCAGCAGAAAAAACAGGTTTAGCAGAATTATTAGAAAATGAAATTGGTAATAATCGTCTTGAATTAATTGATAGTGGAGATCCTATTGGAATGAATGAAGAAGCTACTGCAGTTAGAAAAAGGAAAAATGCAAGTATAAACGTTGCAATGGATTTAGTGAGAAATAATAAAGCTGAAGCTGTTTATTCAGCGGGAAATTCAGGCGCCATGATGGCTTCTGCAATATTTAGAATTGGAAGATTGAAAGGGATTGATAGACCAGCTATAGGAGCATTATTTCCAACAAGGGATCAAACTCGCCCAGTATTAGTTTTAGATGTCGGTGCCAATACAGATTGTAAGCCATCATATCTGCATCAATTTGCTCTTCTAGGTAATATTTATGCAAAAGATGTCTTACAAGTAAAAAAACCAAGAATTGGCCTTTTAAATATCGGAGAAGAAGAATGCAAAGGTAATGATTTATCTCTAAAAACATTTGCATTATTATCCTCTGAAAAAAGTTTTGATTTTGGAGGTAATTGTGAAGGGAGAGATGTATTATCAGGTAATTTCGACGTAGTAGTCTGTGATGGATTTACTGGAAATATATTATTAAAATTTCTTGAATCTGTGGGAGGAGTTTTATTGGATATTTTGAGATCTGAGCTACCCCGTGGAAGGCGGGGGAAAGTTGGTTCAGCTTTTTTAAAAAGTAATCTACTCAGAATTAAGAAAAGGCTAGATCATGCCGAACATGGCGGAGCTTTATTACTTGGGGTAAATGGTATTTGCGTTATTGGTCATGGAAGTAGCAAATCTTTATCAGTAGTTAGTGCTCTTCGCTTGGCACACTCTGCAGTGAATCATGGTGTTATGGAAAATTTAAATCAACTGCAAAAGCTTCAAGTTTTAAATTCATAAAACATATTGAGTCAAATTTATGTTTGACTAATATAAGTAACTAAAAAATTCTTTTGGAAGGAATAGATTTTAATCAGATTGGAGTATCATTCAAGGGAAGCGGAAGTTATGTACCTGATCAAATATTAACCAATCAAAAAATTAGTCAAAAGGTTGATACAAGCAATGAATGGATAACATCTAGAACAGGTATTTCTGAGAGAAGAATCTCTAACTTAGGTGATAATGTTAATGAGATGGGCTATAAGGCGGCTCTAACTGCTATAGAAATGGCTAATTGGGATGTTGAAACAATTGATTTGATTGTTTTAGCTACTTCTACTCCGCATGATTTATTTGGATCAGCGCCATCCATTCAAGCTAAATTAGGTGCAGCTAATGCTGTAGCTTTCGATTTAACTGCAGCATGTAGTGGTTTCTTATTTGCCTTAATTACAGCCTCACAATTTTTAAAAGGTGGTAGTTTTAAAAGGGCTATTGTTATAGGAGCAGATCAACTATCAAGCTTTGTCGATTGGAATGATAGAAGAAGTTGTATTCTTTTTGGAGATGGTGCAGGTGCTTTAGCAATTGAAGCCACTAATCAATTTGATAATTTAATTGGTTTTGATATGAGAACTGACGGAGAAAGAGGGTCTTTTCTGAATCTTCCATCAAAAAATAATAAGGATTTAATAATTGATGAAATTGATTTTTTAAGTGGAGCTTTTTCTCCAATTCAGATGAATGGTCAGGAAGTGTATAAATTTGCAGTTAGAGAAGTTCCGATAATTCTTGAAAAGTTGTTTAATAAAATGAACTATACTTCTGATGAAGTTGATTGGCTTGTATTGCATCAAGCTAATCAAAGGATATTGGACTCTGTAGGAGACAGGTTGAAAATCCCTGGAGAAAAAATTCTTAGCAATTTAGAAAAATACGGTAATACTTCAGCAGCAACAATTCCACTAGTGATAGATGAGGCTATTAGAAATAATAGAATTAAACAAAATGATATTATTGCTACAAGTGGTTTTGGTGCTGGGTTAAGTTGGGGTGCAGCCCTCATTAAATGGGGTTAAAAAAAAAGGAGCATTATGACAGTTGCATGGGTATTCCCTGGACAGGGTTCGCAAAAAATTGGAATGGCAAAACAAATTGAAAATTTGCCAAATGCAAAAGAGAGGTTTAGTTATGCATCTGAGATATTTCAGAGGAATTTATTTGAAATTTGTGAGTTAAATATTGAACCAACAAATCCTCTTACTGATTTAAATAACACAATAAATACACAAATATGTCTTTTTTTGGTTGAATCAATTTTATTAGATGCCTTGAAAAATAAAGGTTTTAAACCAACTTATGTTGCTGGACATAGTCTAGGAGAAATCACTGCACTATATTGTGCGGATGTTTTTTCATTCGAAGATTGTGTTTCCCTAATAAAAGAAAGGTCTCAATTAATGGTAAATGCTGGCAAAGGATCTATGGCAGCAGTAATTGGTTTTGATAGAAATCAACTTGATCTATTAGTACAAAAAATTGATGATATTGTAATTGCTAATGATAATAGCTCTTCCCAAGTTGTCTTATCAGGCTCTACTGATGCATTAGATGATTTATCGAGAGAAATTTCTTGTAAAAGATTCTTGAAATTAAATGTTTCAGGTGCATTTCATTCCCCATTTATGAATGAACCTTCATCAAAATTTTCTGAGTATTTAAAACAGATTAAATTCCATAATCCCTCATTCCCAGTCATAAGTAATTATGAACCTTCACTTTGTAGTGATCCCAACGAGCTTAAAATTAGATTAGAAAAGCAAATGTGCAATGGAGTGAGGTGGCGAGAAACTATGGATTTAATTGCAAAAGATACTGATCTTCATATTGTTGAAATTGGCCCTTCTAATGTACTAAGCAGTTTAGGCAAGAGACATCTTAAAGATGTGAAAATTTCTCAAGTTTCATCTTCTGGTCAAATATCATATTAATCTTTATGAAAAATGATGTTTTTCAAAAATTAATCTATCAATTAGTAAGCAAACTTTTAGTATTTCCAATTTATAAATTTGTATTTAGAGGCTATTTAATAGGTAGAGAAAATATTCCGCAAAAAGATTCTTTTATAGTTGTTTCTAATCATGGTTCTTTGCTTGACCCTCCTTTGTTAGGACATGCTCTTGGACGTAATATATCTTTTATGGCTAAGGCAGAACTTTTTAAAGTACCTTTTCTTGGCTTTATTATCAAGGCTTGTGGAGCGTATCCTGTAAAAAGAGGAATTGCGGATAAAAATACAATTAAAACAGCATGCAAAAAATTATCAAATGATAATAGTATTGGAATTTTTATTGATGGTACTCGTCAAAAAAATGGTCGAGTGAATAAGCCCAAACAAGGTGCAGCTTTATTAGCTTTTAAAAATCAAAAATTATTATTGCCTGTCGCAATAGTTAATTCACATAGAGTAATGAGATTTAAATTCTGTATTCCTTTATTTTCAAAAATAGTTATTAAAGTTGGAAAACCTGTTCAACCTCCACAAAGTTCATCAAGAGATGATCTGAATTCTGTAACAATGCACCTTCAAGATGAAATTAATTATTTAATTGGATGAATATTTAGTTAATTGGAGAAATAGGGTAAAGAGGCAAAACTGTTTTCCAAGAATCTACATTTGAATTTAATAAATTTTTATTCGATAAATCTAATAGTTCTTTTAAATCTTCTTCATCATCATAAATAGCCTCAAAAAAAAGTTCTTTACTATCAAGTTCTTTGACAACTTTTGGTAACACTGTTTCTCTAATGATTAGATCAGAGGAATTTTTTTCGTTATGACAAATTTCATATTTACCAGCAATTACACCCTTTCGTTTTAATTTTTTGTAAATCCAGAATGATTTTTTGCTGATAAAGATATTATTTTTTGATGCAATTCTTTTTGCCATTATTTCAAATGAACTAAAACTATCTAGAGGACAATTTAATTGTTGTGAGATAGTTCTTGCTAAAACTACAATAAGTCGTGAAGCATTAAAATTTGCAGGCCCCACACTGACAGATAACTTATTTATTTTTTGTAAATTTTCTTTGGAAATGAATTTGTTAAGATCATTTATTAAGTTGTTGCAAAGGTCATTATCAAATTTTTTGATGAAAAATTCATCAAATTGAGATTTATTGTTTTTTCTATACCCAAAGCCAAAAGAAATGTCTGAGCTATGAATCACTAATGCAGGGTAATTTTCTCTCTGTATGGGTTTATTTGTCATCTATTACCTTTAAACAGGTAATTCCATACCTGGATTACATTTAGACCATTTACCAAATTCATTTTCAAAACTTTCACAAGATTGTACATCCCAATCAGTTTTATAATCACCATTATTATCTTTAACTATATTGACATGAATGAATGGTTTTTTTGCTTTAAAATCAGGTAGATCACATATGTGATCTACACCATGATTATTCTCAACATCATGATACGTGATACATCTATCAACCCATTTACAGTTGATGCAAATGCACATAATAAATAAGTAAAATGAAAAATAGAATTCACACAAATCATACACTAATTATTGATGAATTAGAAAAAAGTATAAAATTTCATGATTTGGATTTTATATTAGGTTTTTTACCTAAAGGATCATATTTGGTTGGTGGTTACATAAGGGATATTATTTTGGGAAGGAAAACTGAAAAGGTAGATATTGATATTGTGGTACCTTTAAATGCAATTGAAATTGGGAAAAAGATTGCAGAAAATATTGAATCAAAATTTATAATTTTAGATAAAAAAAGAGAAGTAGTGAGAATTTTCCTTAATCATATTGATATTGATATTGCTAATCAGGTTTCATCTACGGTAGAAGGAGATTTGTGTTCTAGAGACTTTTCGATTAATTCAATTGCTTTTTTATTAGATAAGAAATGTTTGTTAGATCCATTAAATGGGCTTAAAGATCTAGAAATTTCTTTGCTAAGAACTCATTCTGAAAAAAATTTATTAAATGATCCTTTGCGAATATTAAGATGTTTTCGATTTGTTTCAGAATTGAAATTTAAAATTGATCAAAATTTAATTACTTATATAAAAAAAAATAAAGTGAAATTATATCTTGCTGCTAAAGAGAGAATTAATTATGAAATACAGAAAATAGTAAATGGAGCGAATGCTCTTGAAGCAGTATTACTGATAAAAAAATTTAATATATTTGGTATTGATAATTTATCTAAAGATTCTTTTTTTTTGGATTTAGAGAAAATTAATTATGCAGAACTTAATCAGGAAGAAAAAGAAAAGTTTTTACCATCATTTTTTATTGCTCAAATTTTAGATGTTGTATCTTTAGAGAAACTTAAATTTAGTAAAGCTGAAATTGCAAAAACAAAGTTATTACGAAAATGGCATTTTTTGTTGGAGAAAAAAAACATCTCTCAATTAACTGAATCAGACAGATTTACACTACATCAAGAATTAGAGATGTTTCTTCCATTATTTATAGTTTATTTACCTAAAAACTTACGATTAGATTGGCTTCATAGATGGCGTGACAACAATGATAAATTATTTCATCCTTCAAACTTACTTAATGGTGACGTGATAAAAAAAAATTTACAAATTAAAGATGGGCCTATCTTAGGAGAGCTTTTACAGTATCTTTCTAAAGAACTTGCGTATAAAAGATTGAATAATTTTGATGAAGCTATTTATAAAGCAAAGCGATGGATTGAACAAAATGCACCAAAATGTGATTAAATACACATAGCTTAGTTTTGTTTAGAAGTTCAGACTTCAAAATCATTTTTAAAATTTATGAGCATTCGCATTTACATTGGCAACTTACCACAAGGATTTAATCCAAAAGAATTTGATACACTTTTAAAGTCAGTTTCTGATTCGATCAGATTTAAAGCAGTTCTAGATAAGGAAACTAAGGAATGCAGGGGTTTTGGTTTTGCCACAACTAACAATGAAGATAATGCTAATTTATTAATTCAAAAGTTAAATGGTTTTGAATTTAATGGTTCTAAATTAAGAGTAGAGCTATCAGAAAAGAAAGATTCTGCTTCAAACAAAAGAAATAGTGGAAAATTAAAGAATAATAAGAAAAAGAAAGACTTTAAGAAAATTGTTCACAGTGATGCTCCCAACTTAGAAGCTCCTGATCCAAGATGGGCTGGAGAATTATCTAAATTAAAAGATTTGTTAGCTAATCAGAAGACTCCAGCTTAGTTATTTAATTCGAGAAATTAAAAATGATATTGGAATCTCAAGAGCTTTTACTGAATTTTTTACAAAAGCCCTATTATTAAAAACATCATAATCTAATCTTTCAATAGAATCTAATATTCCTCTGTAAAGGCGTAAAGATGTCCATACTGGCCATCTCGCGTCAGAAGATAACCACTTAATGCCATCCTCAGACTTTTGGAACCATTCTCGAGCTCTAGTTAATTGAAAGTTCATTAGTGCTTTCCACTCCTTGTTTATTTTTCCTTTTAAAAGTTCTTCTTCAGAATAATTAAATTTTTCAATATCAGCTTGTGGGAGATAAATTCTTCCTCTTTGTCTATCTTCTCCAACATCTCTCAATATATTTGTTAATTGATTAGCAATTCCTAGAGCTATAGCTGCTTCGGAGGGATCAGGCATGGCACTCCACGGGGCGGATGTATAAGCGCTATCAATCCCCATCACATTTTGAGTCATTAAACCAACAGTCCCAGCGACTCTATAACAATAGAGTTTTAATTCATCAAAATCTTTGTATCTAAATTTATTCAGATCCATTCTCTGGCCATCTATCATGTCTAGATAAGGTTTAATACTTTGTGGATATTTCTTGATCGTATCTAATAAAACCGAGTCTAATTCAGATTTAATATTCCCTTTAAATACATTTTTAGTATTTTCTTCCCATTCATCTAGACTGTCTGAGAGCTCATTTTGCGATTTATTTGAGGCTTCTACACTATCCATTATTTCATCTGTTCTTCTACACCATACATAGATAGCCCAAATAGCTTTTCTCTTCTCTTGAGGTAATAAAAGAGTACCCAAGTAAAAGGTTTTAGCCCATTGTTGAGTTTCTTTTCGGCATATCTCGTAGGCTTGTTCTAGTTGAGAAATTGAATTTTTCAAAAAGTTTTAACTAATAAAAGGGTTTGTACAAGTTATGAAGAGACATTCTGAGGAATTTTTGAATACTCTTTATTGATTGATTCTGCGCATAATTTACCACTTAAAACAGCTCCTTCCATAGATGCTAAATATTTTTGCATTGTATAATCGCCAGCTAAGAAAAAGTTTTTTATAGGAGATTTTTGACTAGGTCTGAACTCTTGACATCCAGGAACAGCCTTATAGACAGATCTTGGAGTTTTAACTACTTTATATTTTCTTAATTTTGTCTTATCGTCACCTATAAAATGTGTTGGGAATAATTTTTTTAGCTCTTCCATAGTTGCATCAACGATGTCTTGATCGCTTCTATTAATCCAATCTTTTGCTGGTGCGAAAACTAATTCAAGCATTGATCTATTTGGATCTTCGTATTCTTTACATGTAATACTCATATCTGCGTAAACACTGAGAAGTGGTGATCTGCTAAATAGCAGATGATCGATATCTGTTAATTTTTTGTCAAACCATAAATGGATATTGATGACTGGCACACCATTTAAACCATCTAATTTAAAAAAAGCATCTAACCCTTTCCATTGTTTAGGGATAATTAATTTAAAGAGATCTACAGGCATTGCACTTACATAAGCATCGGCTGTTAGCTCTTTCTTTTCGTTTTGATCTAAAGAGGCAATTGTAAAACTTTTAACAGTGCTGTCTTCATTAAGATTGATTTGCCTTAATGGACTATTCATGTGAACTTCTCCACCACGAGCAGTAATATAATCAACCATTGGCTGGCAAAGTCTTTCTGGAGGAGCTCCGTCAAGGAATGCCATTTTAGAACCATTTTTTTCTTGTAAAAATCTATTTAATGCTGTTAATAAAACTGTGGAAGATATTTCATCCGGCCCAATGAAATTAAGAGCTTTACTCATGGCTATAAAAACTTCATCATTAACTCTTTCAGGTATATTGTGCTCTCTTAACCAATCCGTCCATGATTTTGTATCACATTTATCTAAGTACTTTTGTCCTCTCAACATTGCAGGCACTAAACCCAATCCAAATAGAATCTTTTCATTCCATGAAAGCATATCATTATTGCTTAGTATTGCTGAAACTCCATTTACTGGCGCAGGTATATCGGGAAAGTCGAATCTACTGTAAGTTCCCGGTTCTGATGGCTGATTAAAAATCATTGAATGGCTTTTCCATTGGAGTCTATCTTCAATATCTAATTCCTTGAAAAGTTGCAACATATTTGGGTAGGCTCCAAAAAATATATGCAAACCAGTTTCATACCAATCTCCATCTTCGTCTTTCCATGCGGCTACTTTCCCCCCTAGAACATCTCTGGCTTCGAGTAAAATAGGAGTATGTCCATTATCAACTAGATATTTAGCACAAGATAAACCTGCTAAACCTGCACCAGCAATTACAACGCGCATTATTAAATCAAGAAATAAATTAACACTTACTAATAAGTTACATTAAAGTTAGAACATAATAATTTTTTTCGTTGATTATTTCGTAAAATTATGGAAAAAATGCTTTTAAAATCCACAACTAGACATGTAAGAATTTTTACTGCTGAAGTAGTTGATAACGAATTACAGTTTCATCCCAACAAACTAACCCTTGATTTAGATCCGGATAACGAATTTATTTGGAACGAAGATTCTCTGAACAAAATAAATGAAAAATTCAATGTATTAATTAAAGAGAGAGCAGGAAGGGACTTAGATGATTATGAACTTCGAAAGATAGGATCAGAAATCGAAGGTTTAATCAAATTTTTGCTTCAAAATGGTCAGATAAGTTATAACCCTGAATGTAGAGTGATGAACTATTCAATGGGTTTACCAAAGACAAATGAAGTGCTGTGAATAGATCATCCTCAAATAGAAGGTCCAGGAGAGGACCAAATAGAAGTTATTATCCTCCAAATCAAAGAGATATTGATTCTTATGGACGAGTAAATGGTAAATTGCCTGCTTCTTCTGAACAAAAGATCAATTTCAGTACAGGAACCATTGCCGTACTTGCGGGAGTACTAATTTTAGGAGTTGGTATCGGAAGCGCTATTACCAGTACAACAGATGGCGGACAGGGAAACATAGCTAGCCAACAACAACTAGATATGGCTGTTCCAGATCCCGAATTTTGCAGACAATGGGGAGCTAGTGCTTTCGTAATTGATGTTGAAATGTATACTACTCTGAATCCATCTACGAGTTTTGTAACGCAACCAGCTCTCCAGCCAGGTTGTGTGATTAGAAGAGAGAATTGGACAGTTTTACAAAAACAGGGCGCAATTAGTAATGAAGATGTAAGAGAATGCAAGCAAAGGATGAATACTTTTGCTTATATTGGATCTATAAGAGATAAGCCAATAGTTAAGTGCGTATATCAGACCGATGTAAATGAAAATAAATTTATAATAAAAGGAGATGGACAAGCAGAAGACGGAGGGGTAGGCATTAACAAAGAAGCAATTCAGTTTTGATAAAAATTATCTTTGCTTTAAAGGGCTTTCTAGACTAGCAAATTGAGGAAGGATATTTTTCTTAAACACTTCTGATGCTCTTGATGTATATCTTGAAGGATTAGTAATTAATTTAAGTTCTCTTTTAACCTCTAAGTCAGCAACGAATGCTTTATGGATTGTTCCAGCCGATAATTCTCTTTCAATAGAAACAACAGGTAAAAAAGAAGCGCCTAAACCTGATTGAACTGCATTTTTAATTGCTTCAAGAGAGTTAAGTTCCATCTCAATTTTTAATCTTTGAAGATCAAGCCCAGAATCTTGAAGAAGTTTATCAACAACTTTTCTTGTTGTAGATTGAGAGTCTAATGTTACAAAATTTAATTTGTATAAATCTTCTTTCAAAAGCTCTCTTTTGGTGGAGAGTGGATGTTTAGATGGTAAAACTAATGCCAATTCATCTGTGGCATATGGAATTACTTGAAGCAAATTTTCTAAATCTCCAGATAATTGTCCGCCAATAATGGCTAAGTCAATTTGTCCATTGGCAACACTCCAACCAGTTCTTCTAGTGCTATGAACTTGAAGTTGAACAGATACATCAGGATATTTTTGTCTGAACAGTCCTATCATTCTAGGCATTAAATAGGTACCAGTTGTTTGGCTGGCTCCAATGACAAGAGTTCCTCCTTTTAGACTATTTAAATCTTCAATAGCTTTACAAGCTTCGTCGCATTGATTCAAAATTCGTTCACAATATTCGAGTAATAATCTCCCGGCTTCAGTCAATAGAGCTTTCCTACCACCTCTATCGAAAATTGTGATTTCAAGTTGTTTTTCTAGATTTTGTATTTGTAAACTCACTGCAGGTTGGGTTACATACAATACGTCTGCAGCTTTTTTGAAACTACCTTGAGCTGCTATAGCTTTTAGTATTCTTAATTGGTCTAGAGTAAATGGTAATTCTGGCATCTATTATGCCTACAATTACTTATAATTCTAATGCTTAGAAGCATTATTGTTAAGAACAAAAATTATTTGAATAATTTAAATATATGGAGACTCATAAAACTTCTTTAATAATCCTGATCTTGATTCTGATTTTTGCGGTAATTCATAGTGGAGGAGCTGCATTAAGAATTAAAGCAGAGTCTCTTATGGGTCCAAGGTTATGGCGTTTATGTTTTGTTTTTTTAAGTTTGCCATCTGCAATTATCTTGATTAGTTATTTTTTAGCTCATAGATATGATGGAATAAGATTATGGAATTTACAAGGTAATAATTTCGTTTTTATAGTGGTTTGGTTTTTAACTGCAATAAGTTTTTTATTTTTATATCCCGCTACTTACAATTTGCTAGAAATTCCTTCGGTTTTAAAACCTCAAGTACGAATTTATGGAACTGGGATAATGAGAATTACAAGGCATCCACAAGCATTTGGTCAGATAATTTGGTGCTTTGCTCATACTTTATGGATTGGGACATCATTCACATTAATAACTTCTATTGGCCTAATTTTGCATCATCTTTTTGCAATCTGGCATGGGGATAAGAGATTAGCAAATAGATTTGGAGAAGAATTTGAAAAGTTTAAAAAAAATACTTCTATAATTCCCTTTATGGCAATACTTGAAGGAAGGCAAGAATTTAGGATTAAAGAATTTTTTAGGTTATCTCAACTTGGAATATTGATTTCAATAGGAGTACTTTGGTGGTCTCATCAGTATATAAATGTTGCTGTTAAAACATTTAATTCATCATTTTTGTCTGAATTTTTCAATTGACAGTTTAAAATCTATTTATAAGTTCTTTAAAAAATGGCTCAAGCTTCAGAAATTGCCTGGTTAATTCCTGTTTTCCCACTTATTGGAGCGGTATTTTCTGGCTTAGGACTAATAAGTATCAACAAGAGAATTAATAATTCTAGAGAAATTGTTTCTGTAGGTCTAATTTCTTTCGTAGGGATTTCTGCGGTAATTAGTTATAAAGCTTTGATTGAACAAGTTAATGGTTATCAATCAGTTGAAAAATTATTTGTATGGGCCAACGCTGGCGATTTCACAATTCCAATGGGTTTTGTCCTTGATCCTTTGGGAAGTGTAATGCTTGCTTTAGTAACTACTATAACTTTGCTGGTAATGATTTACTCTCATGGCTATATGTCTCATGACAAAGGTTATGTCAGATTTTTTACATATTTAGCATTATTTAGTAGTTCAATGATGGGGTTAATAGTTAGCCCAAATTTACTAGAAATTTACGTTTTTTGGGAACTAGTTGGAATGTGTTCTTACTTATTGGTTGGTTTTTGGTACGACAGAGATGGCGCTGCACACGCTGCACAAAAAGCATTTGTTGTTAATAGAGTAGGAGATTTCGGATTATTACTAGGTATTCTTGGTCTATTTTGGGCAACAAATAGTTTTGACTTTAATGAAATAGCTATTGGTATTTCTCAATCAATATCTGACAATTCGATACCCATTTGGGCTGCTTTACTACTTTGTTTTTTAGTTTTTTTAGGGCCAATGGCAAAATCTGCTCAGTTTCCTCTTCATGTGTGGTTGCCTGATGCGATGGAAGGCCCAACACCTATCTCTGCACTTATCCATGCTGCAACAATGGTTGCAGCAGGAATATTTCTTGTAGCAAGACTTCAACCCTTGTATTCAATTTTCCCCTCTATTCAGTTCATTATTGCTTTGGTTGGCACCATTACTTGTTTTTTAGGAGCCTCTATAGCTTTGACACAGATGGATTTAAAAAAAGGTTTAGCGTATAGCACAGTTTCTCAGCTTGGTTATATGATGCTCGCAATGGGTTGTGGAGCACCAGTAGCAGGAATTTTTCATCTAGTGACTCATGCTTGCTTTAAAGCAATGCTATTTTTAGGATCTGGCTCAGTAATACATGCTATGGAAGAAGTAGTTGGCCATCAGCCTGTATTAGCTCAAGATATGAGATTGATGGGCGGTTTAAGAAAAAAAATGCCCTACACATCAAAAACTTTTTTAATAGGTTGTGTAGCAATTAGTGGAATCCCCCCATTAGCAGGTTTTTGGAGTAAAGACGAGATACTCGGAAATGCTTTTATATCATTTCCAGCTTTTTGGTTCGTAGGATTTCTAACAGCTGGTATGACTGCTTTTTATATGTTTAGGCTTTATTTCTTGACATTTGAAGGAGATTTCAGAGGGGAGAATAAAGAATTACAAAAAGAGCTTTTAATAGCCTCTAAAACAAACTTAGATGAAGAAAACGAAGAAGAACATGAAGAAGAACATGGCTCTATTCATGAGTCGCCTTGGTCCATGACATTTCCCTTGGTATTTCTTGCTGTACCGTCTATAATTATTGGTTTTATGGGACTTCCATGGGATAGCAAAATTGCAAATTTACTAGATCCTGAAGAAGCAGAGGCTGCTGCAAAAGCTTTCGAATTAAAAGAATTTTTGCCTTTAGCAATTGCGTCAGTAGTTATTGCATCAGCTGGAATCATTATTGCTTATCAGGCATATTTTGTGAAAAAAATTAATTTATCAGTTTTATTTGCCGAAAAGTTTCCTAGCATCAATCGATTTTTATCCAATAAATGGTATCTCGATGATATTAATGAAAAACTTTTTGTTAAGGGTAGTAGAAAACTTGCTAAAGAAGTTTTAGAGGTTGATTCTAAGGTTGTTGATGGTGTCGTAAATCTTACTGGACTTGTAACTTTAGGTAGTGGAGAAGGTTTAAAATATTTTGAGACAGGTAGGGCTCAGTTTTATGCACTTATTGTTTTTGGAGGCGTAATTTTACTAGTTGCTATATTTGGTTTTCAAACTCCTCAAGTATCTTAATTACAATTGTGTGTCTTCACTGTTCATTGGGGTGAAAAAATACAGAAAATTTCTAGACTTTATTTAAGATAAATTTATTATTAAATTGAGTACTTATTTTGATACACATTTTGCGACACAAATGTTTGTAACTTTGGGAGCTGGATTATCTAATTTCCCTTGGTTATCTGCTTCAATTTTATTTCCAATTGGTAGTGCATTTGTGATACCTTTTTTTCCAGATAAAGGTGATGGCAAAGAGGTGAGATGGTTTGCATTGTCTATTGCATTAATAACTTTTCTAATAACTGTAGGTTCATATATAAATGGTTTTGATATTAGTAATGAAAATGTTCAACTGAAAGAAAATATTAGCTGGCTCCCTGATTTAGGTCTTACTTGGTCTGTTGGCGCTGATGGCATGTCCATGCCGTTAATATTGTTGACTAGTTTCATAACTGCTTTAGCAGTTCTTGCTGCATGGCCAGTCAAGTTCAAAGCAAAGTTATTTTTCTTTTTAATATTGGTTATGGATGGTGGGCAAATTGCTGTGTTTGCTGTACAAGATATGCTTTTATTCTTTCTAACTTGGGAACTTGAGTTAATTCCTGTTTATTTATTATTAGCTATATGGGGTGGTAAAAATCGACAATACGCAGCAACAAAATTCATTATTTATACAGCTGGCAGTTCTATCTTCATTCTTCTGGCAGCGTTGGCTATGGGTTTCTATGGTACAGAAATTCCTAACTTTGAATTTTCCCATTTAGCAGCTCAAGATTTTAGTCAAAAATTCCAAATATTATGTTACATAGGGCTTTTAATTGCATTTGGCGTCAAACTACCAATAGTTCCTCTTCATACTTGGCTTCCAGATGCTCATGGAGAGGCTACAGCTCCTGTTCATATGCTTTTAGCAGGAATTTTATTAAAGATGGGAGGATATGCTCTTTTAAGATTTAATGCACAATTATTACCCGTTGCTCATGCTCAATTTGCCCCATTATTAATAGTTCTAGGGGTGGTCAATATAATTTATGCTGCATTAACTTCTTTTGCTCAAAGAAATCTTAAAAGAAAAATTGCATATAGTTCAATAAGTCATATGGGTTTTGTTCTTATTGGCATAGGGAGTTTTAGTAGCCTTGGAACAAGCGGAGCTATGCTGCAAATGGTTAGTCATGGATTAATAGGTGCAAGTTTATTTTTTCTTGTTGGTGCAACCTATGACAGAACAAAGACTCTTAAACTTGATGAAATGAGTGGTGTAGGACAAAAAATGAGAATCATGTTTGCGCTATGGACTGCTTGCTCTTTGGCTTCACTGGCTTTGCCAGGTATGAGTGGATTTGTTTCCGAATTGATGGTATTTACAGGATTTGTTACTGATGAAGTATATACACTTCCGTTTAGGGTAGTCATGGCCTCTTTAGCTGCTATCGGTGTAATACTTACACCTATTTATCTTCTTTCAATGTTACGAGAAATTTTCTTTGGTAAAGAAAATCCTAAATTAATTGAAGAACGAAAACTTATAGATGCGGAGCCAAGGGAAGTTTATATTATTGCTTGTTTACTTTTACCTATTATTGGAATAGGTTTGTACCCAAGATTAGTTACTGAAAGTTACATTGCATCTATCAATAATTTAGTCGATCGAGATTTAACTGCAGTTAAAGGTTCGGTGAAAACAAATATTTTTTCAGGAACTAAAACAAATGACATCCTAAAAGCTCCAAAAATATAATTTTTTAAATTAATACAAAATTATTTGGCATTAAATAAATTAAAAGATATCTTGTGAGTAGATTTTATCTATTTCAAAATATCTTATTTCAATCCTATTGATAGGCAACAATTAGGCCCTAGATTGTTGATTAAGTTTCTTCAAGACGCTGCAGGTAAAGGTGAGCTTGATCCATGGGATATTGATGTAATAAGTGTTATTGATAGTTTTTTAGAGCAATACTCATATACTTTTAATCAATCTTCAAATAGTCAAATCTCATATCATAAGGATTTAGCTGAGACCAGCGAAGCATTTTTTGCGGCTTCCGTACTAGTTAATCTCAAGGCTCAAGTTTTGGAATCTGATGTTTTCAAAGAAAATTCTTCCGATTTTGAAGATGAATTTGATTTGGATGATCAAGATTGGATTGATAAAGAATTTGATATTCCAAAATATCCTGAAAAATATCTAAGGAGAAGATCCATCGCTCAACCAATTCTTAAACGTACAACTACATTAGGAGAACTTGTAAGTCAGTTAGAGTCCATAGCAGAAGTTATAGAAACCCAAGATCTTCTTCTCATGAAGAGAAAAAGAAATAAAAAATATTCTGATAAGGCTTTAATTTCTCAAGTAAAGTCATTAGCGCATCGCGAGAAACTTCCAGAAACTACTAAAGCATTAGAGAAATTCATTGCAGGATGGGAAAAAGCATTACAATGGACAGATTTTGAATATTTAGTCAATAAATGGCAAACAGTAGTAAAAAATGATTTAGATAAAGATCGTTTGGGAGTTTTTTGGGCTTTATTATTTTTATCATCTGAAAACAAAATTGAAATTAAACAAATTAATTCTTTATATGGCCCAATTCAAATTAAGAGAATAATACCTGATGGCGGCTTAGCTCAATTGCCTATAGAAAATCTTGAGGTAAGTAATGCCCCTTCCTCGGCTGCTTAGAAGCTACATAGTGATAACGTATAATTTTTAAAAATGGTTTTGTATTTATGAAGGCAATGATACTTGCGGCAGGTAAAGGCACACGTGTTCAGCCTATTACGCATGTTATTCCGAAACCAATGATTCCGATTTTGCAAAAACCTGTTATGGAATTTCTCTTGGAACTTTTAAGAGAACATAACTTTAAGGAAATAATGGTAAATGTTTCACATCTTGCTGAAGAAATTGAAAATTATTTTAGGGATGGGCAAAGATTTGGAGTAGAAATTGCTTATAGTTTTGAAGGAAGAATTGAAGATGGAGAATTAATAGGTGATGCTTTGGGATCCGCAGGAGGATTAAAAAAAATTCAGGATTTTCAAAGTTTTTTTGACGAAACTTTTGTCGTTTTATGTGGTGATGCTTTAGTTGATTTAGATTTAACTCAAGCTGTTAAAAAAAACATAAGCAGAAAGGAGCTATTGCCAGCTTGATAACAAAGAAAGTAACTAAAGATCAAGTATCAAGTTATGGTGTAGTAGTTTCTGATGAAAATGGAAGAATAAAGGCTTTTCAGGAAAAACCAACAGTTGATCAAGCTTTAAGTGACTCTATAAATACAGGAATTTATCTTTTCGAACCCGAAATTTTTAATTACATACCTTCATCAGAGAAATTCGATATTGGAGCTGATCTTTTTCCTAAACTTGTTGAAATGGATTTACCATTTTTTGCGTTACCAATGGACTTTGAATGGGTAGATATTGGAAAAGTTCCTGATTATTGGAGTGCTATTAGAAATGTATTGCAAGGTAAGGTAAGACAAGTGCAAATTCCAGGTAAGGAAATAAAACCAGGAGTTTTTACCGGTTTAAATGTAGCAGCTAACTGGGAAAAGATTAATATTACTGGGCCTGTTTATATAGGAGGCATGACTAGGATCGAGGATGGAGCAACTATTATTGGCCCCTCAATGATTGGACCAAGTTGTTGCATTTGTGAGGGAGCGACAATAGATAACTCAATTATTTTTGATTATTCTAAAATTGGTAAAGGCGTAAGACTTATGGATAAGTTAGTGTTTGGTAAATATTGTGTTGGGAAAAACGGAGATCACTTTGATTTGCAAGATGCATCCTTAGATTGGTTAATTGCAGATTCAAGAAGATCTGATTTGACCGAGCCATCGCCTCAGCAGAAAGCTATGGCAGAATTATTAGGTACTGATTTGATTAATATTCCAGACTAAGATCAGCTTTTTTAATAATCTCAGGAATTAAATGCTCTGCTTTTACGGCCATTAGATGTACACCATCTGCGATATTAATAAAATCATGAGCTTGTTCAGCTGCAATTTCAATGCCCTCTTGTAAAGGGTCTTTAGCATCTTTAAGACGATTTAAGATATTTTCAGGGATGTTTGCGCCTGGAACGTATTTGTTTATAAAAAGAGCGTTTTTGTAAGACTTTAATAAGAAAACACCTGCAATTACAGGAATTTCAAGAGGATTGCTGATTTTCTCACAAAAATCTATCAAATTTTCTTTTTCCATAACCATTTGAGTTTGTATAAATCCAGCTCCAGCTTCTTTTTTCTTTCTCATTCTATTTTCTAAACTTCTTTTATTTCTGCAATTTGGATCAGCCGCAGCACCTGCAAAAATAAATGTTTTTTGATCGGAAAGTTCTCCTAGAGTAGGATCAATTCCTTGATTGAAAGCCTGAATTTGTTTAAGCAATCTAACTGACTCAAACTCATGTACGGCTTTGGCGTCATGTTGATCCCCAGCTTTTACTGAATCACCGGTAATGCACAAGATGTTTCTAATTCCTAAAGCATTTGCTCCCAGAATGTCTGATTGTAAAGCAATTTTATTACGATCTCTGCAAGAAATTTGCATTACTGGTTCTATTCCATTTTCCAGTAATAGTTTGGACATTGCCAAGCTGCACATTCTCATTACAGCTCTGCTTCCATCGGTAATGTTAACAGCATGTACCTTATCTTTCAAAAGTTGTGCTATCTTAAGAGATCTTATGGGGCTTCCACCTCTTGGCGGCATTAACTCTGCTGTTATTACCTTAGATCTTTTTTCTAAAGTCTGCTGAAGTTTTGTTTTCAATTGCTTTTGTTTCCTAGTTGGTTAACAAGTGTACTGAGATTGCTAAACTTAATTAATATAAAAAAGGAACTGTTTAAATGCAAATGGTTGAAGAAGAAGTAAACAACATTGATATGATGGGTCTCTCAGCAAGAGAGATGGAAATCATTGATCTCGTAGCTGATGGGCTTACAAATCAAGAAATTGCGGTAAAACTAACTATTAGTAAAAGAACTGTTGATAATCATGTAAGTAATATGTTTACAAAAACTGGTTCTAAAAACAGAGTGGCACTTTTGAATTGGGCAATGGACAACGGCAAGATTTGTAGAGATGGATTTAATTGTTGTACACTCCCAGACTCTGATCAAGATTAGTATTATCCATTACTTTTTTTGTATCATTAGCCAAATCCATTAGACAATAATTTGTAGAACCTAAGTCGAAGAGTTCAGCATATGCAATACATGCATCCTTGTCTGAATCAACAAATCTTAATATTCCTTCCTTGTCGTAAAGACCAAACATCTTAAGATAATAAAAAAAATCTTTGCTTAAATATAAAGAAAATATAAAGGATGAGTGGTTCTTTTGACTAGTTACTTTTGAAATTTGTTAATCAGTCTTCTTTCCAATCTGAAAAAGGATTATTTGCGAGACTAAAATTGGAGTAATGTGTGAGCCCAGTAATTTCTTTTGAAATGAAAGATGGAAGAAATAAATCTTCCTTTTCACTAGAAAGTTCAATTTCTGCAATTTTAAGTGGATAATTATTTTCTCTAAAGCAATCTACAATCCAAGATTTTTTTTCAATTTCTAGAAAGAATCTATCTTTTTTAATTGTATTTGAAAGATTTGACATTATTGTTTCAGCATCGCTTCGTGGAATGGAGTATTCAAATTCAAAGTTGGTAAAACCTTTGATATGTTTTTTAAGTGTAATTTTAGAGTTTTTGCCTATAAGCCTTACCCTAATAATCCAACCATCTAAACTTTTGGAAAAATATCCTTGTTCAATATAAACTTTTTTAATTATGAATTCTTTCCAATTATCATTTTTTATAAGAAATCTTCTTTCTATCTCAAAGGCCATTTAATTTTTGAAATTTTTTGGAGACAAATCGCCTTTCCAATCTAGTTTTTTTATTAAGGTATTATAGTAACTTGTGCTTTTTTTAAACTTTATTATTTTGCAGGGTGAGTTCCCTTTCTTGATCTCACAATAATAATTTTCCTTAATAGTCATACATTTTGAACCGTCAGTCCATAATTTAATTTCCCCTTTACTTTTTTTTACTGGCTTAATAATTACGGTACTGGTATTAGGTATGACGATTGGTCTACTAGCCAAACTCATTGGGCATATAGGGTTAATAATCATTCCATCTATACTTGGATGTACTATAGGACCTCCTGCAGCCATTGAGTAGGCTGTTGAACCCGTAGTTGTAGCTACAATCAATCCATCACCTTTATATTCATTTACCTTCTCATTATTTATTTCAATTTGTATTTGGTTGGTCGGAGAAATATCTTCTTCAACGGATTTAAAATAAAAATCATTTAAGGCGTTATAGCTTTTTATGATTTTTTTCTCAGAACTTTTCCCCTCAATACAAACATTGCAATTTAATCTATTACGAAAGTCAATTAAATATTCTTCGTTTTCAAGGATTTCAATAAAAGATTTGTCAAATAAAAATTCTTTCTCTTGAGTAAGAAACCCCAAATTACCTCCAATATTAATACTCAACAAAGGAATATCATAATCAGCTAATGCATTTGCACATTTCAGGAAGGTTCCATCTCCACCAAGAACTATGCCAATATTTGGTTGTGATTCTGAATTAGAAAAATATTTTTCAATTTCATCTTTATGAAAATCACTTTCAATCCTGTTTGATTTAATATTTTTTGCTTTAAGAACTTCTTCACAGAATTTTGAAGCTTCTTGAGCTATAGAACTATCTGAACGATATACAATGAGCACTAATGAAAGTTTCATTTAATGCTTTTACCATTTTAATAAATTAAAACTTTCCATATCTACAGTCACCCTATTCCTATAAAGAGATAACAATATAGCTAATCCAACGGCTGCTTCTGCGGCAGCAACAGTAATCACAAAAATTGTAAAAACTTGTCCTTGAATTAAATTATTATCAATATAGGAAGAAAACGCCATCAAGTTTATATTTACCGCATTAAGCATTAATTCAATGCTCATAAGAACTCTGACTGCATTTCTGCTATTTAATAATCCCCAAATACCAATGCAAAATAATACTGAAGAAACTATTAAAAAAGCTTGAAGAGGAATTGATTCTAAATTCATAATAAGAAATTCAAAAGGTTAATTTTTATTTGTAAGTAATGGTTCTGATGATTTTTCAATTAACTCTTGATCAACAGGTAATCCTGTCGAAATATCTTTGCTCATTACATCTCTTCTAGCTAAAACAATAGCCCCAATCATTGCCATTAAAAGTAAAACTGAAGCTACTTCAAATGGGAGTAAATAATCACTAAAAAGATGTTCACCAATCCTAATAGTTGATTCTTCTCCAATAGAGTTTTGAGGACTTGATAGGCTCCATACATTGGTCAAGTCAACTCTTATTAAGAGGCTTAGGAGGGTTAAACATATCGATGTTGAAATAACTCTTCTCGATTTAATGTCATTGATAGGTTTTAAATCTTCTTTTTTATTGACTAACATTATCGCAAAAATTATTAATACATTTACTGCACCCACATAAACTAAAACTTGAGCTGCAGCAACAAAACTTGCATTTAATAGAAGATATAATCCTGCAACACTCATGAAAACTCCACCAAGCAGAAAGGCTGAATAAACAATACTTTCGAGCAACACAACACCAAGTGCTCCAATAATGACAACTAAAGATAAAACTGTAAAACAAATAAATTGTGTTGTTATGGCAATGGACATAAATTAAGGAAATTAATTAGTTGGATTAGAAACTTTATCTTTATTTTCATTGGATTCAGGCCTCATCCAATCATAAACTTCTTCAGGTAATTTACCAACTCTTGCATCTGAAGCTGGGATTTCATGAGGGTCCATGACACCTTTAGGAAGATAGGCAAGTTCTCTTAGAGGTTTAACTGAAGGATCTGTTGTAACATTTGTGGGTAGTCTGCCAAGTGCGACATTATCGAAATTTAAATTGTGTCTGTCAAAAGTAGCTAATTCATATTCTTCAGTCATTGATAGACAATTAGTTGGGCAATATTCAACACAATTTCCGCAAAAAATACAAACTCCAAAATCTATTGAATAATTTCTAAGTTCCTTTTTTTTAGTTTCTTTATTCATTACCCAATCTACTACTGGGAGATTTATGGGACATACTCTCACACAAACTTCACAAGCAATACATTTATCAAATTCATAATGTATCCTTCCTCTATATCTTTCAGAAGGTATTAATTTTTCATATGGATATTGAACAGTAACAGGTCTTCTTCGAAGATGATCAAAAGTTACAGATATACCATTGTATAAATATTTGCCAGCATTAAATGCTTCTTTGATATAGCTATTTATTTGTTGAAGGAAATTGTTCATTTCGAAAAATTTACTTAGTTATTTTATTTTAGTGGAATAATTTTGGATTTAAGTATTTTTACTTAAATTTAACCACCAAAGAATTGTGGAAAAGCAAGTTTTAATCCTGCTGTTATCAAAAGATTAGCAAGAGAAATTGGCAGAAGAAACTTCCATCCGAGATCTAAGAGTTGATCTATTCTTACTCTAGGAGTTGTCCAACGTAATAATATTGCAATAAAAACTAAAAGATATGCTTTCAGTACAGTCATTACAATTCCGATTGATGCAGTGAAAACCTGAATAAAGGGTGCATTAATAGGTAAATTAAGAAACTTAGCTATTAATTCAACTGGAATAGGAAAACCCCATCCTCCCAAATAAAGTATTGATACTAATAAAGCTGAAAGGATTAGATTAATGTAACTACCAAGGTAGAACAATGCGAATTTCATACCTGCATATTCAGTTTGATATCCTGCAACTAACTCTTCTTCAGCTTCAGGTAAGTCAAATGGAAGCCTCTCACATTCTGCAAGAGCACAAATCCAAAAGACTATAAAACCAACTGGTTGTCTCCATATATTCCAACTTAAGATTCCAGCACCACTTTGTTGGTTGACAATGTCAATTGTACTTAGAGAATTAGTCATTAGTACGATAGCCAGTACGGATAAAGCTAAAGGTATTTCATAACTTATTGATTGAGCTGCTGCCCTTAAACCTCCTAATAAAGAATACTTATTATTTGATGCATATCCGCTCATAAGAAGTCCAATAGGCTGGATACTGCTTAAAGCGATCCAAAGAAAAATTCCAATACCAACGTTACTTATTAAAAGGTTTTGTCCAAAAGGAACGATTAGCCAGGAGAGAATCACTGGGACAAGAACTAATATTGGACCTGCAGTGAAGAGTATTCCATCTGCTTTAGCAGGAATAATATCCTCTTTAACAAGTAACTTAAGACCATCAGCAATTGGTTGGAGGACACCAAGCGCTCCAGCATATTCAGGGCCTATTCTTTGTTGAGCAGCAGCAGATATTTTTCTTTCAAGCCAAACTGTTACTAAAACGCCAACAACTGCCGCTACCAAAACCAAAAGCATAGGAAGAGGGAGCCATATTATATGGGCGATTTCGCTGGAAAGGCCAAAACCTTTTAAGAATTCATTAAAACTATATTCGAGATCTAATCCGTATTCCAAAATTTTTATGTTATTTACTTAATAGATTAACTCTTCACAAACAATATGTGTGTTTTTTATGAAAAGCTGCAAATATTATTCTCTACTTTCTAAGCTGATCCAATCTCTTGGTGCTGAACCTGTATAGATTTGCGATGGTCTGAAAATTCTATTTGCTCCAAGTTGCTCTCTCCAATGAGCTAACCAACCAGCCACTCTAGATATGGCAAAAATTGGAGTAAATAAATCACGAGGAATACCAAGTTTTCTATAAACAAGTCCAGAATAAAAATCCACGTTAGGGAATATACCCTTAGGTCCAAGTCTTGGTATTGCCTCTGCTTCAAGTGATTTAGCAACTTCATACATTTCATCTGCTCCAAATCTAATAAAAAGTTCTTCTGCAAGTTTTTGAAGAATTATTGCTCTGGGATCTTTGACTTTATATTCTCTGTGGCCGAAGCCCATTATCTTACTTTTATTTTTTATTGCATTATCTAAAAAAGACCCAGCATTTTCTGGGGTTTTAATCTCTTCTAACATCGCAATCACATCCTCGTTTGCTCCTCCATGTAATGGCCCAGCTAGGGTTCCTACTGCAGAGGCGATGACAGCATATGGATCTGTAAGAGTACTTGCAGTCACTCTAGCGCTAAATGTACTTGCGTTTAAACTATGTTCGGCATGTAGAATTAAGCACCTATCAAAAACTTTTGCGGCTATAGGATCTTGTTCTTTTTCAGTCAACATGTAAAGAAAATTTGATGAGTAAGTTAGATCATCTCTAGGTTGAATTGGGTCTTGTCCTTTTCTAATAAGTTGAAAGGCTGCAATCATTGTGGGTATTTTTGCAATTAGTCTTATGACTGCGTTGTAGATGTAATTAGGATCATCTATCGCTCTACGCGAATAGAAGAGCCCCAAAGAAGCCGCACTAGATTGAAGAGCATCCATAGGATGACCAGTTGCAGGGAAACATTTCATCATATCTCTGACTCTAAAACTTAACCTTCGATGCATCTGAACTTCTTGTTCGAAATCTCTTAGTTGAATAGCTGAGGGCAATTCACCCCAAATCAATAGGTAAGCAGTTTCTAAAAAACTGCTTTTTTTGGATAGTTCCTCAATGGAATAGCCTCTGTACAATAATTTACCTTTGTTACCGTCAATATCACATATAGATGAATTAGTAACTGGGACACCCTCTAATCCTGGTTTTAAAATTAGTTTGTTACTGTCCAACTGCTTAATTCAATATCAAATACTTATAGATTAAAGATAGTCAAATTATTTTTAATTAACCACAAGATATTAACTTCGCATTAAATTAAAATCATTGTTTTTGAATCTTGTTTGAATAAATTTAATTTAAAGAATGTTTAATATTGTTTCTCTGTAAATAATTGGATTTTTTTCAGGAATAGACTGACTTATGATTTCTAGCGATTCCTCATTCGATATTTTTAAAATATTTCTAATAAGAAAATTAAGGTCCTGCAAATTAGAGAAATATTCAATTTTATTAGAATTATCATCTTTGATATCAACTTTTGAATAAAGAAAAGCAGATTTATCTTTATTACTTTTTAGGTTAAAAAATTTTTTTGATATTTTCTCAAATTCTTTACCATCAATTAAATGATTACTTATGATTTGTAAACCTCCTGATTCTATCGAATAGATATTTTCAAAAGATAATTGTTTTATAACATCGTCTTTTTCTTCAAGAATATCTTTGGAATATATCGAATAAATATCTTCATTTTGTTTCAAAGTATATTTGTTGAAATCTTTTAGCTTATTCAAATCACTTAAATCAAATTGATCTTCATTATTTTTTTCAAACGTAATAAGCCAATCTTTATTTGAATTGAGAATTAAAATGTTTTGATTATTATTTTGATTAAACTCTTCAAGAAAACTGAGTTGAAAATCATTTATTAAGGGATTAAGATATTTGTCAAAATTTTTTATATCACAGAAAATTAAATTTTCATGATTATCTTCATCACTATTCTCTTTATTCATTAACTTTTCGTAAGTAGGAATATTAATATTTTTTTTATTATTTAGTAAATATGATTTTAAAATTAGTTGCTTATTTTTAAAGTCAAAAGTTGTAGCAATATTATCCCCATTATTCTCAGTAATAATTTCTTTATTAAACAATTTACTTTCCAAAAATTTATTTGTGAATAATATATTTTTTTTATTGTTCAGTCCAACAAGTTCTCCCTCATATTTAAATTTTTTTTTCTTAAAATTTTTACTAGAGCTAATACTATTTTTGATTAATTCTTTATCTGATGAAGCAATTATATAATTATCTTCCGTTCGGTATATATAGTTAAGGAAATTTATTTTGTTTTCTCTATTAATTGAAATTATTTCATCAATCTGATCTATTTTATTAGGCAAATTTAATAAATCATCTATTGTTTTTTCTGGCTTAATTTTAAAAACAATCAAAATATCATCTTCAAGCTTTTTATTATTTTCAAATGTTGTGATTATAAGTTCATTATTATAGATATCTTCTAATTTATTGTTACCTAGATCTATTCCTAAGTACTCTAATATGGAGTCTTTTATTAAAATAAAGTTATCTTTATTTGTTAGATTTTTATCCTTTTCATTATTATTAACAATATTAAAACTATCTAAATTTGAAATAAATAATAATTTATTGTTTTCAGGTATATATTTTATGATACTTAGTTGCTCAATATTTGTACTTTGCCCCTTATTTTTATTAAGAGATACTTTTTTAAAACCAAAAAAAAGTAATAAAGATAATAATAATATTATTGCTACTACTCTAAGTTTCATTATCAATGTTTATTTTATTTTTAACAATAAACTTCCTACTGCAACTTAATTTATTAAATTGTAAATAACACATAATTTATCCTATAAATTGGGAAGTTATCCAAAATCTATAAATGCTTCTAGTCTCAATGATTGGTTTAATTCTGAGAAAGAAGATCCAGTCTTAATTGATGTAAGAGAGCAGTCAGAGCTTGAACTTGCTCGTTTCTCAAAAGAATTTTTACACATACCAATTAGTAAAGTCACCTGTGAATATGTTGAAGAAATATTTGCTGGTTTATTAGATAGAGAAATTGTAGTGACTTGTCATGCAGGAATAAGAAGTTATAACTTTTCTCAATGGTGCTTGGATAATAATATTGTGAGCGAAATATGGAATTTGGAGGAGGGTATTGATGGATGGAGTAGATATATTGACCCATCAATACCAAGGTATTGATTAAATATCTAATGAAGATGCAACAGTATTAACATCTTTGTCGCCTCTACCAGAGCAATTGATAACTATATGAGTATCTTTTTTAAGAGTAGGGCATAATTTATCTAACCAAGCAAATGCATGGGAAGTTTCAAGTGCAGGTATAATTCCTTCTAGCTCACTAACAAGTTTCAAAGCGTCTAAAGCTTCTTGATCTGTGACGGATCCATATTCTGCTCTACCTATATCTTTTAAATGGCTATGTTCAGGACCTACTCCAGGGTAATCTAAACCTGCACTTATTGAGTGAGCTTCTTGTACTTGACCATTGTCATCTTGCAAGAGAAGACTCATTGATCCATGCAAAATTCCAACTGACCCTTTAGTGATAGTGGCAGCATGTTTGTCAGTATCAACTCCGCTTCCTGCGGCTTCAACTCCAATAAGACGCACAGAAGTTTCTTTAACAAAAGGATGGAAAAGACCCATTGCATTTGATCCCCCACCTACACAAGCAAGCAAAATATCAGGAAAAGATCCAAATGATTCCAAACATTGTTTTTTAGTTTCTTCACCTATAACTGCATGAAAATCTCGCACAATCTTTGGGAAAGGGTGTGGACCTGCTACAGATCCTAAAATGTAGTGTGTGGTTTCGACATTAGAAACCCAATCTCTAATGGCTTCACTAGTAGCATCCTTAAGTGTTGCAGTTCCTGAATTTACAACTTTAACTTCAGCTCCTAGAAGTTTCATTCTGAAGACGTTAAGGGATTGCCTTTTTATGTCTTCAGCACCCATATAAATAATGCATTTCAAGCCAAATCTCGCACAAACAGTAGCCGTAGCAACTCCATGCTGACCTGCTCCAGTTTCTGCAATTATTCTTTTTTTGCCCATTCTTATTGCTAATAAAGCTTGACCAAGGGCATTATTAATTTTGTGAGCACCAGTATGATTTAAATCTTCTCTTTTAAGCCATATTGTTGGAGTTGCTTTTTTAGTTTTGTAATGTTCAGTGAGTCTTTTGGCTTCATAAAGTGGTGTTTCTCTGCCTACATAAGTCTTAAGAAGATGATTTAATTCTTTTACAAAAAGTTTATCTTTCCATGCATTTGATGCAGCTTTTTCAAGCTCAAAAAGAGCAGGCATTAGTGTTTCAGGAACATATTGACCACCATATTTTCCAAATCTTCCCTCTTTGGAAGGTTGATTTAAATCTTCATTTTTATAGTTTTGATCTTTGCGAGAAAATGTACTTACCACTTTTTCTATAGAATAAGTATTAACTAACTATAGATTATATTTAAAATAATGGGAAAAAAGAATTGGATAGAATTTGATAATCAAGAAAAAAAATCTGAAGAAATAGCTAAGGTAGATACTTTTGATAAAAGATCAAAAATAAATATTTCAAAACAAAAAAAAGGTAAAAAGGGTAAGACTATTACTTTAATTAAGGGGTTAGGGACTGAGGATGAAATCTTATTAAAAGAATTACTAAAAAAAATTAAAGTTTTTTGTGGTACTGGGGGAACATTAATTGATAGTAATATCCAGTTACAGGGTGATATGGTATCGAAATCAATTGAGTTTCTTCGTAAAGAGGGATTTCATAATTTATGAAGCAAGGGTTAGGATAGTTTTTAATTTTAATAGTCCAAGTAATGAAAGAACAAGATCAAACAAAGTCAACCAACATAAAGTGGCACAATTTAACTATTGATAGAGAAAAGTTAGAGAAAATGAGAGGTCATAAAGGTATGGTGATATGGTTTACAGGTTTATCTGGCTCTGGTAAAAGTACTTTAGCAAACGCTTTAAATGAAGTTTTACACTTAGATGGTTTTTCGACTTACTTGTTGGATGGAGATAATATTAGACACGGTTTATGTAAAGATCTTGGTTTTTCGGATGAAGATAGAGAAGAAAATATAAGAAGAATTGGAGAAGTTGCGAATTTATTTATGAATGCTGGGATAATAACTATTACAGCATTCGTTTCACCATTTATTAGCGATAGAGATAAAGTGAGAAAAATTATTGGATCTAATGATTTTATTGAAGTTTATTGTTCTGCAGATATCACAGTTTGCGAAAATAGGGATACTAAAGGTCTTTATAAGAAAGCTCGTTTGGGTGAAATTAAGGAATTTACAGGGATTTCTAGTCCATATGAAGCGCCTAATAATCCAGAAATTGTTGTTGATACAGGTTCGTTAGATTTAAATGATTCCGTTGAAAAAGTTATTAACTACCTAAAAAAACAAAACTTTCTTAACAAGGCCTAATAAAGAATATCAGCTTATTTATTTTGAAGATAATTGTCAGGTCCAATAGTTGATAACTTACTATTTTTAGCTCTGACCTGCGTATGTAGATTTTCTCTGAATTCTTTTAAATTTTTCTTTATGGATTCATCAAATAAACTTATCATCTCTATTGCCAATAATCCAGCATTCTGACCTCCATTAATTGCCACTGTTGCAACTGGAATCCCAGCGGGCATTTGAACTATTGATAAAAGAGAGTCAATCCCCTTAAGTGTCTTACTCTCTACTGGTACTCCAATTACAGGAATGCAAGTTATGGATGCCAGCATTCCCGGAAGATGAGCAGCACCTCCAGCACCGGCAATTATTACTTTTATGCTTTCTGATTCTGCATTTTTTGCATATTCCATCATTTCAATAGGTGTTCGATGGGCAGAAAGTATACTAACTTCAGTATTTATTCCAAATTCTCTTAAAATATCAATGGCTGGTTTCAATGTTTTTAGATCTGAATCACTACCCATTACGACAGCAATTTTATAAATATCTTTAGAATTCAATTCTGACAAAATAACAAATCAATTCTTTCCTATAATGGCGTGCAATTAATTTGGCGCCAGTTAGTTAGTATAAAAAGAATAAATTTTCATAGAATATTATGACGTCAAATAAGATGATCGAAAAAAGTGAAGTTAGGGAGTATTTTAATGGGACTGGCTTTGAAAGATGGAATAAAATTTATAGCAAATCTGATGAAATTAATACAGTTCAGAAAAATATTAGGAAAGGACATCAAAAAACTGTAGATGATGTAGTCTCATACATCAAAAATTATCCTAAACTAACAAAAAAAAGTTATTGTGATGCAGGATGTGGTGTAGGAAGTCTTTCCATACCTTTACTAAAACTTGGTATAAAAGAACTACAGGTGAGTGATATTTCTTCTGAAATGATTAAAGAAACAAAGAAACGCATTGATGAATTAGGTTTGAATCAAGGTAAAATTAATTATAAAGTCTGTGATCTGGAAAAATTAAAAGGATTATTTGATGTTGTAGTTTGTTTGGATGTATTTATTCATTATCCTCAACCGGTCGCAGAAGAAATGGTTCAACATCTATGCGATTTAAGCAAAGAAAAACTAATCGTTAGCTTTGCTCCTTATACTCCAGTTCTTGCGGTTCTAAAAAATATTGGGAAATTATTTCCTGGGCCAAGTAAAACTACAAGAGCATATACATTGAAAGAAAAGGGTATTATTAATGCTGCTAAAGAAAAAGGATTTAAAGTGGTTAAAAAGAAATTAAATCAAGCTCCTTTTTATTTTTCAAAACTAATTGAATTCGAAAAAATTTAATATTTCATTTTACTAAATGATTTTCAAGTGCATAACGAACTAATTCGGTTCTGCTAGACGTACCTGTCTTAATAAAAAGTCTACTTACATATTTCTCAACATTTCTAATAGATGTTTCAAGCTGCCTTGCAATTTCCTTGTTCATCAGCCCCTCTGCTACTAGTTGAAGTACACTTGCTTCTCTTGGAGTAAAACTAGGAAGATTTATTTTATTTTCTGGATTAGTCTGGTTTTGGTCTGTGAGCATAGATTTTATTTCAGTAATTTGTTTTGCCATTTTGCTTACGTCAATATCTGCGAATCGTGCCGCTTCTTTTAATAAGCGTTCTTGTCTGTTGATTACATTTTTGACTCTTGCAGCCAATTCATCGGGATCGAAAGGTTTGGAAATATAATCATCAACTCCTGCAAGATAACCTTCTGTTCTGTCTAGGGTCATTCCTTTTGCAGTTAGAAAAATAACTGGAGTTCCTCCTAATTTTTCATCCTCTCTAATTTTTTCTAATAAAGCATAACCGTTGGCTCGAGGCATCATAACATCGCTAATTATCAAATCGGGGAAGACTGTTTGAGCTTTTTCCCAACCATCCTCTCCATCAACTGCAATAAATATTTCAAAGCCTTCATCTTCTAGAAATGTTTTAACAGCTGTTCTTAAACCAGGCTCATCATCAACTAATAAAATTCTTGATTTTCTTATAGGTTCATTATTTATTAGATTAATTTCATTCATTTTTTTAATTCTTTAATTTGATTTTCTAGTAATAAACAGAATTTTATATACTAAACATAATGCTATCAACTCCCATACTACTAGACTATCAATCTTCGACTCCTTGCTCTAAAGATGTCGTTGATTCTATGAAGCCTTTTTGGAGTGAGATATTTTCTAACCCTGCAAATAAATCTAATTTGGCGGGGATTAATGCAAGCGCTATATTGGAAGCCTCAAGAGAAAAAATAGAACAAAGTTTATTTCTTAAGAATAAAAAAGTTATTTTTACAAGTGGGGCAACTGAATCTAATAACTTAGCCTTATTAGGTTTTGCTAGAAATTTCTATAAAAAGACAGGAAATTATGGACATATTATTACCTTAAAAACAGAGCATAAAGCTGTTTTGGAGCCTCTTAACCATCTTAAAAAAGAGGGATTTATGGTTACAGAAATTAATCCTGAGAAAGATGGCTTAATTTCAGAAGAACAATTCAAAAAAAATATAAGAGAAGATACATTTCTGGTTAGTGTCATGTTGGCAAATAACGAAATTGGAGTTATTCAGCCTCTAGAGAATATTTCAAAGATATGTAAATCGAGGGGAATAACTTTGCACTCTGATTTCGCACAATGTTTAGGTTATATCGAGTTAGACAATCTTTTATCAGACGTAAATATGATAACGATTAGTTCTCACAAAATATATGGTCCTAAAGGGATAGGACTTCTTTTGATTGATGAAGAAATTAATCTTGAGCCTTTAATTGTTGGAGGAGGTCAGGAATATGGTCTGAGGTCTGGCACATTACCTCTTCCTTTAGTAGTTGGCTTTGCTAAAGCAATAGAGATAGCAGTTCTTAATCAAAAAAATAATGCTGAGAAATTACTTTTTTATAGAAATAACCTTTTAGAGGGGTTGTTAAAAAATAATTCTGGTTTATTAATTAATGGCTCCATAGAAAAAAGATTACCTCACAATTTAAATTTGACTGTATTGGATTTAAACGGAGCAAAGTTTCATAAACTTTTAAAATCTAAAATAATTTGTTCTACTGGATCTGCATGTAGTAGTGGTGAACCATCTCATGTTTTACTAGCCTTAGGTAGATCTCTCAAAGAAGCAGAATCTTCAATAAGGTTAAGTATTGGATTAAGTACTAATTCAAAAGATATAAAACAAGCAATTCATATTCTTACAAATACAATCAGATCATTACGATAGAAATTATTGGTTTTTATTTTAATTGAGCAATTCTTAATTTTCCACTTCTAGCTCTTTTATTAAGTTCGACTTCTTCTTCGGAAGGAGTTATTGGCTTTTTTGTCAGGTTTTTTAGTCTTTGATCATTCTTAAAACAACTTTTAACTAACCTATCCTCAAGAGAATGAAAACTAATAACAGAAATAATACCCCCTGGCAAAAGCCATTCAGGTACTACTTGCAAAAATTTTTCTAATACTTCAATTTCTTTATTAACAGCAATTCTTAGTGCCTGAAATGTTCTTGTTGCTGGATGTATTTTTTTATATCTTTGTTTTGGTGGGAAGCAGCCTGCAATAGAGTAAGCTAACTCTTTTGTCCCAGAATATTTCCCATTTTCCTTCAAATCTAATTTTATTTTCCTAGCAATCTTTCTTGATAATCTCTCATCTCCATATTTATAGATTAGGTTAGCTAGATCTTTTTCATTTAAAACCTCAATTAATTCCTCTGCATCAACATCAAGCAAAGGATTCATGCGCATATCAAGCGGACCATCTTTTTGGAAACTAAATCCTCTTTTAGGGTCATCAAGTTGGTTACTATTTACTCCAAGATCTGCAATCACAAAAGAAACTTTTTCTTTTGGTACAAAATCCGCAAAATTTGAAGCCCTTATATCAATCCTACTTTTAAACTCATCAAGTTTTTTTAATGCTGATTTTCTTGCGAATGGATCTTGATCAAGTCCAATTATATTTAAATCCGAATATTTTCTCAATAAATGATAAGAGTGCCCGCCTCCGCCTAAAGTTGCGTCTATTCCCTTAAGTTGATTGTTATGTATAAGTGGGTAATGCTCTAATGAGGCCATAATCTCATCTGTCATAACTGATTGATGATTGAAAAAAGATGAATCAGATAGGTCAGTTTGCATAACTTTCGACTAAGATTTGTTTAGAAGTTAAATTTCGAATGGCTCAGCTAGAGACTAGAACAGAACCAATGGTGGTCAATTTTGGCCCTCACCATCCTTCAATGCATGGGGTTTTAAGGTTAGTTGTAACTCTTGATGGTGAGAATGTCATTGATTGTGAGCCAGTAATTGGATATTTACATAGAGGAATGGAAAAGATAGCTGAAAATAGAACAAATGTAATGTACGTCCCTTATGTAAGCAGAATGGATTATGCAGCAGGAATGTTTTATGAAGCTATTGTAGTAAATGCTCCTGAAAGATTAGCTAATATTCCAGTTCCCAAAAGAGCTAGTTACATCAGAGTTCTTATGCTCGAACTTAATCGTATTGCTAATCATCTTTTATGGCTTGGCCCCTTTTTAGCAGACGTAGGAGCTCAAACTCCATTTTTCTATATTTTTAGAGAAAGAGAGATGATCTATGATCTCTGGGAAGCTGCTACTGGACAAAGGCTAATAAATAATAATTTTTTTAGGATAGGCGGTGTCGCATGTGATCTCCCATACGGATGGTTAGAAAAATGTATAGACTTTTGCGATTGGTTTGGTCCTAAGATAGATGAATACGAAAAATTAATTACAAATAATCCAATTTTTAGAAAAAGAATTGAAGGTCTAGGAACAATACAAAGAGACCAAGCAATTAATTGGTCTTTGTCTGGGCCAATGCTTAGAGCTTCTGGAGTTTCCTGGGATTTAAGGAAAGTCGATAGTTATGAATGTTATGACGATTTTGATTGGCAGATTGCTTCGGAAAAAGAAGGAGATTGTTATGCGAGATATCGAGTAAGAGTTGAAGAGATGAGACAATCACTAAGTATCCTTCGCCAAGCCTGCAAAATGATTCCAGGAGGTCCAACAGAAAATTTAGAAGCTCAAAGAATGTCGACTGAAGATAAGAAAAGTGAAATATTTGGTATTGACTATCAATATGTAGCTAAGAAGGTTGCTCCAACTTTTAAAATTCCTAACGGAGAATTATATACAAGATTAGAGTCCGGCAAAGGAGAAATAGGTGTATTTATTCAAGGAAATAATGAGGTTACCCCATGGAGATTTAAAATCAGAGCAGCTGATTTAAATAATCTGCAAATATTGCCTCATATTCTTAAAGGTGCCAAAATCGCTGATATTATGGCAATTCTTGGTTCAATAGATGTCATTATGGGATCTGTTGATAGATAATTTCTTTAAATGAAACCCTCTGACTGGTTAATATTGCAGAAGAAGGTAAGGTTTGGTGATTGTGATTCTGCAGGTGTAATTCATTTTCATAACTTATTAAAATGGTCGCATGAAGCTTGGGAAGAAAGTATTGAAATCTATGGGATCCCTTGTAACGATATTTTTCCAGATTTTTCTATACGTAAAAGTCAAATTATTTTTCCAATAGTAAATTGTGAAGCAAACTTTCATGCGCCTATAAAAATTGGAGATTTATTAAAAGTAAAAATTGCCCCTCATAAAATTAATACTCATTTGTTCCAAGTAAATAGCTTTTTTATAAAAAATGGAAATAAAGTAGCCGAAGGGAAAATTATACACTGTTCTTTAGATGTTGATTCAAGAAATAAAATAGAAATTCCCGATCAGCTAGAAAGATGGATAGAGGCTTCTAATGTGAGTACAAATTTAAAAGAATGCTGATTATTATTTTTTAAATTTATAGTTTATTTTTTCTGTAATGCTATTTTTGTTTTTAACAATCCACTTTTCAGGCTTTTCATGTTTAGGCCAACTTTGAGAAAAATTTTTTAATAAATTTAAAGAAATTTCAATATTTTTATCATTTGTAAGTTCTCTAAATTCAACTATTACTTTAATTTTATTTCCCCATAATTTGTTAGATACTTTCGCAATATTGAATTTATTAATTGGGATATTTTCTTTCATAATGAAATCATTTAATCTAGTTTCAATTACTTCAGGGAAAACAACTTCTCCTCCTGAATTAAAGGCATTATCACTTCTTCCAACAAATTTTAAATAGTAAGAATTATTGATTTGCTTAATTTCACCTAAATCACTTGTTTGCCACCACCCATTTTTATTTTTGAAATTTTCAGTTTTTAAAGAATCTATTATTTCGATTCCAATTCTGGCTGATTTTATTTCGATTAATCCTTGTGCGTTAATTCTTATTTTTGTATCAGGTAGTATTTCTCCAACATTTTTAAAACCCATTAAGAATTCTTTTGGTTTTAAACTAGTAACCATTGCTGCTGTTTCAGTTGAGCCGTAACAAGGTGCTAATTTTATTTTTTCTTTTATACATTGTTCTGCAGTTTCGTCTGAAATTGAAGCTCCACCTACCCAAATTAGATCAAAAATTTTTAGCCAACTAATTCCATCTTTTTGAGCTAAAAGTCTTTGTAATTGGGTAGGTACTAATGATGTAATCAAGTGTTTTTTGTTTTTTTTAAATTTAATTGTGAAAAGTAAAAGTTCTCGAGTTTTTTTTATCAAATTCGGGGAAATATTAATACAATCACATCCCCAAGTTTGACTTCTAAAAATTGGCATTAATCCACTTATATGGTTCAGGGGTAAAGTATTTAAAATTAAGCAGTTTTGTAATTCAAATCCTTGCTCTATTAGCCATTTACCTGATGTAGTTGCAGATAATTTAAGATTATTTAAATGGTGAAAACATTGTCTCGGTTTTCCAGAACTCCCACTACTGTTTAAGATAATTGCTGGCCCATTTTCAGTAATTGAATCTAATACATCTTTGTCTTCATAAAATTTGTTTTTTATATAAATAATTTTATTATCTCTAATTTTTTCAATAATTTTTTCTACAGATTGAGTTTCGTTATTTTCAACTTCAATAGTATGAATTTTATTTTTCATAGTTGATCCCATATCGTTTTTGCTTCATTTAAAAATAGAAACGTATTAGGGAATTTATTCATTGCTAAACCAGGAACTTTTGGCGTTGGTCCTTGTAATTGTAGAGAAGATAAATGATGGAGCCATCTCTTTCCTATTCCAGTTTCAAATGAGGTACTTATAGATATTAAAGCTTTTTTATTTTCTAATTCTCTTAAAAGCTTAACTGGATTATTTTCTTGAGAAGGCCTTCTAATTTGCCAACCCTTCCACTCATCAATCAAAGTTGGAAATTTTAAAAGTGATTCGTCTAAAGCTATTGGAATTTTTTTGTTTAGTTCTGTCAGTCCATCAATATCATCAACACAGAGAGGTTGTTCTAACCAATCTATATTTTTATTATCTTTCAAAATATCAGCCCACCTATTAGCTATCTCTCTTCCCCAAGAACCATTAGCATCTATTCTTAATTTAATATTATTACCTATTTTGCTTAAAATTTCTTCTAATTTTGCTTCTTCCTCATGGTTCTTTTTTAGTGCTACTTTCCATTTTAAGGTTAATGATTTTCCAATATCACAATGTCTTTTTTTAATATCATTTAGATCTGAAATTACATTTTCATGATTTAACAATATGGCTGTTTTACCAATTTCATCAAAGTAGTAGTTTTCTTTAAAAATTATTTTTCCATTTATCTCAGCTAATGCAGAATTTATTGCAGATTGAATGCATGGGTGAAAAATATTTATTTGCTCAGATAAATTAAATTCCTCTATATACTCAGGGATCATATCTAGTTGTTTTGCACACTTTTTTAAGTCTTTTTTATATAGCGGTGAAACTTCTCCAAACCCTATTTTTTTATCATTACTTATTAATTTAATTATCCAACCCGATTTTGTATGGTAATTGGTTTTAGAATTTTCTACTTTGGCCGATAACTTAAAGCTATAAGATTTTTTTTGAAATATTAAGTTCATTTATTTAGCAAGTAATTAAATATTAATCCTGTGATTAAACCAATTCCATTAAGAGTTTGAAATTTTATTGCGATGAATTTGCAATTTTTTATTGCAGAAGGTTTTGCATACGAAGATTTTAATAAATTTATAAGTCTTTTTGCTTGAGGGAAACTAAGCAAATAAAGGATGCAAAAAACTGGAATAAATCCATAAACTATTGTGAAAAGTTGAAAAATATATATTGTAAAAATTATCCAAGGCACAAATTGAGAACCTTTTTTTGCCCCTAAGCGAACTAAAGGTGAATTTTTCCCATGCTTTTTATCTTCAGAAATTTGATGAAAATGAGAACAAAATAATACAAGAGTTGTTGCCAAGGAAGGTCCTGAACCAATTAATAAAGAAACTTTCCATGGAATATCTTCGAAGTAAATATTAGACGGATTTAACGCAATTAAGACTGCAGAGTACGCAAAAGGTCCAAATGCAAGCCAGCATAATGGTTCTCCTAAACCTTGATAGCCCAATCTAAAAGGAGGACCTTGATATAAATATCCTAAGAAGCAGCAAGCTGCCACCAAAATAAAAATGTTTATACTTGTTGATACTGAAATAATTAAAATTATTAATAAACCAATAACTAAAGATGTATATGCAATAAATGAAATTATTTTTTTATTTTTTACAAGATTTACAATTGAATGGAATTTAAATTCATCGATTCCTGTTTCTGCGTCGTATAAATCATTAGTTAGATTTTCCCAAAGTAATATCAAAATTGCAGCTAAAGTAAATGAAATCAAATTATAAATTTTTACCTCTTCATATTGATTGAGCAAGTAAGCCCCTGTTATTAAAACTGGAAGTATGGCAACAGAATAAAGAGGCCATTTTATTGCTTTTTTCCATAATTTTTTTTTATCTTCGTCCATTTTTAATTAACACGCAAAATTAGATAATTATTGAATGTAGTTTATAAATTGAGTTACATTTTTTACTTTATTGCATCATTTTTAGTTATTTTCAATAAGTAATGAAAAATGATTTAAACTTAACAGATTTTTTAAAAGATGTATTTTCCTCTTTCGATAAGAAAGTTGAAAATTCTGGATTAGTAAGTATTTGTGTTGAGATTCCTTGTATTGATTTATTCCAAGTTTATGAATTGTTAATAAATCAATATCCGTTTTCTTCATTTTGGGAGGAATCTGATGGCATTTCATATATAGCTTTCGAGAAGTGTAAATATGTTACTCTGGATGGCCCAAAAAGATTTGAGGTAGCAAAAGAGTTTAATTCTGAGAATTTTAAAAATTTAATTAACTTAACTAATGAATCGCATAATTCTGCACTTTCAAAAATAATTTATTTATTTTCTTTCTCTGAAAATTTGAATAATAAGAATTTAACTTCAGATATCCCTAGTTTGGAAGCCATTTTGCCAAAAATATTAATTACTAAAAGTGGCAAGAATTGCTGGTTAAGAATCAATGGTCATGTTGAAGGTAAATCATCATTAAGAACATTAATTGAAGAAATATGGACAATTAGAAATCAAGTTATTAATTCTGGCTCAGAATTAATAAAATCATCTGGCTTAAAAACTAGTTTTGATTCCCCTTTTATTGATGATTTCACACGCTCCTTAGAAACTTCTAAAACAAACATGAAAAAATTAGTAAATAGAGGAATTCAATTAGTAGATAAAGATATCCTCGAAAAGATAGTTTTAGCTAATAGGATTAAAATAAAACTTAAAAATAAATTAGATTTAGTAGAAATTTTAAAAAGATTTCAAAAGAATCAACCAAATACATGTAGATACGTTTGGAAAAGGAATAGTAAGGATATTTTGTTTGGAGCATCTCCAGAAAAATTATTTTCTTTCTCTAAACCTAATTTAACTTTAGAGGCTCTTGCTGGAACTATCTCTACTAATTCAAATTTTAAGAAACTCCTAAAAAGTACTAAAGACTTAAAGGAACATAATTATGTAATACAACATTTGATTAAATCTTTAGAAGTTTCAAAAATAACAAACTTTAAAAAAAGTGATATCAAGGTAAATTCATTTGGAGATATTTCTCATTTGCAAACACTCATTTTCTCTAAAGTTGAAAATATTTGTCCTTTTGAATTGCTTAAAAACTTACATCCATCTCCAGCTGTTTGTGGATACCCAAAAAATGCAGCATTGGATTGGATAAACACTCTTGAGTCTTTTCCTAGAGGAAATTATGCTTCTCCAATGGGTTGGGTTGATTCATCAGGCAATGCTTCATTTCTTTTGGCAATAAGAGGCGCAAGATGTATTGAAGAAAATATTGAATTTACTGCAGGTTCAGGTATAGTTTCTGGCTCCGTTTTAGAGAAAGAAATAGATGAGATTAAATTAAAATTTGAATCTATAGTAAAACAGATATTTTGCGCTAAAAACCCTAGATAATTTCTACTAATTTTTCAATAACTTCCTCTGAAACATTTTTATTGGATAAATTTTCTATTTCTCTTAAACCTGTTGGACTTGTTACATTAATCTCGCTAAGCATTCCATTTATTACATCAATACCTACAAAAAATAAACCCTCATCTTTGAAGTGTTGAGATAATTCTGAGCAGATACTTTTTTCTTTTTCTGTTAATAATGTTGGTTCAGCCTTGCCTCCCATCGCTAAATTACTCCTAAAATCGCCTCCTTGAGGAATCCTATTTATTGATCCAATTGCTTCTCCGTTTACGATAATTATTCTTTTATCACCCTCTACGACTTCAGGAATAAATTTTTGCATCATAACGGGCAATTCTTCTTGAGAAGTGATTAATTCAATGATTGATTTAATTCCTGGAGAATTTTTATTTATCCTTATAACACCTTGACCACCTTTTCCTCCTAGAGGTTTTATCACTACTTCATTATTTATATTTGCAAAATTAATAAGATCTTTTACCTTACTCGCAACTATTGTAGGTGCCATTAAGTGGCTGTATCTTAAAGCACCTAGCTTTTCATTCCACGCTCTTAACGATGAGGGTTTGTTAATTACTTTTACTCCTTTTCTTTCGGCAACTTCTAAAAGATGGGTTGCATATAAATAAGCCTCATTTACAGGAGGATCTTTTCTCATCCAAATGCAATTAAATTCGGCGAGAGGTATGCAATCATTCTCTTTGAAAGAAATCCATGGAATTACTTCAACTTTTAAGGAAGATGCCCATACTTCATCACCTCTAGCTTCCAGGTCTTGAGGAGTACAACTCCAGATTTCAATATTTTTTTTTGATGATGCTTGCATTAAAGCAGCAGTTGAATCTTTTAAGGGATTTATATTTTTAATTGGATCTATTACGAATAGAAATTTCATAAGATCTAGTTTAATAATGCTTCTAATTTATTTTCATTTTCTAATGCGTAGAGATCATCGCAGCCTCCGATACCCTCATTATCTATAAATATTTGTGGTAACGTTCTTCTGCCATCAGCTCTTTCAATCATCAATGCTCTGGCATCTTCGTCGCCATCTATTTTATATTCTGTAAAATTTACATTTTTTTTCTTGAGGAGTGATTTTGCTCGCATACAGAATGGGCAATATTGCCAAGTATAAATTTCAACTTTGGACATTTTTTTAAAATAATACTTAGTTTATACTATTAAACAAAAGTGCTTGTTAGATTATAAATAAGGATTAAATTCTATTTTGATAGATATTACAGATTTCAAAAAAGATCTTTCGGAACTAACAGAGCGCCTGGGTAATGCTCAGGATTGTCTTTGACGTTCCAAGATTAAAAGCGAAAAGGAAAGAGTTAGAGCAAATTTCTGCTCAGCCTGAATTTTGGGATAATCAAGAAGAAGCTAAAAAGCAAATGTTAATCCTTGATGATGTCAAAGCACAACTCGAATTGTTAGATAAATGGAAAACTTTTATTTCTGATGCTAATGCCTCTCTTGAGCTTTATTCTCTAGAACCCGAAGAGGAAATGATTTTAGAATCGCAGCTGGGATTAAAGAAATTAAGAGAGAATTTGGATAAATGGGAATTTGAAAGATTGTTATGTGGTGAATACGATAAGGAAGGAGCAGTAGTTTCTATTAACGCAGGTGCGGGTGGAACAGATGCGCAGGATTGGGTAGAGATATTATTAAGAATGTACTCTAGATGGGCCGATAATAATCAAATGAGCCTTGTCATTAATGAATTATCTCAAGGAGAAGAAGCAGGTATTAAGAGTGTAACGTTCGAAATTGATGGAAAATATGCATATGGCTATCTGCAACATGAAAAAGGAACTCATAGATTAGTAAGAATTTCTCCTTTTAATGCCAATGGCAAAAGACAAACCAGCTTTGCTGGGGTAGAGGTTATGCCAAAATTAGATGATAATATTTCACTTGATATACCTGAAAAAGATTTAGAAATTACAACGAGTAGATCTGGTGGAGCTGGAGGACAAAATGTTAATAAAGTAGAAACAGCAGTGAGAATTGTTCATTTGCCTTCAGGGATTTCAGTAAGATGTACTCAAGAAAGATCTCAATTACAAAATAAAGAAAAAGCTATGTTACTTTTAAAGTCTAAACTATTAGTGATTGCTAAAGAACAAAGAGCTGCTGAAGTCGCTGATATTAAAGGTGATATTGTGGAAGCTGCATGGGGCAATCAAATAAGAAATTATGTTTTCCATCCCTATCAAATGGTAAAAGATCTTAGGACTATGCAGGAGACTAACGAGTTAGATAGTGTTTTAGATGGTGGACTTGACCCATTTATTCATGAATTATTACGTATGAATATTTCTTCTAATGAACCTATTGAATAACTAATGGAAAATAAAAACGAAATTTTAGAAAAAAAAGTTTCTCCTCCAAGCTTTATAAAGCTTGCTATGAGAAATATGGTAAGGAAAGGCTCAAAAAGTATTTCTCATTTTTCAATAACCTTTCTAGTTTTAATTGGGATATTAATACTTGTGGCCACAATAGGTAAGCCCAATATTCCAGTTTAAGAATGTATGAAAGAAAAAATTATTTCTGAAATAAATTTAGATTTGGTTTTTCAATGTAATGATTTCTCTCAATTTTCAAATAAGTTAAAAGATACTAAAACTCATCTTATTTTTGAATCTATTTTTTGGGAGAAAGTTTTTTTATCTTGGATAAATACTATATTAAAAAAAGAGGATTATAAATTACCAAATTATATTTTTGAAAAAAAATCTTTTTCATTAGGCTTACAGATAATATCTAATCAAGAAATTGCTTCTTTGAATAAGAAATGGATGCAAAAAAATGGTCCAACTGATGTTCTATCTTTTCCAATTATTTCTGATGAATCTCTAAATAATTTAGATCATATAGAGTTGGGAGATATTTTTATATCATTAGAGATGGCACTTGAGCAATCTTATGAATATAAACATTCAATCTATAGAGAGATGATCTGGTTGGCTAGTCATGGATTTTTACATCTTTTGGGATGGGAACATAATAATGAGCATGATTTAGAAAATATGTTAAATTTTCAAGAATATTTAATTACTCGATTAGATTAAAAATAAATGGAAAAAAAAATAAACTATTTAGAAAATAGAAAAGAATCATACAAAACTTCTAGTAATGTATTTATAAGTTTTAAGTATGCTTTCAGTGGTATTAGTTATGTATTAAAAACTTCAAGAAATTTTAAAATTCAATTAATTTTTGCAGTTGCAAGTTTAATAATTGGTTTTTTACTTAAAATTAGTCTAAGTAATTATGTTATTTTGATTGCAACAATAATGTCTGTTTTAATATTAGAAATATTGAACACATCTATTGAATCAATCGTTGATTTAGTAGTGGAAAAAGAATTTAATATTTTGGCTAAAATTTCAAAAGATACTTCTGCAGGAGCAGTATTATTAGCTTCCATTAATTCTGTTATTATTGCTGTATATATCTTTGTTCCTAAAATAAAGTTGTTATTTTAAATCCATATAAATATGTTTCTTGTTATTGATAATTACGATAGTTTTACTTATAACCTTGTTCAATATTTAGGAGAACTTTCAGTTGAGCATGAAATAACTAAAGAATTAATAGTTAAAAGAAATGATGAAATTACTTTAGAAGAAATTATTAAACTAAATCCTGGTGGAATTCTCTTATCTCCAGGTCCAGGTAATCCAGATCAATCTGGAATTTGTCTGCCAATTCTAAAAAAATTATCTAAAAATATTCCGACCTTGGGAGTTTGTTTAGGTCATCAAGCTTTGGCCCAAGCTTTTGGAGGTAAGGTTATAGTTGGGAAAGAACTTATGCATGGTAAGACATCCAAAATATTTCATAATCAAAAAGGATTGTTTAAAGATATCGAGACTCCATTTGTGGCTACTAGATACCATAGTCTTATAGTTGATTCAAGTTCTTTACCATCTTGTTTCGACATAACTGCGACTTTAGAAGACTCAACAATTATGGCTATCTCTCATAAAGAATATAAACATTTACATGGGGTACAGTTCCATCCTGAAAGTGTGTTGACGCAATTTGGTCATAAATTAATTAGTAATTTTCTAAAAATGGCTGAACAAAAGTAAAATAAAAAAAAATAATATTATGATTTCTCAAATTAAAAACTTTTTATTTTTGATATTAGTTAGCTCTTTTTTACCTACCTCATTATTGGCGAGGAACTTAGGAATAAAAAGTTTGGGACATAGTAGTTTTTTAATTACTAGTGCAGATAAATCTATTCTTATAAATCCCTTTAAAGCAATAGGTTGTGCAAGTAATTTAAAGGAGCCAAAAGAAGTCAACGTAGATTTTATTTTGGCTAGTTCTAGGCTTCCAGATGAAGGATATAACCCGAATGATCAATTAATGTTCGTTGAGCCAGGAATCTATCAATTTGAGGATATTTTATTAAATGGAATTTCTGTACCACATGACAGAGTAGATGGAAGAAGATTTGGGATGGCAACTGTTTGGAGTTGGGAGCAGAATGACCTTAAAATTGTTCATATGGGAGGAGCTGCTGGTGATATTGATATAAACAGTCAAATTATTTTGTCTGGTCCAGATATATTGTTTATTTCAATTGGAGGAGGAATAAAATCTTACAATGGTAAAGAAGCCTCAAAAATAGTTAAGCTTCTAAAACCTAATGTAGTTATTCCTGTTCACTTTGAACGCGGCAAAAAAATTAATAAAGAATGTGATTTCTCAAATGCTGATCTATTTATCGAAAATATGAAAGATTTTAAAGTAAAATATGTTGGAAAAGATTTTCAAATAAAACCTAAAAGAATCGATCAAAATACAATTTATATTTTCAGTAATTAATTTTTTAAATCTAATATCTTGTAATTGTCCCAGAAAAAAATCATTTGTTCTTTAGTTCCAATACTAACCCTTATAGAATTACCGATATCTTTTTTGTTTTCCATACTTCTAATAAGAATACCTTTTTCTCTCATCTGTTGTATTAAGATTTTAGGATCTTTTTTTGGCCAAATTAAGAAATAATTACCTCCACTAAAGTGAGTTCTGATTTTTGTTGATTTAAATTTATTTAAAATCCATTTCCTCGCCTTTTTTACTTCTAAAACATAATTATCAATATATGATTTGTCTTTAAGTGCTGCTAATGCAGCTGTTATAGCAAAGCTGTTTACATCATATGGTCCTGTAACTTTATTAATGTACTGAATTAAACTTTTATTGCCAAAAGTAAAACCTATTCTTAAACCAGCTAGACCTGCAGTTTTTGAAAGAGATTGGATTATTAGTATATTTTTATTCTTTTCAAAATCTATCGATTCAAGAAGACTATCTCCATTAAATTTTTCATATAGTTCATCAACAACTATTAATGAATCTTTATTGATATTGGCTAAATTAATTATTTCATTAGAGCTTAGAACAGTTCCTGTTGGATTATTTGGATTGCAAATAAATATTAACTTTGGATTATGCTTTATTATTTTTCCCCTAAATTCTTCGATGGGGAATAGAAAATTTTCTCCAATGTAAGAACAACTTATTTTTTTCATTCCTCGGATTTCTGCACAAGGAGAATAGTAACCAAAAGTTGGATTTGTGGTTAGAAATATTTGATCTTTTTCTCCAAAGCAATTGAAAATTGCATTTATTGCTGCATCTGCTCCATTGAAAATTCCGATTTCATCATTACCAAATTTTCTTGAATCAAGATATTTATCACATAAAAATTTTTTTAAAAAATTATATTCTGGATAAATTGAAATCTCATCTAATTTTATCGCTTGTAATGCCTCTAGAACCTTAGGACTTGGACCTAAAGTATTTTCATTAAAGTCTAAGCGGAGTAAATTTCTTCTATTTTCTAAAGGTGCAGAGTAAGACTGCATATTTATTATTTCTTCTCTTGGTTTTGGGAAAAGATTATTTAATGGATCAAAATAATTCATTACATTCTTTCTAAAGTTTCAATTCCTAAAAGCTCTAAGCTTAATTTTAGTGTTTTTGCAGTTAGGTCACATAAATTAAGCCTAGAAATTTTTATATTTTTTTCTTCTCTGAGGATTGGAACTTGATCATAGAATCTATTAAAAGTCTGACATAGCTCGAACAGATAATTGCATAATCTATTTGGCATTAAGTCTTTTTCAATAGAAATTATGACTTCATCGAACTTAAGTAATTTTCTGATAAGTTTCCACTCAGATTTATGTTCATAATTTACGTACTGAAAATCTTTGGAGTCATAAACAAAATTATTTTTTCTTTTAATTCCTAAAATTCTTACAAGTGTATATAACAAATAAGGAGCAGTATTTCCATTTAGGGAAAGCATTTTATCAAAACTAAATTGATAATTGGTAATCCTATTTTGACTTAAATCTGCATACTTAACAGCTCCTAATCCAATAATTCTTGAAGTATTTGCTATAAACTCTTCGGTCTCATAACGATCTTCATCTTCTAATCTTTTCAATAAATCTTCTTTTGCTCTTCTAACTGCTTCATTTAATAAATCTTTTAGGCGTATTGTTTCACCTTCTCTTGTCTTTAGTTTTTTGCCATCAATTCCTTGAACTAACCCAAAAGGGACATGGTCTACTTGACAATTTTCTGGGATCCACTTTGCTTTTTTTGCAACTTGAAAAACTCCAGCAAAATGATTTGCTTGCCCATGATCAGTTACATAAATAATTCTTGAAGCATCATCGCCATTAGGAGGTTTATTGAATCTGTATCTTATAGCAGCAAGATCTGTAGTGGCATAATTAAAACCCCCATCTTTTTTTTGAATAATTAGCGGTAAAGGTTTGCCTTCTTTATTGGTCATCCCATCTAAAAATACACATTTTGCTCCTTGATCTTCTACTAATATTTTTTCTAAATTCAAATCATCAATAACTGATTTTAAGAAGGGATTATAAAAAGATTCACCTCTTTCTTCTATTTTTATTTTTAAATTTTTATAGATTTCATCAAATTCTTTCCTTGATTGATCACATAATAATTTCCAAGCTTTAATCGATTTAATATCTCCACTTTGTAACTTAACTACTTCCTCTCTAGATCTTTTTTGGAATTCAGATTCGTTATCAAATCTTTTTTTTGATTCTTTATAAAATTCAACTAAATCACTTATTTTGATCTTTCCTATTTCTTCTAGATCATTTGAATATAAATCTTTGAGCTGAGTAATAAGCATGCCAAATTGTGTTCCCCAATCACCAACATGATTGAGTCTTAATACTTCATAACCTCTTAACTCGAAAATTCTAGATATTGAGTCACCTATGATTGTTGATCTTAAATGCCCTACATGCATTTCTTTAGCAATATTAGGGCTAGAAAAATCTACAATAACTTTATTGGACAAACCACTATCTAAATCTTTTCTAATTAGAGGTATGCCAGCCCTATTGCATTGAATATTTGACTTAATTTCATTTATTAGAACCTCATCTTTTAATTTTATATTTATAAATCCAGGTCCAGCTATTTCTAGACTCTTACATAATTTTGATATGCTTATATTTTTATTTAAAAGGTTAATAAAATCATTAGAAATATCTCTTGGGTTCTTTTTATATATTTTAGATAAACTTAAACAAACATTACATTGATAATCACCAAATTCCTCTTTTGATGATTGTGTAATTAAATTTTTTCGAAGAATTTCGAATTCTCCTTTTTTATCATTTTTTTCAAGACTATCTAAAAGAGATTGTTCAAATTGTTTTGTTAATTCTTTTAAAATGATTAGCATTAATTATTTAATTATTTATCTATATAATTAATTAATATAACGCATACTCAAATCAATCCAATTACTTTTGGTGATTGAAGAACTTGTTGAAATCAAATCAATACCTTTTATTAGATATTTACTAATTTCTTCAGGGTTAATTCCAGAAACTTCTATTATCAAATTTTTATTTACTTCTTTTTTTAAGCTATGCATTGATAAATCTCTTAATTCTTGAACGTTTTTTTTGATTATTTCAGGGTTAAGTTCATCCAATAAGACACTATCTGCTCCTGCTAATACTGCTTCTTTTGCCTGTTCGATATTCTCAGCTTCAATTATGATATGCGTTGTAAAAGGCGAATTTAGTCGAATTTTTTTTACTGCATTATTAAGATTATCTGTCCATGCAATGTGATTTTCTTTTATCATAGCTGCATCGTATAATCCCATTCTATGATTGACTCCACCTCCGCATTTGAAGGCATATTTTTCAAATATTCTTAAACCAGGAGTCGTTTTCCTAGTATCTGCTAATTTTATATTTGTACCTTCTAACTTATTTACAAGATTCTTTGTGTATGTTGATATTCCAGATAAATGCATTGCTATATTTAAGCTTATTCTTTCACTAGCTAGCAAACTTTTTGAAGGCCCATATATTTCTAAGAGTTTTTGATCTTTAACAAATTGATCTCCATCAGAGATATTAAATTTTGGACTGATTTTTAAATCAATTTTTCTAAAAATTTCTTTTATAATTTCAACCCCGCAGAATATACCATCTTCTTTTGCAATCCAATATGCATTACCATTCTCTTCTGTAATAGAGGAACTTGTAAGATCTCCCCTACCTATATCTTCATCGATCCAATTATCAATGATTTTACTTATTATTGGAGTATTTAAATCCACTAAACTAAGAAATAATTAATTAATAAAAATTAAACTGAAGTTAGAGAATCAACTATATATCACTATGTAATTTAACTCAAATTTATTTACCAATACAAAACTTAGAAAAAATATTATCTAGAAGTTCCTCTGTTAATTCTTGACCAGTTATTTTAGATAAGTTTTGAATTCCATCTCTCAGCTCAATTGATAACAAATCAAATGGCAATTTATTTTCAATTATTTCATCAGTATCATTTAAATTAGATAAGCAAGCAGACAAATTTGTTAGATGTCTTTCGTTTAAAAATATATTGATATTTTCTACTTGTTTTAATCCGCATTTTTTTATAATTGTGTCTATTAATAATCTTTCACCATCATTATTCTTAATACTCATAAGAATTGTGTTTTTTAACTCATTTGAATTAATATTTTTGCAATCAATTAAATCTTTTTTATTGCCCAAAATAGTAATTAATTTTTCTTTGGGAATTTCTTGTATTATTTTTTTGTCTTCTTCATTAAATCCTTCTTCAAGACTATAAATATAAATTATAAAATCTGACTCTTTTATTTTCCCAAAACTTTTTTTAATTCCAATACTTTCAATTTGTTCATGAGTTTCTCTTATGCCAGCAGTATCAATTATTTTCATTGGAATATCATTAATAGTTAAATTAACTTCAATAACATCTCTAGTTGTTCCAGGAATATTAGTTACGATTGCTTTCTCTTTTTTTGCAAGCAAATTTAATAAAGAGCTTTTGCCAACATTTGTTTTACCTATAAGCGCAATGGATATTCCATTGTGAATATATGAATTTCTTTTTGCATTTTCTATTAGTAATTCTATTTTTTCTTTGACTTTTTTAATTTTTTTTAGATATTTGGTGTAATCAAAATCTGTGAAGTCTTCTTCAAAATCAACTCTCGCTTCTATTTCGCAAAGTTGATTTATAAGGTCATTTTTAATATCATCAATTTTTTTCTTTATTTCTCCTTGAACCCCGCTAAAGGCTAACTCGGCTGATCTGGTATTGCTTGCATTAATTAATTGATTAATCGACTCGGCTTGAGTAAGGTCTATTTTCCCATTAAGAAAAGCTCTTTGACTAAATTCTCCTGGGTTTGCAAGTCTAACTCTAGAATTATTAGATAATAATATCTTTAAAACTTTATTTACTATGATAATTCCGCCATGGCAATGAAGTTCAACTACATCCTCTCCTGTGAAGCTATTTGGGGATTTCATCACTAAAATTAAAACCTCATCTATAAATTTATTTTGTTTATTTTCCTGAATAAAACCACGAAAAACTCTATGTGATTCCCATGCATATTTAGATTTAGTTTGAACAATCTTTTTGCAAGAATTTATTGCGTCTTTCCCTGATACTCTTATTATCGCAACTCCTCCCTTCCCAATACTTATAGCTGAAGCAATTGCGGCTATCGTATCTTCTGTAGTAACTATCGAATCCATCTCTCGCTTTGTTATTGATAATTAAGTAAGATTATCAAGAATTTAATTTTGAAATTTTCTTTCTGAATGAGATTTAAAAGAGATATTACCTATAAGAAAATTCTATCATTATTTAGGAGTCAGAATGGAAGTCCTTTCTTTAATGCTAAAGGTTTAGCTATAGGGGTATTTAGTGGTTGCTTTCCATTTTTTGGCTTTCAGACTCTAATGGGAGTATTTTTTGCGAAAATAGCTAAGGGAAATATTGTTCTAGCTGCAATTGGTACCTGGATCAGCAACCCTTTTACTTATATTCCACTTTATTATTTTAACTATAAAGTTGGTTCGATTTTTTTAAATAATCCTTCTAATAAAATTCTTGAAAAAAGTTTAGTTATTGATGACTTATGGAAACAAGGTAGAATTTTTTCCTTAAAATTACTCTTAGGTTCATCTTGTGTAGGTATTTTATTAGCTTTGATTTGCGGCAGTATTGTTTTCTTTATCTACAAGATAAAAAGTAAAAGATAGATTGATCTGATTTTAAAATTAACTTTGTCCAACTCTGGCAATATCTAAAACATCTGCCATTGATTTAATTTGTTCAATTGTTTTGTGAAGTTGATTATAACTTTCAAGACCTACACAAAGATTTATAATAGCTGGTTTACCATAAGCAGTTTTAACATTGGCATCACTAACGTTTATACCTTTATCAGATAACCGCATAAGAATATCTTTAAGAACTCCAACTCGATCAATTACTTCTATTCGTAGCTGAATTGGAAACTTATTATCGCCAGTTTTATTATCTTGATTCCAACCGACAGGTAATCTTCTCTCTATTGGAATTGGTATTACATTTTCACAATCTTCCCTATGTATAGTTATCCCATGGTTGCCGAGCGACACAGTTCCGATAATATCCTCGCCTGGGAGTGGGGAACAGCATTTACCTATTCTGTAATCAAGACCTTCTATGCCGGAAATCGGTGATTTAGCTGCTGTATTAGATTGATTAGTGGATAAATTATTATTACTTTTAAGAGATTTTGCTATTTCAGAGTCAGAATCATTTTTTACATCTTCTGTCTGTAATTTTATTTCTTCTCTTAGTCTGTTTAATACTTGATGCAAAGTTAAACCACCAAAACCAAGAGATGCAAGAAGGTCTTCAGTAGTTTTTAAATTGCATCGATTTGCAACTTTTTTCATGGCTTCACTAGAAAGTAATGCTTCAAAACCATTTCTACCTACTTCTTTTTCAAGTAAATCTCTACCTCTTTTAATCGTTTCATCACGATGGCTTTTCTTATACCATTGGCGAATTCTATTTTTAGCAGTTGGCGTAACTACAAAGTTCAGCCAATCCAAGCTTGGAGTCGCATTATTACTTGTCAAAATTTCTATGAAGTCACCATTTTGAAGTGCTGTAGATAATGGAGAAAGCTTTTCATTAATTCTTATTCCATTACAATGATTTCCAACTTCAGAATGAATTCTGTAGGCGAAATCTATCGCGGTAGATCCTTTCCTTAAACCAACAACATCTCCTTTTGGAGTGATTACAAATACTTCTTCATCAAATAAATCTTCTTTAATTGAAGCTAAATAATCATTATGATCCCTTTCATTACCTTCTTGTTGCCATTCTACTAATTGTCTTAGCCAATTAAATCTCTCGGGATTACTTTTAGCAGGAGAACCACCCTCTTTATATTGCCAATGAGCGGCAATACCATATTCAGCAATTTGATGCATCGAAGTAGTTCTAATTTGAACTTCAATAGGTCGATGTCTTCCAATCACAGAAGTGTGTAAGGACTGATATCCATTGGGTTTTGGTAATCCTATATAGTCTTTAAATCTACCTGGAATTGGTTTGAAAGTATCATGAACAACTGCTAAAGCTCTATAACAACTATCTGAATTGTCCACGATAATTCTTAGGGCAGCAACATCATAAATCTCGTGAAAATGCTTTTGTTGTCTTTCCATTTTGCTCCAGATGCCATAAAGATGTTTTGGCCTTCCTGTTATTTCAAAATTTTTCAAACCCGCTGAAATCAAGTTTTCCTTCATAAGATTCAAAGTTACTTTTAATCTTTTTTCTCTATCACTTCTTTTAACGGCGATTTGATCTTTAAGATCTAGATATTCTTTAGGCTCTAGGAATTTAAAAGCTAAATCTTCTAATTCCCATTTAAATCTGTTTATTCCTAGTCGATTAGCTAATGGTGCATAAATCTCTCTTGTTTCTCTCGCTATTCTTAGTTTTTTCTCATCATTTAGCCATTCAATTGTTCTCATGTTATGAAGTCGATCTGCAAGTTTAACTAAGACAACTCTGATATCGCTGGCCATAGCCAAAAACATTTTCCTAAGATTTTCAGCTTGTGCTTCAGTCCTGTTGTTAAAGTGAATGCCGCCTAATTTTGTTACACCCTCTACAAGTATTTTTACTTCTAATCCAAAATTTGTTTCTATTTCAGATAAATCAATGCCAGTATCTTCAACTACATCATGTAAAAGGCCTGCAGCAATAACAGATGAACTAGCCCCTATTTCTTTAAGGAGATTTGCAACAGCAACCGGGTGGATAATGTATGGCTCGCCGCTAGCACGGAATTGTCCATCATGAGCTTTATAAGCAAGTTTAAAAGCCTTTACTATAAGGTTTTGATTCTCATCATTTTCTTTATTTGATTTTTCAAAATTATGAATATCTTTAAGAAGCCAATCGGGAATGTTTATTAGATAATTCAAAGATTCACTTTCATATTTTTTATTTTCAGGCAAAATAGTTTTGGAAACTTTAATTTCGTTTTTTTCTTTTGAATTTGCAGCTGCCTCGGACATTTTATATTGCTTTAGATGTATTTTATTTATGTCTAGAAAAATTTGCTATAAATCATGGAAAAAAATAAAGAAAAAATTATTGTAGTTAAAAATCTTACTGTTAAATATGGTCTAAAACAGCAACCTATTATCAAAAATTTTAATTTGGAAATAGATAGTGGAGATCATTTGGCCATAATAGGACCTTCTGGATGTGGAAAGACCACTTTTGCAAAAACATTAGTAAATATATTGCCTGCAAAGGCCACTTCTAAAGGGTATCTATCGATTTCTAATGTAGATCCTAGGAAAATAAACAACAAAGATGCACAATTATTTAGAAGAAAGAATTTTGGATTTATTTATCAAGACTCTATAAAAAAACTTAATCCGCTAATGAGAGTTGGGGATCATTTATATGAATTATTTAAAACACATGATCAAACTAAATCATCTTTAGCTATTAAGAAATTAGTAAGAGAAGTTTTTCAAAAAGTCGGAATTGAAGAAAGTAGACTTGATTCTTTCCCACATCAATTTAGCGGCGGAATGAGACAGAGAGTTTCTATAGCAATGGCACTTGCTTTGAAACCTAAATTATTAATAGCTGATGAACCTACAACAAGCTTAGATACCAAAACAAGTTTTGAAATTATGCAAGAAATAATTCATCTATGTAATGAATTTGATACAACTTTAATTTTAATTAGTCATGATATTAATCTTGCAGCAAAGTGGTGTAAAAAAGTTGCAATAATTGAAAAGGGATCGATTGTTGAAAAAGGGAATATATTAGATATTTTTCAATCACCAAAATCAGATATCGGGAAAAAGTTAGTAAATGCTTCAAAAATAGTATTAGAACCAAATACTAAAAATAATGCTCGAGATCAGGTCGTTTTAGAGGTAAATAACCTAAGACATTGGTATAAATTAAATTCTTCAATTTTCATTAATAAATGGAATAAGGCTTTAAATGAAGTTAGTTTCAATTTATATGAGAATGAGACTCTTGGAATAGTTGGTTCTTCAGGGAGTGGTAAAAGTACATTATGTAGGGCTTTAATTGGACTTCTTAAAGTAAGAGGTGGTGAAATCAAAATTTATGATAAAAATCATGCATCGAAAAAAAATAAATATTTTAAAAAGAACAATAAAGTGCAAATTATTTTTCAAGATCCTTTTTCAAGTTTGAACCCGAAAATGACAATTAAAAGTATTTTGGAAGATATATTTTTTATTCAAAAAATTTCAGATAAAAGAAAAATCGAAAAAGAAATAAAATTAATGTTTAGAAATTTGAATCTTCCCTTAAATAATGATTTTTTTAATTCTTATCCTAGCCAATTATCTGGTGGTCAATTGCAAAGAATTTCATTAGCCAGAGCGCTATTGTTGAAACCAAAAATTCTGATTTGTGATGAGAGCGTTAATATGTTGGATGCTTCAGTAAAAATAGAGATTCTTGAATTACTTAGAGTCTTGCAAGAAAAAATGAATTTAACGATTATCTTTATTACTCATGATTTGGGCATTGCTAAAAGATTTTGTGATAGGTTGCTAGTTATGAATCACGGAAAGATAGTTGATGAAGGAGAAAGTTCCACAATATTCACTAAAACTCAAAACACGTATACAAAATCGCTTCTAAATTCCTCTTTGAATCTTATTTAATTTTAAGAACACTTAGTAATTTTTGAAAATCTAATGGTAATTCTGATTCAAATATCATTTCTTTACCATTTATTGGATGTATAAGTCCAAGCTTATTGGCGTGTAAAGCTTGGCCATCTAATTTACATGGTAGTTTTTTACATCTTCCATATAACGGATCACCCACAATTGGATGATTAATGTGAGCGCAATGTACTCTTATTTGATGCGTTCGCCCCGTATCTAGTTTGAAACTCATTAACGAGTAATTGCCAAATCTTTCTTCTAATTTCCAATAGGTACAGGCATACCTTCCTGAAGTTTCTTCAACTACTTTATATTTCAATCTATTTAATTTATCTCTGCCAATGTTTCCCACTATTTGGCCTTCTTCAGAATTCGGTGCTCCATGAATTACTGCAATATATTCGCGTGCTGCTATTTTTTCTTTAATTTGTTTCTGGAGATTTACTAATGCCTCTTGGCTTTTTGCAACAACCATACATCCGGAGGTATCTTTATCTAATCTGTGAACAATCCCAGGTCTTAGTTTCCCATTAATTCCAGGTAGATCTTTACAGTGAAAAAGTAATCCATTCACTAAAGTTCCAGATTTGTGTCCAGGGGCTGGATGAACAATTAGTCCTGATTGTTTATTAATTACTATGATGTGCTCGTCTTCAAAAAGGATATTTAAATCCATTTTTTCAGGTTTCAAATAAATAAGAGGTTCTGGAGGAGGCATCCATATTTGAATATTGTCGCCATTTTTTAATGGGGTCTTCGCTTTCGCAGTCTTATAGTTTACAAGTACTAAACCTGAATTTATAAAATGTTGAATTCTTGCTCTACTTTGTTCTGGCCTTTTACTTACCAACCATCTGTCTAGCCTCATAGGAAGAGGTAGCTCATAAATAATTTCTATAAGCTCACCTTCTCCAATGCCGAAAGAATTTTGATTATTTAATTCCATAGTGGGACTTCTAAAGCAATTTTACCCAGCATTTGATTTCTATAATCTTCCAATAACTTATGAGACATTCTCCTTTTATCGCCAGAGGTATGTTTTGAAGCTGCTTCGTTGATCCAAGCAGAAGGACTCTTAAAGCCTTTAGTAATATCAACTCCATATCTATTCGATATTAGTTTAACTGAGATATTCGCATTCTTATCTTTGTTGAGAGTGGATATAATTTTGATAAATCCAATTGCGACACTCTCTATTTCGTAAGCAGCTTCTCCAATATCGTCACACAGTGCAAGATTAAGTGCTGATTTTTGATCTTCTAAATTTGGAGGTATAACACCAGGAGCATCTAGCAGATCTATACCACTTTCTAATTTTATCCATCTTAAATTACGAGTCACGCCTGCTTTCCTAGCGCTATCTACAACTCTTTTTTTTGCGATTCTATTAATTAATGCCGACTTTCCTACGTTTGGGAAACCAAGTGTAAGGGCTCTAATTGGCCTAATTCGCATTCCTCTAGAGAGTCTTCTATCGTCGATTGACGACCTAGAATCTTTGGCTGACTTACAAATTTCTTTAATCCCTATTCCTCTTTTAGCATCACACCAAAGAGGATATTGATCTTTAGAATTAAACCATTTATTCCAACTATTGATTGTATTCGGGGAGATCATATCTGATCTGTTAATGACAAGAATATGTTTTTTATTATTTATCCATTTATTTAAGTGTGGATGTCCTGTTGACAAAGGAATTCGTGCATCTCTCACTTCGATAACTAAATCTACTTTATTGATAACTTCAGATAATTTCTTTTCTGCTTTTGCGATATGGCCTGGGTACCATTGGATTTTGGGTATGTCCACTTCAATAAATCAAATAAAATTTTGTATTCCTTTTAGTTTTTATAAGTTTCAAAAGTATTTACTTCTAAATTTTAGTATAAATTTAATAACTAAAAATTTTTATAATCGTTAATTCTTAAAATTTATTAAGGCATAGGTAACAGTAACTACTTTTTAACCCAATAAGCCCAAATTAACGTTAGGGTCTTGAGATTATAAATATAGCTTGTTTAATGTCAAAATTATCTCTTTCCAGTCTTGATAAGACACATTTAGAAGGAAAAAAAGTTCTTGTAAGAGTAGATTTTAATGTTCCATTAAATGAAGACGGTCAAATAACCGACGATACGCGTATTCGTGCAGCGATCCCAACTATTGAATATCTTATTAATCATTCTGCAAAAGTCATTTTAGCTGCTCATTTTGGTAGACCGAAGGGTCAGGTAAATGAAAAAATGAGATTAACTCCAGTAGCAGCAAGATTAAGTGAATTGTTGGGGCAAAATGTTGCTCTTACTAACAGTTGTATTGGTGATGAAGCAGTTGCACAATCAAATAGCTTATCTAATGGAGATGTTCTTTTACTTGAAAATGTTCGTTTTTTTGGTGAAGAGGAAAAGAACGACCTGGAGTTTGCTGAAAAATTAGCATCACATGCAGATATGTATGTAAATGATGCTTTCGGTGCTGCTCATAGAGCGCATGCTTCAACTCAGGGTGTTACAAATTATTTAAGTCCCTCAGTAGCTGGATTCCTTTTAGAAAAAGAATTGAAATACCTACAAGGAGCAGTAGATTCCCCAAATCGTCCATTGGCAGCAATAGTTGGAGGGTCAAAGGTTAGTAGCAAAATAGGAGTACTTGATTCTTTACTAGATAAGTGTGACAAAATCATGATTGGTGGAGGTATGATTTTCACTTTTTATAAAGCTAGAGGTTTAGATGTCGGAAAGAGCCTTGTAGAAGAAGATAAACTCGAGCTTGCTAAAGATTTAGAAGCAAAAGCAAAAGCAAAAGGAGTAGAGTTATTATTACCCACTGATGTTGTTTTGGCTGATGAATTTTCTCCTGACGCCAATAGTAAAATATCTCAAATTGATGCAATTAGTGGGAATTGGATGGGTCTAGATATTGGTCCAGATTCCATTAAAGTTTTTCAGAATGCTCTTGCAGAATGTAAGACAATTATTTGGAATGGTCCAATGGGAGTTTTTGAATTTGATAAATTTGCAGATGGTACAAATGCAATAGCTACGACTCTTGCGGACTTAAGTGCTTTTTCTGAAGTTTGTACAATAATTGGTGGTGGAGATTCAGTTGCAGCAGTTGAAAAAGCAGGATTAGCTGAGAAAATGTCTCATATATCTACCGGAGGTGGAGCTAGTTTGGAACTTTTAGAAGGTAAAACTTTACCAGGTGTGGCTGCGTTAAACGACGCTTAGGCTATATCTCATCAACAATATCAATGCTCTTTGTGAAAGTAATCATTCCCTCAGGATGAGCTATGATTCCTGACCAAATTTGCATCCCTGGTTTTGAAGGGGCTCTTGTAATTTTAAAAATCCCTCCAGACGCCAATGGTTCCAATAACATTTCTTGTTCAAACAATGAATTAACTTGATGAGGTTTTATAGCTCCAGCAATAATAACTTCTTCAAGAGGCTTATTTAGAATTATATCAATATCGTATTTTGAACCAGTAAGAACTCTATCAGGAATTTTAAAACTAATATCTATTTTTTTATTATCGTTTCTTATTGTGGTGAATAAATTTTTGATAATCCCTTCACTTATTTTTCCATTTACGATTGAAAATAAATAATCAAATTTGGATTCGAGTATATATATTTCTCCGTTAACTATTTTTTCCCCAGAAACTTTTATTCGCAAAATATCTTCATCTGGAATATTAGATTTTAATCTTTTGATCTTCCATTTGCTGTTAGGGAAATCATTAATAATCTTTGAAAATTGTTTTGGAATATTTTGGTTTTCATCATTTCTAAAATTTTTTTTAATAAACTCTAAGTCTCGCTTATTTAATGAGGTTTCTAAATTTCTTATAAAATCAACTTTTAAAGTTTGCGTTATTGCTGAATAGGGGAGAATGAGATAAATAAATAAGTAGAGAGGGAATCCTATATTTCTGAATAAGTTTAAATTCAACATATTTATTATTTATTATTTTCATTCTACTAATTTAAGTTTTTATGTCTAAAAAAAATAATTTATTAGTTGCAGCTAGTGGAACAGGAGGCCATATTTTTCCAGCTTTAGCAGTTTCTAAAGATGTGGAAGATGAGTGGAATATTCATTGGTTGGGTATTCAGCAAAGACTTGATGCGAATTTGATTCCCCAAAAATATAATTTGAAGACTTTGAATTTAAATACACCAAGAAAAAATATTTTTTTGTTTTATCAATATATAAAAATTTTAATGTCAACTTTCCAAATAATTAGGATCTTAAAAGAAAAAAAAATTAACTTGGTTTTTACGACTGGAGGTTATATATCTGCCCCTACTATTGTTGCTTCAAAACTTCTAAAGATACCTATCATTATTCATGAATCAAATGTAGTTCCAGGAATGGTCACGAAATATTTTGGTTTTTTATGTAACTATGTTCTTTTAGGATTTAAAGAAACAAATTCTTATTTAAAAAATTGTAAAACTATTTTCACTGGAACACCATTAAGAGAGCAATTCTATAAATTTAATTTTTTGCCAGAATGGGTTCCAAAAGGAAATGGACCTCTTTTGATTGTTATGGGAGGTAGTCAAGGAGCAAAAGCTATAAATCAAATTCTTTATGAATCTCAAGAGTTTTTAATAAAAAAACAATTTCGGATAGTTCATATTGTTGGCGAATCTAATCTAAAACCTTTTCATGTAAAAAACTCCAAAAATTATATTCAAAAGAAATTTACTAATGAAATAGCAGCTTTAATTCAAAACTGTGATCTTGTAATATCGAGATCTGGTGCAGGAACAATCAATGAATTAATGGAGGCTGAAAAACCTTCAATTTTAATTCCATATCCATATTCTAAAAATAATCATCAGGAGAAAAATGCCATGATTCTTGCTGCAAGTGGAGGCTCAGTTTTAATCAATCAGAATAATATGTCTAAAGAAGTTTTTGAAGAAACTCTAGAAAGAATTTTTAAAATAAAATCAAAAAAGGGAAAAAAACATTATGAAATATTAGATCTCATGAAGAAGAATATGGAAAATAATAATAAAATTAAATCAAAAAATAAGATTAAAAAGTATATTGATTATTTTTTAAAGGAATTCTGAATTTCTTCACATAAAAGAGTGTTATTTTTTCTATTCTGTAGACTTATTCTTGCCCACTTTTCGTCAAGAAATCTAAATGAAGTGCATTCTCTAAGCAATATTCCCTTATTTTCTAAGTATTTTATATTTGGCGATAAGGATGTTTCACTTTCTATTAAAAAAAAGTTGGTTGAAGAGTTATGAATTTTAAGGTTCTCTATTTTTAATAATTTTTCAAATACTCTCTTTTTTTCAATATTTATCCAGCTGTGAATCTGTTTTGTCCACTGTTCATAGAATTTCTTATTACTTAGTAGATCAATCCCGGCTTTAATAGAAAATGAATTTAAAGGCCAAGGATCTCTATTTATTTCCCATTGTTTAAGTTTTTTCGATGAGCCAATAACGTAACCTAATCTAAGCCCTGGAATATTGAAGATTTTGGTCAAGCTTCTCAAGACTAATAAATTATCAAATCTTTTGGTTAATGGTATTAAAGATTCTTTGTCTCCATTAGGTGTTATGGATAAAAAAGCTTCATCGCAGATAACTAATTTATATTTTTTCACAACTTCCTCCAATGAATTCTTTTCCCATAATTGGCCGGTAGGGTTATGTGGATTTGTTATCCAAATAACATCACCTTTTGGATGAAGCGGAAATGATTGAGGAAAAATATCACTCCAGTTTTTTGGTAATTCGCAATGTATAAAATTGCTATTCCAACAATTTAAAGATCTTTCATAATCAACAAATGATGGAGAAGGAATACAACTTATTCCGAATTTGGATGCTTCATAACCTGCCCAGGTTATTAATTCAGAAGCTCCATTCCCAGGCAATATATTCTCTGGATTTATCCCATGAAATTTGCCGATTATTTCTTTCAGATCACTCAAGTTTCTTTCTGGGTAATATCTAAAGCCAAGATTCTTAATTTCCGCATTTATTGAATCTATTAGTATTTGAGGGGGATCAAAGGGTACTAATGATGCACTTGCATCAATGATTTCGGATGGTAATAAATTTAATTTTTTCGCAATTGCATATACATTTCCACCGTGCTTTAAGTTTGATCCTTGCATGGCTAACGTTGAGTAATCATGAGGTTCATTATTCATGCTCTAATTTTATTCAACCCATTTTAAATCTGATCCAATTGCATCTTTTATACTAGATAATTGATGGTTATTGAGTTGCTTTATAATTCCCTCAAGTATATCTGGTACTAATTGTGGGCCCTTATATATCCATCCTGTATAAAGTTGAATTAATGATGCTCCAGAACAAATTCTTTCCCAAGCTGACTCAGGACTATCTATTCCACCAACCCCAATTAAAATAATCTTTTTATCAATATTATGTATATGTTTTATTATTTGATTTGCTTTTTTTTGGAGAGGCCTCCCACTTAATCCTCCATTCTCTTGAGAGAGTAATAATCCAGTTTGCCTGATCTTTCTATTTTCAAGACCTAATCTATCAATGCTGGTGTTTGTAGCAATTATTCCATCGATGTTTTCCTCGATTATTAATTGGCAAATATCTTCAATATCTTTAAGGCCTAAATCTGGCGCAATTTTTACAAATAATGGTGGACAATTAGGTAAGTTTTTAATTTCTCTAAGAAGTTCTTTTAGAAGAATTGGATCTTGTAATTTTCTTAGTCCTTCAGTATTTGGAGAACTAACGTTTATTGCTGCGTAATCACAATATGGAATTAATAATTTTAGAGAAGTTAAATAATCATCTTTTGCTTGAGATAAACCTGTAATTTTTGACTTCCCGAAATTTATCCCTAAACAAATATTCTCCCTGTTTTTTTTAAACTCAATACCTTGTTCGACAAAGTTTTTAACTAGATTTTCAGCACCATTATTATTGAAACCCATTCTATTTAATGCTGCTTCTTCTTCTGCCAATCTAAATAACCTTGGTTTGGGATTTCCATTCTGAGCAAATTTAGTTACTGTACCAAGCTCAGCAAATCCAAAACCAAAATCTTTCCATATATTTGCAGCATTTCCATTTTTGTCAAAACCCGCAGCTAAACCAATTGGATTACAAAAATTTATTCCACATATGTTCTGAGTTAACCTTTTATCAACTACAGAAAATTCTTCATTTAGATTTTTTAAGATAGAAGATACTATAGGCCAATTATATTTTCTTGAACTGAATGATAGGAGACTAAGAGATACATTTGTTAAGTATTCTGCATCAATTCCAGAGTCTTTTTTTAATACAGGGGTAATCAAGTTTTTATAAAGATTTTTAAATCCCCCCTTCTTATCATTCATAAAAAATTAGGCTTCTTTTTTTTCTATTATCCAATATTTTTTATCTTTAGGAATCAATCTCCAATTACGCCATTCAAAAAGTGAATATTGTTTTATCTTTAAGTGGTTTTCATCACCTAATAAAGTTTCTAGTTCAGGTGAACTTAACAGGTACTTTTTTTCTGCAAATTTTTGAATTAATTCATTGCGGGAAAATAATTCCTGAATTTCTACAGGTGCATTTTTTTCAAAAAAATCAACTGAGGATTCTATTTTTTTTAAGTTACTTTCTAAAGATATACCTTTGCTGTAATTAGTTGCAATTTTATCAACCCTATCATTTTGTTTATCCCCGCTATGACCTTTAACATATTCCATTATTAGGCCATTAATTCTTAATTGATCAATTTTTTGCCATAGATCAAGATTTTGAACTAGTTTCCCTGAACTTGTTTTCCATCCATTCTTCTTCCAATTAATAATCCATTTTGTATAACCCTCTATTACATATTTACTATCAGTTCTTAGTTTAAAGTTCTCTTTTAATTTGTAGGTTTTTAATTTCTCAAGAGTTTTTATAGCCGCAGTGAGTTCCATTCTATTATTAGTAGTATTTTGCTCGGAACCACCTATTTCTAATTCGCTGTTATCTTCAAAAATTATTAAACCGCCCCAACCACCTGGGCCTGGATTGCCACTGCAGGCTCCATCAGTTGCGGCTTCAATCGCAATACTATCACTATTCATAATTTTTGAAGCCGATATTAAGGTTATCGGCTTGAAAAAATGTGCTCTTATTTAAGTGTAACTTTACCGCCAGCTTCTTCAATCTCTTTCTTTAAAGATTCAGCATCTGCCTTGGCAATTCCTTCTTTTACTGTTTTTGGTGCAGATTCAACAAGTGCTTTTGCATCGCCAAGACCTAGACCAGTTGCATTTCTTACAACCTTAAGTACTTTGATTTTTGCAGCTGCATCAAAGCTTTCGAGAACTACATCAAATTCAGTTTTTTCTTCAGCAGCGCCACCATCTGCGTCACCGCCAGCTGCTCCTGGAGCTGCCATAACTACACCTGCAGAAGCTGCAGCAGATACACCAAAAGCCTCTTCAATTTGCTTTACAAGCTCCGATGCTTCTAAAAGTGATAGAGATTTTAATGATTCAAGAATTTCTTCAGTTTTTGCGGACATTTTCTTAAAGTTAATTAGGTTTTGAATTTAGGATTCTGATTTTTCAGAATGTTGTTGAAGTGATCTAGCAAGTCCAGAAGGTACTTCATTAATAGAGATCGCAATTTTTGTTGCAACGCCATTAAGAGCGCCCGCAATTTTTGCCATCAATACTTCTTTGGATGGAAGACTTGCAATTTCTTTTATTTCAGAATCGCTTAGAAGTCTGCCTTCAAATAAAGCTCCTTTGGTTTCGGATTTTTTGGTGTCTTTTTGAAAAGATTGGATAGCTTTTACAGCACCACCAACATCTTCTTTGATTAAGACAAAAGCATTTGTTCCGGTCAGTAAAGATTCAAGATCGTTCCAATTACTATCTCCATCAATAGCTTTACGCATTAATGAATTTTTAGTAACTTTGCAAATGCCGTTAGTTGTTTGCAATCTAGATCGCAAATCTGACATCTCTTTGATAGTTAAACCTTTATAGTCAAGAACTACAGCCATTTCCGAGTCGTTTAATAGAGATTTAATCTCAGTAACGATTTGTTGCTTATTCTCTAGTGTTCGGCCCATTGATGTTTTTTGGATCGTAATTTAGGGAGAGCAGGAAATGCGGCAAAGTCCTTTTAAAGAGGCCGCTTTTATTAGATCCAAAAAGAAATAATTTAAGACGAGTCCTCGGTAGGAATTAAAAATTTAGAATAACTAAATTAACCTACTTTCTTTGGCCGTATTATTGCACTTTAAATTATACTACAAAGCGTTAACCTTCAGGTTGGTAATCTTGTACAGCATTTATGTCAACTTGAACTGAAGGCCCCATTGTTGAAGTTACATAAAAAGTTTTCCAATACTTTCCCTTAGCTCCACTTGGTTTATTTTTATCAATTGATTCTTGTAAGGTTTTTAAGTTATCAAATAGAGCCTCTTTTGTGAAACTTGCTTTTCCAAAGCGGACATGAACGATTCCAGCCTTATCTGCTCTAAATTCGAGCTTACCAGCTTTGAATTCTTTTATTGCATTAGCAATGTCATTAGTTACTGTACCAGCTTTAGGATTAGGCATTAAACCTCTAGGTCCTAAAACTCTTCCTAATTTTGCAACCTTTGGCATCATATCTGGAGTTGCAATAAGTAGATCAAACTCCATATTTCCTTTATTGATGCTTTCCACTAGGTCTTCTTCTCCAAATAAGTCTGCACCAGCAGCCTTAGCTTTAGATACATTCTCACCACTTGTAATTACTGCAATTTTGATGCTTTGGCCAGTACCATTTGGCAATGCAACAGTAGTCCTTAATTGTTGATCAGTATATTTTGGATCAATACCTAAACGTATATGTGCTTCAATAGTTTCATCAAATTTTGCATTAGCATTTTCCTTGATAATACTAAGAGCTTCAAGTGGTGCGTAAACTCGATCTTCTATCTTTGTTGATAGAGCCGCCATTCTTTTGGATAGTTTTTTCATAATAATGTTGGGTGCAAACGGTTATTGACTAACCTCCCCTAAATAGTGAGAAATTTTGTACTGAACTCAATCAGTGATAGAGACGCCCATATTACGAGCAGTACCCTCAATTACTTTCATTGCTGATTCAACACTAGAACAGTTTAGATCAGGAAGCTTAGTTTTGGCTATTTCTTCTAATTGAGCTTTACTTATATTCCCAACAGAGCCTTTTGCGGATTCACCTGATCCTTTCTCTATACCAGCTGCTTTTGTTATTAAAACGGAAGCAGGAGGCGTTTTTGTGATAAAAGTAAAGCTTCTATCTTCAAAAACAGAAATCTCGACTGGAATTACAAAACCTGCTTTATCTTGTGTCCTTGCGTTGTATTCTTTGCAAAATGCCATGATATTGACACCATGTTGTCCTAAAGCTGGGCCTACAGGAGGAGCAGGATTTGCTTTGCCTGCTTGTAGAGCAAGCTTGATAACTGCAACAATTTTTTTTGCCATTAGATTAGAAAATTTAAGCTGAAGTAGAAAATCATAATTTTACTCGATAAACAAGAACAATTAGAAATTAATTTTGTTTATTGATTTGGGAGAATTCTAATTCTACAGGAGTCTCGCGCCCAAATATTGAAAGTAATGCTTTTAATTTATTTCTTTCTCCGGAAACTTCTATAACTTCTCCCTGGAAATCCTTGAATGGACCGCTAGTTACAATGATTCTATCTTTTTCTTCAATATCTAACTTGATTACAGCTTTTTTCTCTGATGCGCGCTTAAAGATTCTATTAACTTCTTGCCTTGATAATGGTCGAGGTTTGATATGACCTCGTGATCTTCCGCTGCCTCTACCGTCTTCAGCACCGACAAAGTTAATTACATTTGGAGTACTTTTAACAGCCATCATTGTATCTTCATCCAAAATCATTCTTACGAGGACATAACCTGGGAAAACTTTTTCTTCAGTAGTTTGTCTGCTTCCATCTTTTTTTAATTTAATTCCTGGAGTTTGGGGAATTTCAATTTCAATGATTCTATTATTAACACCTAAAGTTACTGATCTCTGCTCAAGAGTCGCTTTTACTTTTTTTTCACAGCTTGATGCTACTTGAACTGCATACCATCTTGCGATGCTTGTATTTGCTTTTGAAGAAGCAAGGTTTGTAGTTAATTCATTACTCATTTTTCTGGAAGCTTAATTAAGATCTTTATTAATGGATATTTGGCAGATAATTCAACCAAAAATTTGCGAGGCTGCCCATCCATAAAATCTGCTAACAGAAGCAATGGCTGCAGCAGAAAAAGATACCATAATTATAACTGCTACTGATTCGCTAAAAAGTTGTTGTTTGTTAGGCCACACGACAAGTTTAAGCTCATCGTAGGTAGATCTAAAAAAATTATTCTTTTTTTTAGGCTCTTCAACTTCAGGAGAATCCTTTTTAAGAGGTTCTTTATTAGTGGTAGGACTTGTCACAAAATTTTTTTGAAATTAAGCTTTATGCTTTAGTTTTTATTTTAGCTTATTGATTTACTCCTCAGCTAGGTTTGAAAACGATCTCATCTTTTTTAGCAGGGTTAAGTCTAATTGTTATATTTTTTTTATTTTTGAAGTTTTCCTCTAAAAGTTTTGCAGCCAAGGGATTTTCTATTTGTCTTCTAAGTTCCCTGCTAAGTGGCCTAGCACCATATTCAGGTTCGTAAGAATCGTTTGCAATTTTGTTGATAACTTTTTTGTCTATAGCTATATTTATTTTCTGCTCAAGAAGCAGGTTCTTTAAATCTTCTGTTTGTAGAATGATTATTTTTTGAAGTTCATCAATAGATAATGGATCAAACTTTACCACTTCGTCAATTCTATTTAAAAATTCAGGTCTAAAAATTGAAGACAATGCATTACTAATTGAATCATCTAGAGTTTGTTGTTCTTTTCCTAACTTTCCCTCACTTTTAGAAATCTTTTGAGAATACTCCAGTATAGATTTACCAGCTAGGTTACTTGTCATAATGATTACCGTATTTTTGAAATCTACGGTCCTTCCTTGAGAGTCCGTTAATCTTCCTTCATCTAAGACTTGCAAAAGGATATTAAATACTTCTGCATGTGCTTTTTCTATCTCATCAAGAAGTATTACTGAATAGGGTTTACGTCTTACAGCTTCAGTTAATTGACCTCCCTCTTCATAACCAACATAACCTGGGGGAGCTCCTAAAAGTCTTGCTACGGCATTTTTTTCCATATATTCACTCATGTCTAATCTTAAAAGTGCGTCTTCTTCATCAAATAAAACTGTTGCAAGAGATTTTGCTAATTCTGTTTTACCAACACCAGTAGGGCCCATAAATAAAAAAGATCCAATAGGTCTTTTAGGACTTTTCATACCAACTCGAGCTCTTCTAATTGCAGCAGAAACAGCTTCTATGGCTTTTTCTTGTCCAATAACTTTTTCACTTAGTTCTGTTTCTAGATTGACTAACTTCTTACGTTCATTTGAAACTACTTTAGAAATTGGAATACCTGTGATTTTTGATATAACATCTGCAATATCATCAGGTTCCACTTGATATTTAAAAGGGAAATTTCTATTTTTCTTTATTTTATTAAAGTTCTCTTCAAGTTTTTGTATATTATTCTCTATTTCACTTAACTCTTCTTCAAGCTTTTCTAAATAATCTTGATCATTTTCAATTTCGCGATTTGATTTATTTTTAATTTGTTTGGTTAGCTTATCTTCTTCTTTCATTAAAATAGATAATTCCTCCATTTCTTCACGTAAATTGTTCCAATTTTCCAAAAGAAGGTTCAATTTTGCCTCTGATTGTTGTCTATTATTCAATAGTTTTTCTTGAGCTTCGATATTTTCTCCTTGCAAATTATTCAATTTTTCATTAATAGTATTAAGTTTGTTTTCTTGTTGGAGAATGATTTGAGGCATATTATTAGACTCGATTTTCAACTGTGCAGCTGCTTCATCAATTAAATCTATTGCACTATCAGGGAGACATTTATCGCTGATGTATCTATCGGCTAATTTTGCAGAATAGTTTACAGCCTCTTCAGAAATTTTTATGCCATGATGTGATTCATATTTCTTTTTGATCCCTTGTAAAATTTTTGCGCTTAATTCTACTGAAGGTTCATTAACAGCTATCTTTTGAAAGCAATTACTTAATGCCTGATCTTTTTCAATAGTTTCACGAAATTTCTCGGGCGTTGTTGTACCGATACATCTAAGTTCTCCTTCAGCTAGTAGAGGTTTTAAGATATTACTGATGTCGGTAGAAGATCTTTCAGAACTTAATATTGAGTGAATTTCATCAATAAATAGAATCATTCCTTGGTTTGGATTATTTAGTTCCTGCATTATTAAGCTTAGTCTTTCCTCTAGTTGACCTCTAAATTTGGTTCCAGAAACTAATGCACCTAAGTCAAGTGAAATAATTTTTAAGTCCTTTAAAGTATCAGGAACTTTTTTCTCTACAATTAATTGAGCAAGTAATTTTGCAATTGAGGTTTTACCAACTCCAGGATTGCCAATAAGTATAGGGTTATTTTTGTTTCTTCTGCAGAGTACCCTCATTAAATTGTTGATCTCATTTTCTCTTCCTAAAACGGGATCCATTAAGCCTTTTTTAGCTGATTCTGTTAAATCTTTTCCATAAATTGAAAGAGCATTTTCATCTTTTCCAACTTGTTTTTTGGTTTCAATTTGAAGTTCACTTTTCGGTAATGGAACAATAGCTTTTTTAAATTTTTCTTCTTTTACAAAAGTCTCGTTAGTCTCGTTGTTTGATTCATAATTAGATTGATTATTTATTTCAATTACATTCCCATAATTAAAAGAATCTTTTGATTGATTAATATTTGGGTAAAATTTTAATTCTTCCTCTAATTTTTCCATTGAAAGGTTTCCTTCTTCAAAAACATAATTTCCAATTCTTAAATCTCTTCCAAGAGCAATTAGTAAATGAGGGATTTCTATTAATCTCGATCCCCATTGAGTTTTAATCTGATTCGCGTTATCTAATAAAATTTCTAAATCTTCTCCGATAGTAAAAATATCTGACTCATTTGTTGGTGTCTCTTCTAAAAAATCTTCTGTAATGTCTAAAACTGTATCTTGGTCGATTGATAATTTTTCAATGAAGGCCAAGAATTCACTTGATGAGAACAATGTATGAATTATGTGTTCAATATTAAATTCGCTATGATCCCATTTTTTTGCGGTTTCTTCCCCTAATAAAAGAAGATTCCAACTAATATCGCTAAATAGTTCAGGACTGGATGTAAGTGTTTCTCTCATAAACTATAAAAACTATAGTTGATTATTAATTAATATTCTAAATAGGATCTGCATTAATAATCATCCAATAATTTTCAAATTGTAAGATGAATTTGAAAATTATTTTGATGAGAGGATTTGCGGATACTTTAGAATGAAAAAAACATTAAATAATATCTAAGCTCTTATAAAATTAAAAATTATAGTTGGTTAACAAATATATTTCAGATATTAGCCAAATAGTTCAGCTATTAATAGGATTTAAATAGTAATAATTAAATTGTGAAAGAAACTATTGATTTTCTTATTGATACTGTTGAAGCAAGGCAAGTCCTTGATTCAAGAGGTAATCCAACTGTAGAGGCAGAGGTATTTTTGGAATGTGGTGCAAGTGGTAGAGCAATTGTTCCCAGCGGAGCTAGCACTGGTGCTCATGAGGCTCATGAATTAAGAGATGGTGGTTCGAAATATATGGGGAAAGGCGTTTTGAATGCTGTTAATAAAATTCATGAAACAATATCGCCTGCTTTATGTGGTTTGTCATCTTTAGATCAAACTGCAGTAGATAAATTAATGATTGAAATTGATGGAACTCCTAATAAGTCTAACCTTGGAGCAAATTCAATCCTTGCAGTAAGTCTTGCAACTGCTAAAGCATCAGCAAATGCTTTAGACATTCCCCTATATAGATATCTTGGAGATCCATTATCCAATCTTCTTCCAGTCCCATTGATGAATGTAATAAATGGTGGTGCTCATGCACCAAATAGTCTTGATTTTCAGGAATTTATGCTTGTTCCACATGGAGTTAATAATTTCGGTGAATCATTAAGAATGGGTACTGAAATTTTTCACTCATTAAAATCATTACTTGATCAAAAAGGCCTATCTACTGCTGTAGGCGATGAGGGTGGATTTGCCCCGAATTTGTCATCAAGCGAAGAAGCAGGGGACTTATTATTAGAAGCAATTCAAAAAGCCGGATTTAAGCCTGGTGAGCAGGTATCTTTAGCTTTAGATGCTGCTAGTACTGAATTTTATAGCGATGGTATTTATAAATATGAAGGTAAAAGTTTAAATAGTTCTGAAATGATTTCATATCTTTCAAGATTAGTTTCTAATTATCCCATAGTTTCAATAGAGGACGGTTTAGCTGAGGATGATTGGGAGGGTTGGTCAGAATTAAACAAAGAATTAGGGAATAAAGTTCAGCTTGTAGGTGATGATTTATTCGTTACTAATACAGAAAGATTACGGAAAGGGATTATAGAAAAATCTGCCAATTCAATCCTAATAAAGGTTAATCAAATAGGAACATTAACTGAAACTTTGGAAGCTATTGAGTTAGCTAAAATGTCTGGTTTCACAAGTGTTATAAGTCATAGAAGTGGTGAGACTGAAGATACAACAATTGCAGATTTATCTGTCGCCACAAGATCGGGTCAGATCAAGACTGGCTCTTTGAGCAGAAGTGAAAGGATTGCAAAATATAATAGGCTTTTAAAAATTGAGGAGGAATTAGGAAATCAAGCAAGATTTGCTGGAGCTCTAGGTTTAGGTCCCAAAAATATATAGTTTTTTTAGCGCTTAAGTTTTTCTAAACGTGAGCCTTTTCTCATACTCAATTGGCACTTTATCCAATCAATACTTATTGGTAGTGCAAAAAAAAGTGGCAACAATGCAAAATTATTTTGTTTATTGGTCACAAGTAAAGCAGATGCAATTGATAAGCTTCCTATGAGAATTGAATGGCCTAAAGTTTTTTGAGCCGTAAACATTTTTTTGAATTGCCTGTCAGACTCTCCCATTCTTATTTGCAATTGTAAATCACCCTGTTCTAATCTTTCTAAACTTTCATCTATTCTTTTGGGAATTCCAACAGCTTTCGATCCTAGTTCACCTACTTGCCTTCCAAATTGGTTAATTAAATCGTTTGGACTTTGATTATTTGAAGTCATAAGTTCTATTAAATAAGGCTTGGTAACTGATACAAGGTTAAACCCTGGGTCAAGCATTCTACCAACTCCTTCAAAAGTTGATAAAGCTCTCATCACAAAGATTAAATCTACTGGCAGTTGAAATGGCGTTTCATAAACCAGTTCGTATAAATCTCCAGATAATTTTTCAATAATATTAGGACTAAATGGCGGAGTTAAGGCTTCTTTAAGCATCAATCTGACTAATCTTCTGACTGGTCCTATATCAATATCTTTTGAAATTAGCCCAGCTTGTTGTAATTGACTAACAAGTGATGAGGCGTCTCTAAGAGCAGCAGCCTTAACCATCCCCCCTAATCTTGTTTGAAGATTATTTGATATGTTCCCCATCATTCCAAAATCATAAAAAATCAATTTACCTTCACTTGAAACTGCTAGATTCCCTGGATGGGGATCTGCATGAAAAAACCCGAAATTTACTAATTGTTTTAAGTAGCTGATTGCACCTATCTCTGCAATTTTAGATAAATCAATTTCTTGTGATTTTAATTTTTCTAAATCGCTTATTTTTGTCCCTTCTACATAACTTAAACAAAGTACTTTTTCACTGCTCATACCCCAAATTACTTCAGGAACTTCAACATTTTCATCATCAAGAAATTGCTGCCTAAATCTTGCTGCATATTGCGCTTCGCAATTAAAATCAAGTTCTTTCATCAGAACTTTCCTACACTCTTTAGCAATCTCAACCCAGTTTCTACCTCTACTCCAATTCTTATTTTTCTGCAATAATCCTGCTATTTGCTGCATTATGCCCAAATCGATAATAAACAATTCTTTTAAATTGGGTCTTTGAACTTTAAAAACTACTTTCTTACCGTCTTTTAAAATAGCCCTATGAACCTGAGCTAATGATGCTGATCCAACTGGATCACATATTATTTGATCTATTTCATTAAACTTGGACCCTAGTTCATTTCTTATAGTCTCTTCAACTTGCGAAAATGAAAAATTAGGAACTTGATCCTGCAATTTAGACAATTCCTGTATCCAGGTATTAGGAATTAAATCAGGTCTCGCTGATAATAATTGTCCAATTTTAATAAATGCTGAACCAAGCTTTATTAATTGATTAGTAAACCGCCTAGCTCTTTTAATTTGGACCTTACTTTTTTCATTTTTATTAATTTGGAAAATTGTAAATCTAATATTATCTATCCATAAATTTATTAGAAGCGAAATCAGAGTTATCCAAATAAGAAGGGCCCTCTTCATTTTTTTTAAACGATAATGAAGAATGTGATAACTCATTTAATTTGGTTATTTATGTTTTTATTAAAGAGATCAATTTGCTTATTGATATCTTCAATTTCATTTAAAGCTTTTTTTATTTTGGAATCTTGATAAGTATTTGTAGACTCATTTTCTTGAATATTTTCGGCTTTTTCCATTCTTGAGGCTTCTTTTATTATAGATTCTTTCAAACTATCAAATTCTTTTTTGAGAATTTCTGGAGCATCCTGAGCAATATTTGTAGCTTCTTCAATTTTTACAACCAATATCTCGTTTAATTTTTCGGTTACTTTCTTAATGGCAGCTTTTAAAAGGTAATCAGAGTTGGTCATGAAAAATATAATGTTCTACAGCAATTGATTGTTCGATATGATCTAATAATAAATCAATACAGAACATTTCACGTAACTAATCATTTTGATAATTAATTTTTTACGTTTTTCCTATGTAAGTTTGTTTCTATATTATGCTTTTTTCTGTTTTTTCTTTTAACTTATATCTATATAAAGGTTTAGGTATTTACATTAAAAATATCTTCTAACCAAGAACTCATCTAATTAACTACTAAAAAGGAGTTTTTAAAATTGGAAATCATAGAGTCAGATGTAGTTATTATCGGTGGAGGCCCGGCAGGATGTACTTGCGCACTTTATACATCTCGTTCAAATTTAAAGACTGTAATTTTAGATAAAAATCCATCTGTTGGCGCCTTAGCGATAACTCATCAAATAGCTAATTATCCAGGTGTTCCGGTTGATATAAGTGGGGAGAAATTACTTACTCTAATGAGAGAACAGGCTGTGCAATACGGAACAGACTATAGAAGAGCACAAGTGTTTGGAATAGATGCTAGTGGAGAATGGAAAATGGTTTATACACCGGAAGGCACCTTCAAAGCTAAAGCACTTGTTCTTGCAAGTGGAGCCATGGGTAGGCCTGCATCATTTAAGGGCGAAGCAGATTTTCTTGGCAAAGGAGTAAGTTATTGTGCTACTTGTGATGGGGCTTTTTATAAAAATAGAGAAGTTGCTGTTGTTGGAGTTAACAAGGAGGCAATTGAAGAGGCAACTGTTTTAACTAAATTTGCATCAACTGTGCATTGGATTACATCAAGTGATCCTAAATCAGATAATGAAGAAGCTATGGAATTGATGGATAATTCCAATATAAAACATTGGAGCAGAACAAGATTATTGGAAATATTGGGTGATGATATGGGTGTGAATGGGGTTGTTGTTAAAAATAAGCAAGAAGAAAATCCTATCAATTTAAATTTAGATGGAGTATTTGTCTACATGAGTGGTTCAAAGCCTATTACTGATTTTTTAGGGGATCAAATTGCTTTAAAAGAAGATGGAGGAGTTGTTGTGGATGACTTTATGTCAACAAACTCTGATGGAGTATGGGCTATTGGAGATATAAGAAATACCCCATTTAAGCAAGCTGTAGTTGCGGCTTCTGATGGATGTATTGCTGCAATGTCAATTGATAGATATTTAAATAGTCGAAAAAATATAAGAGTAGATTGGATTCATTCTTAAAAATAAATATTTCTTAAATTTAAAGGGGTGTTGCTTCAGAAATATATGCTACTCCTCCGTAGTAGCTTAAATCATCTCTGATATTATCTCTCATTTTATCTATTAATTCTTGCTCACAAAAAACAATTACATGCGCATTTGATCCATATCCAGTAAATTCCATATCTTCAGTAACAACTCTTTCAGGACCTCTGCCTGTGGCGTGTTTCATAACTGTATATCCAGGAACATTAGCTTTTTCTAATGTTTTAATAATTGCACCTAGTTCTCTTTCACTAAATATCAAGTCTAATCTTTTCATTTTTATAGGGGAGAAAGTGGGATAATGGTATTTACTAAACTCATATATATGGGAATGCCGAGAACTATATTGAATGGGAAAGTTAGACCTAGTGTTGTTGAAATATAATAACTAGATTTAGCCTCTGGAACTGTCATTCTCATCGCGGCAGGAACTGCTAAATAAGAGGCGCTTGCACATAAAACCACAAATAAAAGTGCGTTGCCAGGTCCTAAAGATAAAAATCTTGCAACGAAAACACCAATAAATGCATTAAATAAAGGCATAAAAATAGCAAAGCCTATCAAGAACGAACCCGCACTCTTCAGTCTAGGCAATCTTTGAGCAGCGACTATTCCCATATCTAACAAGAAGAAGCATTCTGCTCCATAGAATAATTGTCCAGTAAAAGGCTCCATTTTTGCAATCCCTGAGGGATTACTGGAAGCAGTCAGAAATCCTACAATTAAGCTTGAAAGTAATAAATAAACTGATCCATTTAAAAGGGATTCATGTAATATTGAGCTTAGATGCATTTTTCTTGATTTTGGTCTATTTTTTGGAGCTGCAAATTTAACAAGTAATAATCCAACAATGATCGCGGGAGATTCCATTAAAGCTAGGGCACCAACCATAAACCCATCAAAAGCTATTTTTTGACTTTCTAAAAAACTTTCTGCAGAAATAAATGTAACAGCACTTATTGAGCCGTATGCTGCTGCTATTGCGGCTGAATTAAAGACATCAAACTTAAATCTTAAAATTAAGAATCCAATCAGCGGGATTACTAGTGACATCAGTATTGCAGCACTTAAAGTGGGCAATACTTGATCAGTAAACCCACTTTTCTGTATCTCTATACCTCCTTTAAACCCAATGGCTAAGAGAAGATATAAGGAGAAGAGTTTAGGTAGTGGAGCTGGTATTTCTAAATCAGATTTAAAGAGTACTGATATTGCTCCAATTAAAAAGAAAAGAACTGGTGGGGCTAATACATTTTGCAGAATTGGATTTATTTCCATAAAATATTAGGCTATTTCATTTAGAGCGGTTTCTAAAGCTTCTTTTCTTGTCTCAATGATGCCTTCAACTCCAAACTTAGCTAATCTATCCTTTACTTTTTCATTTGCCCCAGCAACAAATGCTTTTCTGGAATTATTTTTTGCTTCTTGCATCATATCCTCAATTGCGAGAGTCGCCGTCACTCCAAGTCTTGGTACATCAGTGATATCTAATATCAAAACCTTGTAGTTTCTTACTAGCATCATTCTCTCAGATATACCTTTAGCTGCTCCAAAACTAAGTGGTCCTTTAAGTCTAAATAACATTACTTCGCCTGAACATCTATCTAGTAGTGCTTTTTCATCAGCAGGTAATGCATTTTTAGCTTGATCATCTTTTGATAAAGGATTATCCTCATCCATACCTTCTAGTTGAGTTTCGGTTATTGAATCAATAGTAAGCATATTTGCTATGAATACGCCGACTAAAACTGCCCAAATTAAATCCCAAAAAACAGTCATTAAAAGTACGCCATACATAACAACTGAAGTTTTTAAAGATAATTTGTGAGCCCTCCTCAAGAACCCCCAATCAATAATATCTAGACCAACTTTTATAAGAATTCCTGCTAGCAACGCAGTTGGTATTTGCTCAGCCAAAGGACCTGCTCCTACTAAAACTATCAACAAGACAACTGAGTGAACCATCCCAGAAAGAGGAGTGGATCCTCCAGATTTAACATTAATAACGGTTCTCATTGTTGCTCCGGCTCCAGGTAAGCCTGAAAACAGACCAGCAACAGCATTCCCTATTCCTTGACCAATCAGTTCTCTATCAGAATTATGTTTTGTTTGAGAGATATTGTCTGCTACTAGAGATGTTAGTAAGGAGTCAATTGCGCCAAGTACTGCGAGGACTAATCCTGCCTTAAAAATGATTGGAAAATATTGATTAAAACTTGGGAAATTTAAAGATGGAACTCCCCTTGGAATTTCTCCAATTCTATCAATAGCTCCATCCCCAAAAATTAATATTGATATTGGAGTTACTATCAATAGGGCTAAAAGAGGAGAAGGAACCCATTGACTTATTTTTCTAGGAGTTAGAAATACTATACCTAGTGTCATAATTGCTACTCCAATAGCAGCACCGTTTGGCTGGAAATTTGAAAATACAGTGGATAAAGATTCAACAACTCCACCTCTAGTGCTAATTCCCAGTAATGGCCCAATCTGAAGTGCAATAATTATTACTCCAATACCAGACATGAATCCTGATACAACAGAATATGGAACTAAAGTAATGTATTTACCTAGTTTGAGAATCCCAAACAATATTTGCAGTAAGCCGCCAATTACTACCGCTGCCATTACTAAAGGTAAAATTTGTCCTGCAGAAAGATCTCTTGGAACCCCTACAGCTGCTAAGCCTGCTACTACGCCAGCAACAGTTACACTCATTGGACCAGTAGGCCCACTAACTTGAGCAGGTGTTCCGCCGAATAATGCTGCTAAAAAACCAACTACTACTGCTCCGTATAGTCCATAAATTGCTCCGCCAGGCCCTAACGCAGCATTACCAAAAGCAAGAGCGAGAGGTAAAGCAACAACTGCGGCTGTGATGCCTCCAAGAATATCTCCTCTTACATTTTTTAGATGAAATCCATTAATTATTTTCAAAGATGCTCTCCTTAAAATGAATACTTAACTAAAAGATATTATCTCTTTATGACGTAAATTTGTGAAAAATGAAGATTGTGCAAAATATTTTTGTAACTTTTTTTGCTCTTACTAAATAAATTTTAGTTAATTTTCCTGAACAAAAGTTGTCTCTGATTGATTTATATGCGAGTCAAGCGATTAATGTATTAGATAAATATTTTTGATTTAATAATATTCACATGAATTCGATTATTCGTCCAAGAAGATTAAGAAGAACTGAGGCAATTAGAGAAATGGTTAGAGAAAACCATTTGGCGGCATCGGACTTTATCTATCCATTATTTATTCATGAAAAAGATTTTAAAGAGGAAATTTCCGCAATGCCCGGAACTTACAGATGGGATATTAATGGCTTAATAAAGGAGGTTACTAGGGCATGGGAATTGGGAATTAGATGTGTTGTTCTTTTCCCAAAAATTAACGATAGCTTAAAGACTGAAGATGGAGCAGAATGTTTTAATGAGGACGGTTTAATACCTAAAGCTATTCGAATATTAAAAAAAGAGATTCCAGAAATGGCAATAATGACTGATGTTGCCTTGGACCCTTACTCGTGCGATGGACATGATGGCTTAGTTGATGAAACTGGAAAAATATTAAACGATGAAACGATTGAAATTTTAAAAAAACAAGCTTTAACTCAAGCTAGAGCTGGAGCAGATTTTATTGGCCCTAGTGACATGATGGATGGGAGAGTTGGAGCAATTAGAACTGCTCTTGATAGTGAGGGATTTAGTGATGTAGGTATTATTAGTTATACTGCTAAATATTCATCTGCTTATTATGGTCCGTTTAGGACTGCTTTAGATTCGGCTCCTAGAGAAAATAGTAAGAAAGTAATTCCAGACAACAAGTCTACATATCAAATGGATCCTGCTAATTCAAAAGAGGCTTTAATTGAATCTGCATTGGATCAGTATGAAGGGGCTGATATTTTGATGGTCAAACCAGGTATTTCATATTTGGATATTGTTTATAGACTAAGCACATTTTCAAATAAGCCCATAGCTGCATACAACGTTAGTGGGGAGTATTCAATGGTAAAGTCTGCTGCTATGAAGAACTGGATTAACGAAAAAGATATTGTTTTAGAGACATTGCTTAGTTTTAAAAGAGCAGGAGCAAAATTAATACTCACTTATCATGCTTGTGATGCATCTCAATGGTTGCAGGATACTTAAAAACTCATTATTAACAAAAATTTGGTTTATTCTTATAGTAATAAATTAATTGCTTTGTTTTGAAGTTTACACAAGGAGTAAATAGGATTGGTCACATTGCACTTAGAGTAGAAAATCTCGAAAGGGCGAAATCTTTTTATATTAAGCTGGGTATGAATTTGGTTTGGGATGATAAAGATTGGTCTTATTTAGAAGCAGGTAAAGGGAAAGATGGACTTGCGTTGTTAGGCCCTAGCTACAAAGCTGCTGGACCTCACTTTGCTTTTCATTTTGAAAATAAAAAAGAAGTGGAAAATATTCAAAATGATTTAAAAAATTCTGGTGTAAAAGTTGGTCCTTTACATGAGCATAGAGATGGAACAGCATCTTTTTATATGAAGGATACTGAAGGAAACTGGCTTGAGATGCTTTATGTTCCTCCTGAAGGGATTCAATCAAATGTTTGATTCTTTTTTTGTATGCAAGAGAAAAATTATTCTAAAAAATCATATTCAGATAACACCACCTTAGAAGAAGAATCTATAAACCTTTTAGAGTGGGATTCATTAAAAACACATTTATCTTCATTCGCCTCAACGGAAATGGGTAAACGATCAATTTTAAGTTTTGTTATACCTTCAGAATACGAGGTATCTAAAAGACTTTTGAATGAAACTGTCGAAATTAATGAGCTAGAAAAAAATTTAGATAAATCAATTAGTTTTTCTGGTGTTTTTGATATTAGTAGAAATATTGAAATTTGTTCGAAGGGAGGTGTAATTTCATCTTCTGAATTTTTAGAAATAGCGAAAACAATTGCTGCAGCAAGAAATTTAAAAAAAATCTTATTAGATTTTGAACAAAGGCCCTATATTTCATCATTCACAAAAAATTTAATTGACCATAAGAATATCGAAACGATTTTTAAAAAAGGTATTGAATCGAATGGAAGGATTTCAGACAATGCTAGTAATGAACTATCTATTCTTAGAAAAGAATTTTTATCTAAGAAACTTGAAAGAAAAATATTAGTTGAGAAATTTATTCAAAAGAATTTAGCTTATTTGCAAGATACTACTATTGGAGATCGATATGGAAGGCCTGTTTTGGCAGTGAAAGTTAATTATGTAGATAAATATAAAGGAATAATTCATGACTCTTCATCTTCAGGAAATACAGTATATTTTGAGCCTGAAAATGTAGTAACTAAAGGTAATAAGATTGCTTCTTTAGAGGCTAGGATCACAGCAGAAGAATTTAAATTACTTAGGAAATGGTCTCAGGTTGTTAGTGATAATTCAAAAAATCTTATTGAAATGGCATCCATTTTATTAAGATTAGAAAATGCCCTAACTCGTTCAAGATATTCGGAATGGATTGGGGGTAAAACTCCTTCATTTGAGAAAAATCCTATAATTTCTCTAATTGGTTTTTCTCATCCGTTATTGATTTGGGAACATAAGAAAAAAGGTGCCCCTCCACCAGTAGCTGTCGATTTTTATATAAATAGAAATATTAAGGTTGTTGCTATTACAGGTCCAAATACTGGAGGTAAAACAGCAGCTTTAAAAGGTTTGGGCTTGTCTTTACTTATGGCTAGAGCAGGATTATTGATACCTTCAACTAATAATCCTATTATCCCTTTTTGTCCAAATATATATGTGGATATAGGAGATAATCAATCATTAGAAGAAAATTTATCTACCTTCAGTGGGCATATATCCCGCATAAAAGAGATATTAGATTCACTTGATGATAAGAAAGGATTATCAGTTGTTTTGTTAGATGAGATTGGATCTGGCACAGATCCTCTTGAAGGAAGTGCTCTTGCGATGGCTTTATTAAAAGAATTTGCAAATAAATCTGATATCACTTTGGCTACTACACATTATGGAGATATTAAGGCTTTAAAATATAACGACTCAAGATTTGAAAACGTATCTGTTGCCTTTGATGAGGAATCCTTGAAGCCAAAATATATACTCAACTGGGGTATTCCTGGGAGAAGTAATGCTTTATCAATTTCAAAGAGAATTGGTCTCGATGAAAGCATTCTCAATGAAGCTGCAAATTATCTAAAGCCTAAAGAAGTTGACAATATTAACAGTATTATTAAAGGACTTGAGGAAGAGAGGATTAAACAACAAAATTCTGCAGAAGCTGCTGCAGAATTGATTGCAAGGACTGAAATATTACATGATGAACTGAAGAGAAATTATGAATATCAAAAAATAAATGCTCAAAAAATCCAGGAAATTGAAAGGTCTAAATTATCAAAACATGTTATTTCCGCTAAAAAAGAGGTGATAGATTTGATTAAAAAATTAAGAGATAAAAATGTTAATGGAGAGGATACGAGAATTATTGGAAAAAGATTAAAGGAAATTGAGACGGAACATTTAACTCAAAAAAAATCCGAAAAGTCAATATCATGGGACCCTCAGGTAGGCGATTTTGTAAAGATTAAAAGTCTAAATAGTAATGGACAAATTGTAGATTTAGATAAAAAAGTTGGTTTTTACGAAGTTCAATGTGGTTCATTCAGAAGCACATTATCTGTAAATGACTTTGAAGGTATTAATGGAGAAAAGCCTAATTTCAAAATGTCAAAAATTGAGATCAAGTCTACAAGAGAGGATTTTTCTTTTTCTAAAATTAGAACGAGTAAAAATACAATTGACGTAAGAGGATTAAGAGTGCATGAAGCAGAAATAATTATTGAGGAGAAAATTAGAAAATTTCATGGACCACTATGGATTGTTCATGGAATTGGCACAGGGAAATTAAAGAAAGGACTAAGAAATTGGTTATCAGGTTTAAATTATGTTGATAAGATTGAAGATGCTGCCAACAACGAGGGTGGCCCTGGTTGCAGTATTGTGTGGATAAAATAAAATTTAAACTACCTAGAAAACAATTTAATAAACGTATTAAGTGCAATTTATTGATCAAGCCAACATTATTCTTAAAGCTGGAAAAGGTGGAAATGGAATAGTTTCATTTAGAAGAGAAAAATTCGTACCTGCTGGAGGACCTTCGGGGGGGAATGGTGGTAGAGGGGGTTCAGTTATTTTGATGGCTGATAATAATCTACAAACATTATTAGATTTCAAATTCAAACGTGAAATAATTGCTGAAGATGGATGCAAAGGAGGTCCTAATAAGAGATCAGGTGCTTCAGGTGAGGATACAATCCTTAAAGTACCCTGCGGTACAGAAATAAGGGATATTAAAACCGGCATTATTTTAGGAGACTTAACTAAACATAAACAGATTTTAACTATTGCCATTGGAGGAAGAGGTGGACATGGTAATGCTTACTATTTAAGTAATCAAAATAGAGCCCCAGAATCATTCACTGAAGGAAAAGATGGTGAGATATGGGAGGTTCAATTAGAACTAAAACTTCTTGCAGAGGTTGGGATTATAGGTCTTCCAAATGCTGGGAAAAGCACCTTGATTTCTGTTGTATCATCTGCCCGTCCAAAAATCGCAAATTATCCTTTCACAACTCTAATACCTAACTTAGGTGTAGTAAGAAAAATTGATGGGAATGGTTGCCTTTTTGCGGATATTCCTGGATTAATATCAGGGGCAGCTGATGGAGTAGGTTTAGGCCATGATTTTTTAAGGCATATCCAAAGAACGAAGATACTTGTTCACTTAATTGATGCAATTGCAGAAAATCCTTTACATGATTTTGAGATAATTGAGCAGGAATTAAAAAAATATGGAAAAGGTCTTTTAGATAAAGAGAGGATAATAGTATTGAATAAAATGGAGCTGGTAGATGATGATTATTTGAAAATAATTTCAAAAAAGTTAGAAGATTTATCTAAAAAGAAAGTTTTAGTTATTTCTTCATCTTTAAAAAAAGGTTTATCTTCACTGCTTTCTGAAGTGTGGAAAAGGATCTAACTTAAATTTAAAATTTTTTTGTAAAAAAAACACTTGATTTAATAATGAAAATTAGTCATAAATAAGGTACCTCTTTAAACACAATATGAATTTTTATACTTGCTTTGATCAACAAGGAAAAATAATAGCTAGATGTCAAACGATTCAAGATATTGAGGTTTTGAAGAAAATGGGAAGACCAATTGTAGAAGTCAAGGAAATGAAAAATGAAGAGTCGGTTGTATGTTCACTTACAGGAAGTCCATCCGACTTTAATAGAGATTACTAATATTAATTAATAAAAAAAAGGGCTTTTAGAGCCCTTTTATTGTGAATTATCTATCAAAAGAAAACTTAATCATCATAAACAAGGCATTCTGGTTCATCCGGGTTGGCATCGCAGAATAGTTCTAAAGCATTAGGGTCATGTTTATCATCTGGATGATGATCCTTATACTCTTCGAGTTCTTTTAGCTCTTCAGTTAAATGTCTGACCTTTGGAAGATTGCCCTCTGCTTTTGCAGATTCGATTTCCGATTGATCTTTTTGAATGTGTTCGTCAATGGATTTCATTTTAAGGTTTTCGTACTTTAGTAGACATACATAACATAGTTAATTTCTAATGAAATTGCATTATCTATGAACTAAATAAGTGTTCATTACAACATCATTTTTTTCTTGAAATTGTTTTATTTATTTTTTTAGGTCTCTACTTTCATTATTTCCTTTAGCGATGGTAAAACTGGGATTATTTGATTAGGGTTTAAAGGGAATAAAGCTTTGTAATAATCTTTTTTCCATACATTGTCGAAGCATGTCCTATTTACGTTAGATAATTTAAAGAATTTTAATCTCCATTCAATAATATTTTCAAAACTTGATAGTTCTTGTTCAGTACATTTGAAAAGTTTGCTGTATATCAATTCCCATCTTATAAGCGTTGGAAATAGGTAAATATCTGCGTAGGTTAACTCTTCTCCAAATATCCAGTCACCTTTATTTTTCTGTAGTAAATTTTCAATTTCATTTATAGCTGCGAAAAGATTTTTACTTGCTTTTTCATAAGCTGATTGGTTTCTGGCGAAACCACATTTATATACGCCATCATTAATGCTGTTATTAATAAAATCTAAAAATTTTTGATTACCATCTTCAATACTTAATGCCTTATGTTTCGATTCACTTTTTATTGAATTGAGTAGTCTTATAATTTGTGAACTTTCATTAGACAGAATATTTACTTCATCTTTTACAAGGTTAATTAAAAGAGGTAAAGTCGCTCTAAAAATAATCTTTTTATTAGCTTTTTTGTAAAGGTCTGAAAGTCTTATACATCCCTTAGTCTTTGTATTGAAAATCCATTCGCCATGCTCAACATCTGCCTTTAAAAAAATTACTTTAACTTTTTTAGATAAATCTTTTATTTCGTGTACGAGTAAAGTTCTTTGACACCATGGACAAGAATGACCTACTAATAAATAAATTTGTCCATTCTCAATATTAATATCGTATTCACTATCAATGGTTATACCTTTAGGCCTTTTATAATTACCATGTAAATCTGATGGTGCGAAGCCATTCATTAATTGGTTCCAAAACCAAAACCAGAATTTTCTGGAGGCCTTTATAAGGTATTTATTTTGCATAAAATTTTATCTTAAAGAAAAATGACTATTCAAAGAATACTTATCGTTTCAGGCACTCATGGGAATGAAATTAATCCTGTTTGGGCTGTTAAGCAATTTAATAGAAAGGAAAATAGTTTGAATAATGGTATTGAGTATGAGTACATCATAGGTAATCCTGCTGCCTATGAAAAAGGTTGCAGATATATAGATGTAGATTTAAATAGATCTTTTAAAGAAAATGAGAATTTTGATCAACACAAGAATAGCTTTTATGAAACTAATAGAGCCAATTTTTTAGTAGATGAATTTGGAATTGACGGATCTAAACCCTGTCAAATTGCAATCGATTTGCATACTACTACTGCAAATATGGGAACAAGCATTGTTATGTATGGGAGGAGATCTAAAGATTTTTGTTTAGCTGCATTACTGCAGAACAAATTTGGATTGCCTATTTATTTGCACGAAAAAGATAAATCCCAAACAGGCTTTCTTGTAGAAGCTTGGCCATGTGGTTTAGTTATTGAAATTGGAGCTGTCGCACAAAATTTTTATGATCAAAATATTATAAATAGATTCTCTCTATTAATTAGCTCCCTCAGGGGAGAGATAGATAAATTAAAAAATAAACTTATAGAACTTCCAAAGGAATTAGTCGTTCACGTTCATCAAGGAAGTATAGATTATCCAAGAGATGAAAAGGGAGATATTGATGGCATAATTCATCCTGAGAGAATAAACCAAGATTGGAAAATGATTAAAAAAGGAGATCCATTATTTATGGATAGCCAAGGAATAATCCACAAATATGAAAGGGAACAATTGATTTGGCCTGTTTTTATTGGAGAAGTTGCTTACAAGGAAAAAAAAATTGCCATGAGCTACACAAAAAAAGAAGTGATTAGTTCCAAAAAACAATGGGTTCAAGAGTTTGAAAGTTTTTAAATTAAGAAACAGGAACAATAAATCGTTGAAAATTAATAAGGATTTTTTATTTTATAGATAAGTTTATTTAATATTTAATAATTTTATTTTTTTTTCTAATTTTTAAACCTTAAAAACCTAAATTCTCTCACTCCAATAAATAACAGCTCCAAAAGCCTCTAATTGCAGTCTTCTATACTTAGCCTCCCTTAAGGCAACTACCTCTCTAGATCTTTTTCCGTTAAGAAGCCATTCAATTATTACCAAGTTTAATCCTCAATAACAAAGAAAATCTTAAGACATGGAAGTTCTTTTCTCCTGTTTTCCAAAAAATAAGTTTACTTAAAGAAAAAATATTTACACATTTTTGGCGATTTTGGTCTAAAATCTTCAAAGCGGAATTTACTTTCCGTTTTTATTTACACGTCTCACTTTAGAGACATACTTTACGAACTCATGACAACTATTCAGCAGCAGCGTTCTTCGCTGTTAAAAGGTTGGCCACAGTTTTGTGAGTGGGTAACATCAACTAACAATAGAATTTATGTTGGTTGGTTCGGCGTCTTAATGATTCCATGCCTTCTTACAGCAGCGGCTTGCTTCATCGTTGCATTCATCGCAGCACCACCAGTAGACATCGACGGAATTAGAGAGCCAGTTGCTGGTTCATTCCTATATGGAAACAACATCATCTCAGGTGCAGTTGTTCCTTCATCTAACGCTATTGGTCTACACTTCTACCCAATTTGGGAAGCAGCTACTGTAGATGAGTGGTTATACAACGGTGGTCCTTACCAGCTTGTAATTTTCCACTTCCTAATTGGTATCTCAGCATACATGGGAAGACAGTGGGAGCTTTCATACCGTCTAGGTATGCGTCCTTGGATCTGTGTTGCATACTCTGCACCAGTTTCAGCAGCTTTCGCAGTATTTCTTGTATACCCATTCGGTCAAGGTTCATTCTCTGACGGAATGCCTCTAGGTATCTCTGGTACATTCAACTTCATGTTTGTTTTCCAGGCAGAGCACAACATTCTTATGCACCCATTCCATATGGCTGGTGTTGCTGGTATGTTCGGAGGATCTTTATTCTCAGCTATGCACGGTTCACTTGTTACTTCATCTCTAATCAGAGAAACAACTGAGACAGAGTCTCAGAACTATGGTTACAAGTTCGGACAAGAAGAAGAAACTTATAACATCGTTGCAGCTCATGGCTACTTCGGTCGTTTGATCTTCCAATATGCAAGTTTTAACAACAGCAGAAGTCTTCACTTCTTCCTAGCTGTATTCCCAGTTGTTTGTGTATGGTTAACTTCAATGGGTATCTGCACAATGGCATTCAACCTTAACGGTTTCAACTTCAACCAATCAGTTGTTGATGCAAACGGTAAGATTGTTCCTACATGGGGTGACGTTCTTAACAGAGCAAACCTAGGTATGGAAGTAATGCACGAGCGTAACGCTCACAACTTCCCACTTGATCTAGCAGCAGCTGAGTCTACAACAGTAGCTCTTTCAGCTCCAGCTATCGGTTAAGCTTAAAGTTCTTAAATTTAAAAGTCCCCTTTAGGGGGCTTTTTTTTTGTTTAATTTTCAATTGGTTTCATATAATGTTTATATATAGATAAAACATTTGATATTTCTATGAGTAGTAGTTTTGGAAGAATTTTTCGTGTTAGTACTTTTGGAGAATCACATGGTGGTGCAGTAGGAGTTATCCTTGATGGATGTCCACCTAAGTTAAAAATAGATATAGAACTGATACAAAATGAATTAGATAGGCGCAGACCTGGCCAAAGTGACATTACAACACCCAGAAATGAAGAAGATAAAATTGAAATATTAAGTGGGATAAAGCAAGGTTTAACACTTGGAACTCCAATAGCAATGTTGGTAAGAAATAAGGATCAAAGACCAAAAGATTATAATAATTTGGAACAGGTATTTAGACCTTCTCATGCAGATGGTACATATCATCTGAAATATGGAATTCAGGCAAGTTCTGGCGGTGGAAGAGCCTCCGCTAGAGAAACAATTGGGAGAGTAGCTGCTGGTGCTGTAGCAAAACAATTGTTAAAAACTTTCTGTAACACTGAAATACTATCTTGGGTAAAGCGTATACATGATATTGATTCTGATATAAATAAAGAGAAGATTTCTCTTGAAAAAATAGATTCTAATATTGTTAGATGTCCTGATGAAAAGGTATCAACAAAAATGATCGAGAGAATTAAGGAATTAAAGCGTCAAGGAGACTCTTGCGGCGGTGTTATTGAATGCCTAGTTAGAAATGTTCCGTCTGGTCTTGGAATGCCTGTTTTTGATAAATTAGAAGCTGATTTGGCAAAGGCTTTAATGTCTTTGCCTGCCACGAAAGGCTTCGAGATAGGTTCAGGTTTCTCTGGAACTTATTTAAAAGGAAGTGAGCATAATGATTCGTTCATTAAGTCTGATGATTCTAGGAAATTAAGAACAATATCAAACAATTCAGGAGGTATACAGGGTGGAATAAGTAATGGTGAAGATATTGAGATGAAGATAGCTTTTAAACCTACAGCAACTATCGGGAAAGAACAGAAAACAGTAAATGCTGAAGGGAAAGAAGTTTTGATGAAAGCAAAAGGGAGACATGATCCATGCGTTCTACCAAGGGCAGTTCCCATGGTTGATGCTATGGTTGCTTTAGTACTTGCTGATCATTTGCTTCTAAATCATGCTCAATGTGACTTAATAAATAAGTAGTAGTTTTGTTGAATAAATTATATTTATCTTTAATTTAATTATTTTTGAGCCATTCAAATATTTTTGGATCAAATTTTTTATTTTTGATGGCTTTATCTCCAATTACGACTGATTTATACCCTAAAGATTTGTAATTTTTTAAATCATTGATTGATAGTCCTCCAGCAGCAATGAAATCAATATTTTTATAGTTAAGTATATCTATCGAACTATCTTTACTTTTTATTGGGTAAATTTTGATAATGTTGCAATTTAAATTTATCGCGTCCTTAAGATCCTTTAAATTATTTATTCCAGGAATTAGTAAATAATTTTTTGACTGCGCATAATTGAAAAGATCTTTATCCCAAAATTTCATCATCGAAAAATTTAATCCAATTTTTAAAGAATCTTCTATTGATTGCTTATTAACTATCGAGGCAGAACCTAAATTAACTCTTGGATATTTAGTTTTGATATCGGACAACAAATCTAACCAATTTTTGTTGTTAGACCAACTTATTTCAATATTCTTTAATCCTAATTTTACTAAGCTTTCTAATTCTTCAAAAAATGAATTTCTTATAGAGGTATTTGAGTAAATATTATCTTCAGGTTTTATCAGTAAAAAAAAAGATTCTTTAAGCGGTAAATCACAAAAAGAATCTTCCCTAATATCCATTAAGTATTTAAATTTTAAAACTATATATAGTTAGCTACTTTAACTTCTGAGCGGTTAAGCAAATCTTGAATATCTTGAGTATCTATAGTTTCTCTTTCAATGAGCATTTGGGCCATTTCGTCGAGGACAGTTCTATTATCTGTCAAAACTTTTGTAGCTCTTTTGTATGCCACATCAACAAGCTCTGAAACCTCAACATCTATTGTAGCAGCAGTATCTTCAGAAAAGTCTCTTGTAGAGCTCATATCTCTTCCAAGAAACATTCCACCTTGAGATTGACCTAAAGCGACAGGACCTATTTTGTCACTCATACCAAATTTAGTGATCATTTGTCTTGCTACATTAGCGACTTGCTGTAAATCGTTTGAAGCACCAGTTGTAACTTCTTCTTCTCCATAGACTATTTCTTCAGCAACTCTTCCACCAAGAGCTACAGCCATTTGATTTTGAAGATAAGAACGAGAGTAAAGACCTGATTCCATTCTTTCTTCACTTGGAGTAAAGAAAGTTAAACCTCCAGCTTGACCTCTGGGAATTATTGAAACTTTAGCTACAGGATCATAATCAGGCATTAATGCGCCTACGAGTGCATGACCAGCTTCGTGATAAGCAACTAATTCTTTTTTCTTATCACTGATGACTCTATCTTTCTTTTCTGGACCAGCCATAACTCTTTCAATGGCATCACCAACTTCATCATTACTTACTTTATCTAAATCTTTTCGAGCGGCTAATATTGCTGCTTCGTTTAATAAATTAGCTAAATCGGCACCTGTAAATCCTGGTGTTCTTCTAGCAACCTTATCTAAATCAACGTCTTTTGAAAGAGTTTTGTCTTTCGCATGTACATTTAATATCTGTAATCTTCCAGCGTAATCTGGTCTGTCAACTGTTACCTGTCTATCAAATCTTCCAGGACGCATTAGAGCTGAATCTAAGACATCAGGTCTGTTGGTAGCAGCTACTATTATTATTCCTGAATTACCTTCAAAACCATCCATTTCAGTTAGAAGTTGATTTAACGTTTGTTCTCTTTCATCGTTTCCTCCACCCATACCAGCACCTCTTTGTCTTCCAACAGCATCGATTTCGTCAATGAATACAATACAAGGAGCATTTTTTTTAGCTTGTTCAAAAAGATCTCTAACTCTGCTAGCACCAACCCCTACAAACATTTCTACAAATTCTGAACCTGATATTGAGAAAAAAGGAACACCCGCTTCTCCTGCTACAGCTTTTGCTAGTAATGTTTTTCCTGTACCAGGAGGGCCAACAAGAAGAACACCTTTAGGAATTTTTGCTCCTACGGCAGTAAATCTATCTGGGCTCTTAAGAAAATCTACAACTTCAGTGAGTTCTAATTTTGCACCCTCAACACCAGCAACATCTGAAAAGGTTACCTGTGTAGAAGGTTCCATTTGTAGTCTGGCTTTACTCTTTCCGAAGCTCATTGCAGGGTTACCTCCACCAGCATTGCCGCTTTGTGATCTTCTGAAAAGAAAAAATAATCCTCCAATCAAAAGTACGGGAAAAATCAAGCTACTTAAAGCTTGTTGCCATGGGTTAGCTAATTTTGTGGGGGTTACAGCAATGTCAACATTATTTTCGGTTAAGATTTTTAATAAATCTTTGTCGGGGGCTAAATTTACCTCAGATCTGCTCCCATCATTTTCAACAACTTGAGCTGTGGCATTGTCTGGAGATATTAGCACTCTACTGATTTCTTTATCTTGTACTGCCTCTATAAAATCACTATATCTCAAGGTCTTTGTAGAACTTTCAGTACTAGGTTTATCAAAAACTGAAGTACCAATGAAAATTACAGTAATAACGGCTAGGACATAAAGTCCTACGTTTCTCCAACGTTTGTTCACGATAAAAAATCTTTAATAAATCTATAATACTAATAATAAAACAATATTAAGAGCGTCTTAGAACATCTACTACACTTTTGAATGCAAACCATTCTGGAATTGGTTCGCCATTCCTCAATTTCTTTCTAAATTCAGTACCACTAAGTTTCATAATTTCATAATTAAACTCTTTCGCTTCTTCAGCCGTTATATATCCTTTTTCCTTCGTATAAACTAAATTTTTTGAAGGAATAGTTTGCATCATCAATTCATCTGCACACTTATTCGCAAAATTCTGGGCATCATATGGACCATAAAAATCTTCACCAGTTGATGACGACTTACAACCAGCCATATCTCTACCAATAATAAAATGGGTGCAGCCATAATTTCTTCTGATTATCATATGTTGAAGAGCTTCTCTTGGCCCTGCCATGTGCATTGAATAAGGTAAAAAAGCCCATTTTATTCTTTCATCAGATATTTCCTCTTCTAATTCTTTGTAGGTCAAATATCTAACTTTTCCAGGGATATCATCTTGTTGAGTTGGTCCACAAGTTGGATGAACTAAAACAACTGAGTAAGAGGAGACATTATCTGAAAGTAAGGCATTAGTAAATAATTCATAATGTGCTCTATGAATAGGATTTCTGCATTGAAATGCAACTACATCATGATTTGAGGGCAGTATAGATCTAACTTCTTCTGGGGTTTTGCAGGGGAATTCTCTAATTGGTAGTTCGAAACCATAAACTCTTCCTCCTATATAAAATCTCCCTCTCTCGTTAAAAATCATCTTAACAGCAGGATGATCTAAAGAATTAGTACCATAACAAAGTTCAGCTTCTAAGGATTTGTCAGGCTCCCATTTAGAGCTAACTTCTAGAACTGCTATTTTTTGTTTTTTATAAGTAAGTAATATTGTCTCTCCAGCTTTTACTTTTTCATTATTTGAATCAAATACAATGGGCAAGCCAAAAAGCAACCCATTTGTATTTCTATTATTTTTAATTACCGAATTATAGTTATTTTCATCCATAAAACCCTCCAATGGAGAAAAGGCTCCAACCATCAAAAGTTCTACATCGCATGCATTTCTCTCGCTACATTCAAACTCATAAGTAGCTTGAGAGATAAGATCATTTTTAAGGTTTTTATCTTTGATAATTAAATTTTTTAGTTCCCCTCCATAAGGCGGGATTAGTCCATGTGTATCATTTTTAGTTTTTTGTTGTAATTCCATTTTTTAAATTGATAAAGAAAAATTTTGAAAAAAAAAGAGGGGTTTAACCCCCTTTTTCTCTTAAAGAAGGATTTATGCCTTTCTTCCGTAAAGCTCCCCAATTATTTTTACATCAAGTGGATCCTTTGAACCCATATCTGTATCTGAAGGTTGGATAGCTTCAAAAGTACCTGCAAATTCGTCTGTGTCAGGATCTACATTGTTGATTGAAATAGTAATAACGCCAGTACCGTTTACATCAACTTTAATATTTTCTTTTGCAAGTTCTTCGTCATCTCCTCCTAATGCAACTAAACCTTGAGCATATTCAACACCAGTATTTTTAGCTCTTGCCTTAGGATCTAGAAAATCTCCTGTTCTGTAGTTAGGTGTAAATGTTGAACCACTAACCTCAGTGCCTGGCTCAATAGATGAAGGTAAATCAGCTGTAAGATCTTTTGCTGAGAATGCAAATGGCACCTCTAAACCACCAGGAGTTAATACAGTAATAAGTTGGAAATCAATACCACCTTTTTCAGTGAAAGTTCCTGAATCTATATCTCCATAAACTTCTGTGACTGTGGTGTTATTTCTAGGGCTAATAATTTTTGTAGAAACAAATTCTGCAGCTTTTCGTTTTGTCCCTGGAACTTTTACATAAACTTCTGTTGGATGCATGCAGATTCCTTTAAGGCTATCTCCATTTCCTAGAGATATTGATCCGACAAGAGATGAGTCTAATGTAGGGCAATCATTAGCTTTTCCTGTGTTAACAACATCTGTAAATTGTGCATTTCCTCTTTCAGAAAAAGCAAATGTTTTAACAGGTACGAAAGCAAAAGTTATACAAATTGAAATAACAAAAGCTAAGAAAGAACGAATTCTCATAATTAAAGTTGCAGTAAAGTTCTGTGACGAAAGATTAAAGGATCATCTAATAAGTTCACTACGGATATTACAAGGGAAAGGACCATAAAAGATGGGACTATTAAATCCTCGAAACAACCCGTAGCTTTTTAGATTTTAAAAAACTTGAATTATTTTAAGCTATAACATTATTTTTAATGATTAAGATTACAAAAAAAAACAAATTAAAAAATTTTTTTCATTTTTTTAATGAAATAATTTGGGTTATTAATTTATTTGCTAAATCAATTTTTGATGTTTTTTTTATGTAGTGTTCCATATTGTTAGTATCGAATAGCCAACCTTCATTTTGTGCTAAAAAGCCAAATCCTTGGCCTTCAAGATCAATTGGATTTGCGAATAGATAATCACAACCCTTTTGGATAATCTTTTCTTTAATTGTCATTCGTGCTTCTTCAATAGATCCTGTAAAAGCACAAAAGCCTACAAAAACTTGGCTATCTTTTTTTGATTTACTAATTGTTTTTAAAATATCTGGGACAAGCTCAAAGTTTTGATTCAAATGAGTATTAATTTGATTTTTTGGAATTTTAGCTGAAGTATCAGAAGTTACTTTGAAATCAGATACTGCTGCATTCATGAAAAAATAATCGCAATTTGATATTTCATTATTAAGTGCCCTAATTAAATCAACACTATTTTCAATTTCATATCTTTTTATTCCATCAGTAAGATTCTTATCTATTTTCAGAGGTCCATGAACATATTTTACTTGTGCTCCTCTGAACCTTGCTACTTGAGAAAGAAGTAGGCCCATAGCTCCAGAACTTTTATTAGTAATGTGTCTTGCCGCGTCAATTTTCTCTGAGGTACACCCTCCGGTTATTAAAATTTCTTTATTGAGTAAATCTTTGCGATATTCATTTTGTTTGTTTGAAGCTATAAATTCAAGAGCTAATTGGATTAGATCATTTGGAGGTATCTTACCCATGCCAATAGCATCACATGCTAGCAGGCCTTCACTTGGTTGCAAAGACAAAACATTTTCGTAATTTTGTAAATTCTCATAATTTTTTTGGACAGCTTTATTTAGCCACATTTGTGTATTCATTGCTGGTGCAACAATAATTGGCTTTATATTTGCTATTAAGATGCTTGGGATCAATCCCTCTGCATTTCCAGTTACCCATTTTGCTAATGTTGCCGCTGTTAAAGGCGCAATGATTAAAATATCAGCCCAATTACTTAGTTCTATGTGAAGAGGTGTTGATTGACTATTTGACCATTGATCATTTTCTAAAATGCACTGGTTTCTACTTAGAATAGAAAGAGAAAGAGGCTTTATTAATTTTTCTGCATTTTTTGATAAAACGCATCTTATTTCATAATTTTCTTTCGCTAATTGGCTAACTAATAATGGAATTCTTACAGCTGCGATACTTCCAGTTATTAATAAAAGAACCTTTATTTTGGAGTCCTTACTTTTAGTTTTCATCGAAAGGTTCCTGATCGAGGAGATGAGTATAATTAGTTGTCAATTCAGGTCTATTGATTGCAAGAGCCCTCAGTAAGTGCCAGTCTTTTAAACCATCAAATGGAGTATTGTAATTATCTTCCTCTAGCCTTTTAGCGAGCTCAAGGGTCATTTCTTCATCAAAAGAATTTACTAGTTCCTCGCTTATTTTATTTTCAGAAATAAATTTCATATTGAGTAAAGTCAATATATTCTAATAATAAAGCCTCATGTAATTATTTAAAATTGATATAAGAATTAAGTACATATTTTCAAGGATATGATAATTTTAAATTTTCATAATCTTTTCAAATTGTTAAGTCATTTATCTTAATTCACAGTTATAAATATGCAAACTCTCCTTTTCAAAAATATTATTTCTTAAAATGATTTGAAAAATTTATATCATGTCGCAAACCAAAAGAGAGCAAGTCATTAGTCACATACGCTTTTTAAGGCAAGAGCTCAGAGAAATGCATTTAGGAATAAAAGAAGATGACCTTCTCCCTGAACCAAGCGAATTGAGAGGATTAATGGCTCAGTTGGAAGCATTACTTGAATTAATAGAAGGAAATACTAAAATTCAATCAAATTCCGAAGCTGCTTAGTTTAATGCAAAATGGTTGTTAAACCTCAAAAGACAAAATTTCAGCTAAAAATTGTGGAAAATATTCATACATTAAGTATTTGGGCTAATAATCCATGGCGAAGATATTCAATATCATTGATTACAATCTTAATCGGCTACTTTTTTGGAAGTTCTCTTGGCATGGTAAGTGCTGTTGTGGAACTCATGGATCCAGTAGCCGCTTTCTTATCAGTAGTTTTTATTGAGTTTTTAATAGTTCTAAGAAGAAATTTTAGATTCGAAAGGAAAAAGAAATTTTTAGTACTTTTATTAGATTCTTTAAGACTGGGATTATTTTATGGTTTCTTTACTGAAAGTCTGAAGTTGCTATAAATTTACTTGTTGTGTTTTTGTAATAGATAAAGCAAAGCCATTCTTATAGGGATACCATTTGCAACTTGATTATTAATTAAGCAATTAGGATATCGATCTACCACTTTGCTACTTATTTCAATATCTCTGTTAATGGGACCAGGATGTAGGATTGGAATTTCTTTGTTATTTAAAGATAATTTCTCTGGGGTTAAGCCATAATCCAAACTATATGAATCAATGCTACTTAGTAAATTTTCCATCATTCTCTCTTTCTGGAGTCTTAATACAATAATCGCATCTGCAATTTTTATTGATTCTTCCAATGATCTAGAAATTGTTATGGAACCTCTTGATTTAATAGGATCTTCTGTTTGATTTGGCGCGGGGTTTTTTAAAAAATTGATAAATTCGTCAGGTATTAATGTCTTAGGACCACATAAGATTATATCGGCGCCGAATGCACTTAAAGCCCAAAGATTTGACCTGGCAACCCTTGAATGATTAACGTCTCCAATTATTAAAATTTTTTTGGAATTTAAAACTTCTGGATTCAGTGTTTTTTGGGAAAAGAATTTTATCAATGTATAGATGTCAAGCAAGCCTTGGCTGGGGTGACTATGTAATCCGTCGCCTGCATTAAGAACCGAAGTCTTGGAATTTATTGCATCAAGTTTTTTTGCGATTTCAAAGGTTATGTAACTTGATGAATGTCTGATAACTAATGTGTCCGCACCCATAGCAGAATAAGTTATGGCTGTATCAATTATTGTTTCGCCTTTTGTCAAAGAGCTTGAGGATGGCGCAAAGGTTTGGACATCAGCAGAAAGTCTTTTTGCTGCAAGTTCGAAACTATTTTTTGTTCTTGTGCTTGCTTCAAAAAATAAAGATGTTACCAAAGTACCTTGTAAGGCCGGTATCTTTTTTGTGCCTGCATTCTGTAGTGAATCAAATCTATTAGCTAATTCAAATACTGCCTCATAATCCTTAATTGAAAAATTAGCTAGAGTGTGGATATGTTTATGAGGCCAAATTTGCATTACGCTTAAAAAGATAAATGATTATTGAAATTTAGGTGTTCTGTCACCTTTTAATCTTTTACTTACACTCCTACTATTTTTGAGATACCAACGCCATTTTATATTTTTTGCCTTTGATATGCCAATTCTCGTAGTTTGAATAAGATCTTTTTCTTCTAGAGTGGAGTTTCGTGGAGAAATCCATAAAGATTTGTTATTAAGAACTTCAAGTGAGTTAAATGAAATGTCTATACTGAATGTTTTAGTTACCAAGCCAGGTCCAGAAGCTAATCTTTCATTTTTATTGGATATAAAAACTGATCTTATCAAGACACCACTCGCAAAATTTTCTTTATCAGTAACTATGTTTAAACAATGATGAATGCCATAAGATTTGTAAATATAAAATGTGCCAGGTTTGCCAAATAATGATTTGTTTGATTCAGTCATTTTGCGGTAGCCATGACAGGCCTCTTCTTCCTGTGAATAAGCTTCAGTTTCAACAATTATCCCCTTAACTTGATCTATCTCATTATTTTTTTTTATTAGGTGACAGCCTATTAAATCAGGAGCAACAAGTTTAGAGTGCCGATAAAAAAAATTTTTTGGAAAGAATACTTCTTCTATTTTTTAATATATATCTAATATCATATTTAGCTGAGAAAAATAATTAAGGCTATTAATTGATATTGATTTTCAAAAAAATGTGATTATTTTTTTTAAATTATTTGAAATTCAAAGGATATGTAAATAAGTTGTTCTTAATAAACTATTATTTAATAAGAAAAATATTAAAAGTATGACAAAAATAACTAAAGAAGAAGTAGAAAAAGTTGCTCATTTGGCGAGATTAGAGCTTAACGAGAATGAAATTAATAATCATGCAGAACAATTAGAAAAGATAATAGATTATATAAGACAACTTGAAAAAATTGATACAGATGATGTCCCCTGTACAACGAGAGCTATTGAAGTTGTAAATGTATTTAGAAAAGACGAAATGAAAAATTCTGATTGCAATGAAGAACTTCTAGAATTGGGTCCATCGAGAGAAGATAAATTTTTTAAAGTACCAAAAATTATTAATGAATGAGTAAGTTAGTTGCTTCCAATAAATGTTTTGTTGACTATTTTTAATAAAATTTTTTTTATTTTAAAGCCAGGATATAAATTTATGATTTTTCTTATTTTCCCCCTCTTTTTGCTATGACTTCTTACCCCTATTAATAAATCATAAATAAAGTTAAAAATGTCTTCTTTACTTTCAAATATCCCCACCCTTTGAGGGGAGCCTTTTTTATCCAGTAAAGGCTTAGTTTTTTCATAAGCTATTTTGTATTCAAACCAAGGAATCGAAGGCCAAAGATGATGAATGAGATGGTAATTTTGTCCCATTATTAATAAATTCATAAATTTGCTTGGATAAACTCGAGAATTTATCCATTTATTTCTTGATCGAAATGGTCTATGGGGTAAATAATCAAAAAATATTCCTAAAGTGACTCCTACCATTAGTGCTGGGCCGAACCATAAATTATAAATTAAATTCATAAAGTCAAATTTCAAACCTGCCAAAATAATTGTTATGAATATGGATCTTTCAATTCCCCATTGTAGTAATTCATATCTTCGCCAGAGTTTTCTTTGAAAGAAAAAAACCTCATGATAAAAAAATCTTGGAGCAATTAGCCAAATTGGACCAAAAGTACTAACAATATGGTCGGGATCATTTTTGGGGTGATTTACGTGGATATGATGTTGTAAATGAACTCTCGTAAAAACTGGGAAGCTAAACCCTAATAGGATAGCTGAGCCATGGCCCATTGCTTGATTTATCCAAGGAACTGGATGAGCAGCTTTATGACAGGCATCATGAATAACAGTACCTTCAATATGTAAAGCTAAAAAAGCAGTGGCTACAAGTAAAGGTAAAGGCCAAACACCTCTATACCACTGCCATATGCTAAGAAAAGCGAGAAAATAACCGCCAAAAAATAAACCTAATGTTGGATTCCAAAAACTTGGCGGATCTACGTAATTTTTAATCTCTTTTTGCCAATTAAATGTTTTTGAAGATTTAGTATTTTTCGTTGTATTTTTACTGGTTAAGTTTGAAATCGTTTCTTTTATTCTGTAAATAATATAACTAATATTTTGAGATGATTGCATGTTCAAACATAAAAAATTTTTTTTTAGGAAATTTTAATTTATTTTTAATGTGTCAAATTAATCATCTTAAGAAAAAAAAATTTTTAAAATAAACCTCTTTCAATTATTATTTTATTTGAGCGGTCGTGGCGGAATTGGTAGACGCGCGAGTTTTAGGTACTCGTATCTTCGGGTGTGGGAGTTCAAGTCTCCCCGACCGCACTTAAGGAAATTCTGATAGATAGTTTGTTTATTGATATAAAACCTTATAGTTTAATTAAGAAGTTAATTTAATGAATAGTTTGATATTTTATTTGGGAACTTTTTATATTTTGGTTGGGACCATTTTTCTAACTGTACCTATAATTTATCTTGAGCTCGGTAAACCAAAAGACTTAATAAAAGCTTTTTTAAATTTATTAATAGGTTTGATATTAATAATTAAAAATAAAACACTAGATGAATCATTTTTTATGATTTTCCTTTTTTTAACAGTACTAGTTATTTTTTATCTAGTAGAGCTTTTTTTATCTAGATGGTACCAATTGACAGATAACGAAAAGAAAAAATTAATTACCTTTTTGGAGTTTAAAAATAACTTTTTGAAAATATTAGAATCTATAAGACTGGCATTTGCAGATTTCACGAAACTTTCAAATTTTTTTAATTTTGGTAGCGATAATAAAAATACAACCCAAAAAAAGTGGGTAAGAAATGATAAAAATGATAATATAAAAGTCTGAAATCAAATAAATTAGTTATTTGAAAAATCCCTTAAAAACTACAGGTCAATTAAGAAAGAATATAATGAATTAGATTTATTTAAATAATTCTTTTGATCACCAATATTTCTTTATCGTCGTATGAAATCTCAAAATAGCAAAGAACAAAAATCAGACTTTTCTTATAAAGAAACTTTAAATTTATTAAAAACTGACTTCTCAATGCGCGCTAACTCAGTTGTAAGAGAACCTGAGATCCAGAATTTTTGGGCTAATAATGATATTGATTTTCAATTAGGTTCAAACAATTCAGGCGAAATATTTACATTACATGATGGCCCTCCTTATGCAAATGGAGCTCTTCATATGGGTCATGCCCTTAATAAAGTTTTAAAAGACATAATAAATAAGTACAAAACCTTAAGGGGATTTAAGGTTCATTTCGTACCTGGTTGGGACTGCCATGGATTACCTATTGAATTAAAAGTTCTTCAGAATTTAAAATCTGATGAAAGAAAGAATCTTGACACTCTAAACTTAAGAAAAAAAGCAACAGATTATGCCCATATACAAATTAATAATCAGAAGGAGGGTTTCAAAAGGTGGGGCATATGGGGAGATTGGAATAACCCTTACTTAACTCTTAAGAAAAGTTATGAATCTGCTCAGATTGGAGTTTTTGGGAAAATGTTTTTAAATGGGTATATATATCGAGGTCTTAAACCTGTGCATTGGAGTCCAAGTTCAAGGACTGCTCTTGCAGAAGCGGAATTAGAATACCCTGATGAACATTATTCAAAAAGTATTTATGTTTCATTAAGAATCACTAAAATACCTGAGGAAATTCTATTAAATTTCATCCAAGCAAACCTTAATATCAAAAAAGATTTTTTTCAAAATAATTCTTTCATAACTATTTGGACTACTACTCCTTGGACTATACCTGCAAATGAAGCAGTTGCAGTAAATCCAAAAATTAAGTACGTTTTTGCTATTGATGAGGAGAAGAAAATTTACCTTTTTGCTGAGGATTTATCTTCTGAAATAAGTAAGAAATTTAATAAAGATTTCAAGGTACTTTTAGAGGTTAAAGGCTCCAAATTGGAAAATATTGAATATCAACATCCCTCTAAGAATAAAAATTGCAGAATTGTCATTGGAGGAGACTATATAACTACAGAATCAGGGACTGGGATTGTTCATACTGCTCCTGGTCATGGAATAGATGATTTTAATGTGGGTAAAAAATATGATTTACCAATAACATGTGTCGTTGATGAAAAAGGTAACTTAAATGAATATTCTGGTCAATTCAAAGGATCAAATGTCCTCAAAGATGCAAATGATTTAATTATTGAACATTTAAAGGGAAATAATTTGCTTCTATTACAAGAAAATTATAAGCATAGATATCCGTATGATTGGAGAACTAAAAAACCAACTATTTTTAGGGCTACAGAACAATGGTTTGCATCTGTAAATGGCTTTAGATCATCTGCATTAAAGGCAATCGAAGATGTTGAATGGATGCCAGAGACTGGGAAGAAAAGAATTTATTCTATGGTTGTAGGTAGAGGAGATTGGTGTATTTCTAGACAAAGGTCATGGGGAGTCCCTATTCCAGTTTTTTATAAAAAAAATGGTAATGACATTCTTCTTAATAAAGAGATAATTAATCATATTCAAGAACTTTTTAGTGAGCATGGAGCAGATATTTGGTGGGATTGGGATGTTAAGAATCTTTTGCCAGAAAATTATGCAAAAGAATCTGATCTTTGGAAAAAAGGAACAGATACAATGGATGTTTGGTTCGATTCAGGATCTAGCTGGGCCGCAGTATGCGAACTAAGAAGTGAATTAAAGTATCCAGCAGATCTTTATTTAGAGGGCTCAGATCAACATCGAGGATGGTTTCAGTCTTCTTTGTTAACATCTGTTGCAGTCAACAATAAACCTCCATATAAGAAAGTTTTAACTCATGGTTTTGCACTTGATGAAAACGGAAGAAAAATGAGCAAATCTTTAGGAAATGTTGTTGATCCAAATATGATTATTAATGGAGGTAATAATAAAAAAACTGATCCTGCTTATGGTGCTGATGTTTTAAGGCTATGGGTAAGCTCAGTAGATTATTCAGTAGATGTTCCAATTGGTTCAAATATACTCAAGCAACTTTCAGACGTTTATAGAAAAGTTCGTAATACTGCAAGATATCTTCTAGGTAATATTCATGATTATGATCCTAAAGTTGATAGTTTTGAAATTGATCAATTGCCTCTCTTAGATCAATGGATGTTAGGTAGATTAGTTGAGGTTACAGATCAAATATCAAATGCTTATGAAAATTATGAATTTTCAAAATTTTTCCAAATTTTGCAAAGTTTTTGCGTTGTAGATCTATCAAATTTTTATTTGGATATTGCAAAGGATAGGTTATATGTAAGTTCTAAATCACAATTTAGGAGAAGATCTTGTCAGTTCGTCATGTCAAAAGTTGTTGAAAATTTAGCTGTAGTTATTTCTCCAGTGCTTTGTCATATGGCTGAAGATATCTGGCAAAATATTCCATATTCAGTTGAAGAAAAATCAGTCTTTCTAAAAGGATGGCCAATATTTTCGCAGTCATGGAAAAATCAAATACTTAATGAGCACATTGCAAATTTAAGAAAATTGAGAGTTGAAATTAATAAGGCAATAGAAGGATGTAGGAACAAACAAATAATTGGAGCAGCTTTGGAAACTGAAGTTAATTATTTACCTGAAGATAAAGCTTTAAAAGATTCACTTACTTGGCTAAAAGAATTTGGCAATCAAGATGTAGATTTATTTAAAGATTGGCTTATAGTATCAAACTTCCAAGTGGTATCCGATTTGGTGGAGAATTCTTTGATTATTGATAACAATGAACTTGGTAAAATTCAAATAAATAAAGCTCAAGGTCAAAAATGTGATAGATGTTGGCATTATCAAAAAGAAACTTTTAATGGAATCCAAAATACAAAATTATGCAAAAGATGTTCAAATATTATTAATTTTGAATTTATTTAAATCCAGTTTTTTTGATTCAAAAAGAAAGCTGAGTTTTGATTTTCTCTAATAAAATTCTCTTCGATTTCTGTTAACGGTGCTTTATAAAGTTTAAAGTTTGTAATTGTATAAGAAAGTGTTATTACTTTTTTTTCTGAATCTATTTCAATTTGATGAGTTGTTGAGCTACTGAAACCTCTGAAAATAATTATTTCTAATTGTTCTTTTTGATTTTCTTTTAGAATGAATCCTTCTAGTTTAAGTATCCTATCAGGTATCTCAGAACTTATTTTTTCAAGACTATTTATTAAATCAATTTTTGCCATTATCTGAGAAGCAAGAGTTTCTTCCATTTTTAGGTAATTTGATTATTGACCATTGAATAAGTCCTAAAGTATAGATTAATAATGAAAATAATCCAAAGAATTTCGCAATCGGCTGAGTAAAGTTAGCTCCAAAGAAAAAATTAAATAAATTTTTTAAAATAAGATATAAATTTAAAGAAGGATTGAGCCATATTTCACACGCATCCGAATTAATAAAAGAAAAGCAGTTGAAGTTTTGTAAACTCTGAATAAAGAAATTGAGAGATATAAAAGTTATCGCCCATCTCCAAACTTTTGTCGTTGTGGTGAGGGAGTAAGAAAACTCATATTCTCTTAATTCATCATTAATGTCGTTCCAAAACCAAACTGAAACTGTCATTAATAATGTTGAAATATTTGTTATCACTAGAGCATAACTATACTTTCCTATTAAAAGTAAAAGGCTTATAAAAAATAAAAGGGATATTTTCCAATAAATTGATAGAAGTTTAATAACTGCTTTATTTCTTTTTTTAATTGACCAGAAGGAAAGAGTAATAGGAATACCAATAAGGAAAATTATTGAAATTTGAAAGGATAGCCAAATAGAAAGTTGATTAAAAACGTTCAAAATTTTTTCTTTTTAAACACATAATAATTAAACATCAAACTGTTACTTTTGAACTTACTATTGTCATAGTTATGAATATTATGCATCCTTATATTATTGCAAAGAAATATATTAATAATTGTATGAGACAGCATGTTAATCCTCTTAGTAGTAATTTCAATCAAATTGAAAGAATACCTTCTTTGAGCGAAATGTTTGGCGATTCTAAATCGAATCTACATTTGGATATAGGTTGTGCTGCTGGTGAGTTTCTATTTGATTTAGCTTTAGTTAATGCTAGGTGGAATTATTTAGGAATTGAAATTCGTGAGAAATTAGTCAAAAATGCTAAATTAAAGGTGATTGAAAGAGAAATCAAAAATCTATATTTTATATTTGGTAATGCTAATAATATTTTGAATGATGTCCAAAGTAAATTTATTGTCAAAAATCTAAAAAGTATTTCTTTTTATTTCCCTGATCCCTGGTTTAAAAAGAGGCATTATAAAAGGCGTATAATTCAGCCAGGATTTATCAATATGCTGTCAAATTCATTGCAAAAAGGAACCTTAATTTTTATAAAAACAGATGTAAAGGATTTATTCAATTATATGGATTGCACTATATTGAGTAATTTACATTTTAAAACACTAGATAAGAAAGATTTTAATTATTCCGAAAGTTTTAATCCAATTAAATTTAAAACTGATCGGGAAAAGTATGTGACTTTAAACCAACTTGATATTTATGAAAAAATTTATATAAAAATTTAATTCATAATTAACTTACGATTTTATCAATTTCTAAAAAGAGTTTGTTTGTTATTTCGCTTGATAAAGAATGAACTTTCTTATGATTTTTGGCCTCTACTAGAACTCTTATTACAGGTTCTGTACCGCTAGGCCTTATATAAACTCTACAATTGTCCGAATATATCTCCTGAAAATTTTTTATAGTTTCATCAATTAAGATTTTGTTTTTTGGATTTAGTTTATTAATATTAAAATCTAATTTAATATTAGTTAGTTTTTGAGGAAAAGGTTCGAAACTACTTTTAAGCCAATCATTTAAATTAATATTTTTCTTTTTACAATATTTAGAAATTTGAAGTGCAGTCAATATCCCATCACCAGAAAAGTTATTAATTTTTGAAAGTATATGACCTGATTGCTCACCTCCTAAAACAGCTCTATTTTTCTTAATTGCGTCATGAACAAACTTATCTCCTACATCTGTTCTATATAAAATTCCTCCAATTTTCTTCCAGGAATTTTCAAAACCTAAGTTTGCCATTTGCGTCGATATTAGTAAATTATTTGTGAGAATTTTTTGTTCCATAAGTTCTCTACCCCAAAGAAAAAGAATATGATCTCCATCCAGTACATTGCCTTTTGAATCGATTCCAATTACTCTATCGGCATCTCCATCGAAGCTGAATCCCATATCTGCAGGACTCTCTCTTAATGCTTTTTTTAATGGTTCGAGGTTAGTAGAACCACAATTCAAATTAATTTTCAAACCATTTTTAGAGTTATTGATAACTTTTACATCGGCACCAAGAGACTGAAAAATTTTTCTTGCGCAAGTGGTAGCTGATCCATAGCATGTGTCTAATATTATTCTCAACCCGCTTAAACTCTCTCCATCCATTGTTTGGATTAGACTTTTCATATAAGTATCCATAAGCTCTTTATTGGCTTTTAGAGGAACCACTTTTGTAGGAATTGATATATTTTGTTTTGACTCTTTAATTATTTCTTGAATTTTATTTTCAAAATTTTTAGTAATTTTTTGACCATTATGATCAAAAATTTTTATGCCATTATATTCTGGCGGATTATGACTTGCAGATATCATGATTCCACTACTGAGGTCCCCATTTTTGATTAAAAAAGGTACAGCTGGAGTAGGGCAGATTCCAATATTTATAAATTTTTTACCACTTTCATTTATACCTTGCGTTATGGCCTGAAGCAGAATATCTCCACTAATTCTTGTATCTCTTCCTATTAATATAGGATTTTTCTTTTCTAAATTCGAACCTAGAGCATAACCTACTTTGTAAGCTAGAGAATAAGTTATCTCTTCATTAAATCTTCCTCTTATTCCATCAGTTCCAAAGATTGATTGCATAATTAAATTTCAGTAATCAAAGAAATTTTTGCTAGCTATTCAATCCTTATTTTATCAGTTGATTAAAAGCTTATACATTCGAATTCTCTTTATTTGTTTAACTTATTTAAGATAACTTTAGTTATAAATATCTTAAAAGTGCAATCTGAAAGTCAAGAGCCAATTTTAAAGACAAATTTTAAAATAATGCTTGTTTTGATTATATCTATTGTTTTTATTTCAATGCTTTTACTTAAAAATCTATTTTTTAAATCAACTTATCTTCTAAAGAGTTTTGGAGAATTATCTATTGACCCTGAAATAGCTTTTACAAACAATAAACCTACATTTCTGGAATTTTATGCAGAGTGGTGTGAAGTTTGCAAAGAAATGGCTCCACAAGTTTCTTCTCTTAAAGATGAATATGAAAAAGATATTAATTTTGTTTTTTTAAATGTTGACAATCAAAAATGGGGTAATTACATTCAGAAGTTTGCTGTCAACGGGATTCCTCAAGTGAATCTTTTTGATAAAGAAGGCAATCTAATATCTACTTTTGTTGGTAAACAAGATGAAAAAAAAATAAGAGAATCTATCTATAATTTAGAAAAAGAAAAGAATCCCAATGAGAAAATTATTAATGCCGAATTTTCAATAATTCAAGAAAATAAAAAAACTGAGGTTAATCCTCGTAGTCATGGATAATTTTTACCATCCTAAAGATTTTGATACAATAGGAAAACTTTTTTTAAATATAGACTTGCAATTCTGAGCGATAGACTTATGTTCTTTTTGGGTGCCGTGAGCTGATCTTAAATGAATGTAATGGATCCACGATCTACATGATCCAGACATATAGATTCTTGTTGGAGTAGCTAATGGTAAAACAAATCTCGCACATTCTTTAGCTACGCCTTCAGCGAGTAAATCTTCATATAAATCTGATGCAGCCTGAAAATGTAAACCAATTTTTTCATTGAATCTTTTTTTTAACTCATCAGGGAGATCAGGAATTGAATTTTGCCTATTTTTGAAATCTTGACGCCTTAGTTCTGGTAAGGGAATATTACCCAATTGAGAACTGTCTGCATATCTCTGTGAAAATTCCTGGAAAGTAAATGATCTATGTCTTAAAATTTGTGCAGCGATTCCTCTGTTGGTTTCAATTTGTAAAGTCATAAATGACTGTTCAAAAACGCTCCAGTGTTCATTTTTAATGCAATAACTCAATAATTTTGAGTAGTCCTCATTTTCCTGATTTTTTGGGTTACTAACTCTTGCAATGTAAGCCATCGTTTTTTCTGCATCAGGTGTTAGCGAAATTAGTTCAACTTTACTCATTTTAGATTTTCGCTAAAGTCACCTTCTCTGGTTGATTTTGATATTTACCTCTTCTATCTTCATAGGTTGTAGAGCATGGATCACCTTCAAAAAAGAGTAGTTGGCAAATACCCTCTTCTGCATAAATTCTGCAATCTGCACCAGAACTATTACTAAACTCTAAAGTTAGATGACCTTCCCATCCTGCTTCTGCAGGTGTCGTATTAACAATAATTCCTAGTCTTGCGTAAGTGCTTTTGCCTATACAGATCACAGTTATATTTTCTGGTACTTTCATCTTTTCTAAAGCCACTCCTAAACCATAGGAGTGAGCAGGAAGAATAAAAAAGTCTCCATCATTGTCATGGTGAAGAACAGTTTTTTCTAAATTATTAGGATTAAAATTTTTGGGATTCATCACAGTCCCTGGGATATGTCTAAAAATTAGGAATTCTTTTGATGAAAGTCTTAAATCATATCCATAGGATGAACATCCGTAACTCAAAACTGGCTTTTGTTTATTGTCAGGCTCAAGATGCCTCACTAAATTTGATTGGAAGGGCTGTATCATTCCTTCCGAGGCTTTTTGATTTATCCAGAGATCATTCTTTAGCATTGTTTTATGAGCGAAGTTCAGTAATTTGATTGGCCATCAACAATAGTTCTTTAGGTATATCTGTACCAGTAAGGATTACATCTCCTAATATAAAACGGTTTTGAAGTGTTGAAATCAAATCATCTTTATCGATAATTTTCATGTCAATAGCTAAAAAAATTTCATCAAGTATCATTTGTTCATACTCTCCAGACTGTAGTTTTTTTTTGCAAAAATCCCATAATTCAAAAGTAGATTCATGAATAGATTTTTTTAAATTTTTATTATTTTCAATTTCTTTAGAATTGTATTGGTCAAAGGAATGTGATGATCTTACCCAGGTCAAATTACCGCATAGCTTTACTGCATTATCAACCCCTTGTTTGACTCCTCCTCTCATAAATTGTATTAAGAGCACTTTCCTGCCAAGAGCAGCATTTCTTAGAGAGTCTCTAATGATAGATGGGTAACTTCCTCGGTACGATGATTGATAAATTTGAATTTGTCCATTTTGCGTAAATCTTTTTCCGTTAATTTTGTTAGCAGTATTTATATTTAGAACATCAAGATTGCTTTTGGAATATGTATGGGATGTACTAATTACCATTATTTAAATTCTTTCTACATGCAGTATAATTAGAATCTATTAACACTGCATATAGTGTAATTTTACTTAAAAAACGGTTAGGTAAGTACAAACTGATTGTTAAAGAGTTATTGATAAACCAATAAGAATTTAAAATTGTTACTGTTGATACAAGAAATTTTAGACTGCCTCCTTAAATTTTTTAATAGTAAAAATATTTATGATACCTGCTTCACAAGGATTCAACCGCTTTAGTTCGCAACATTCAGGACAAAGTAAAATTAATTCTGTCGGAGAACGTTTTCCAATTAATAGAACTTTAATGGAAGTGATTAAAGGTCTAGATGGAGCAAGCACAGAAATGGTTGAGAGATCTAAAACAATATTTTTCCCTGGGGACCCCGCTGAAAGAGTGTATCTTATAAAAAGAGGTGCAGTAAGACTTTCAAGAGTTTATGAGTCAGGTGAAGAAATAACTGTTGCTCTTTTAAGAGAGAATAGTCTCTTTGGTGTTTTATCTCTTCTAACAGGCCATAGATCTGATCGTTTTTACCATGCCATAGCATTCACAAGAGTTGAAATGATAACAGCACCTGCAAATTCTGTTTTAAGAGCTATAGAGGAAGATGCATCAGTAGGACTACTTTTGTTACAGGGGCTTTCTAGTAGGATCCTGCAAACTGAAACAATGATAGAAACTCTTACACATAGAGATATGTCTTCTCGTTTAGTAAGTTTTTTAATGGTTCTTTGTAGAGACTTCGGAGTTGCAGGTGAAAAAGGTATTACAATAGATCTAAGGCTTTCACATCAGGCAATTGCTGAAGCTATTGGTTCTACAAGAGTAACCATTACAAGATTATTGGGAGATTTAAAGGATTCAGGGCTTCTTAATATTGAAAGAAAAAAGATCACAGTGTTCGATCCAATTGCACTTGCAAAAAGGTTTAATTGATTCATCATAAATTATGATGTATTGATTGAATACAAAAGCGTGGCTTGGATTCTAATTGTTTTTTTAATATTTTTAGGGGGACTTATTGCACCGTTTGGGGATATTCTTGGAACAAAGATCGGAAAAGCAAGATTTAGTATCTTAAAATTAAGACCGAAAAAAACAGCAACTATAATAACTATAATTACCGGAGGATTTATTAGTTCAATATCAATAGGGTTATTGATTTTATTTAGTGAAGAATTTAGGCAAAGGCTTTTTGTAGATATTCCTTTGTTACAAAAAACTTTAGATAAAAGTAAAAAGGCTTTAATCCCTTTACAGAAAGAACGAAAGGAACTTGAAAGTAAAATTATTCAAAAAGAGAAGGAGTTAAATCAATTAAAAAGTAATATTAATGAATTTAGAAGAGGAAATATTGTTATTAAAAGAGGACAAACTTTATTTATTGCTGAGGTTAATTCCAGCTCAAATATAAAACTGGACTTAACAAAAATCTATAATGAAGCTGATAAATTTGTTAGAAAAATTGTTATACCAACTAATAAAGACGCAAAAAATATTCTTTTGTGGAGACCTAGTGATATTACAAAAATTGAGACACTAGCTTCTAAAGGTGGCGACTGGATTTTATTAATGAAATCAGCAACTAATGTGTTAAAGGGGGATAATTATGTTTTTGTATCTCCTGATTTATTAGAGAATAAATTTATAGTTAAAAAAGGGGACGTTATTACAAGTTCAAATCTGGGAGAAAATGATTTAAATACTAAAGCAATAAATTTAAAAATTAGATCATTACTTAGAGAAACAAGAGATGAAATTAAGTCGAGAGGTTCACAAGTTAGTGAAATTAATACAAATGGAAATTTTGTAAAAAAAATTAGAGACTTTCTTAAAGAAAATCAGAATATCAATTTTAAGTTAGAAGTGGTTTCTTTGAGAGATAGTAAAACTGCAGAACCCATAATGGTTGAAATTAATATTGTAAAAATTGCATCTTAAATGCCTAAAGTAATAACTATTGATCCTGGAAAAAGCAAATGCGGCTTAGTCTTAGCTGAAATAAGTGAAAAAAAAATTTATAAAGCGACCATTCTTAAAAGTGAATTACTTGAGAATTATGTTAGAAATTTAATTACCGTTTACGATATATCTCAAATTATTATTGGCAATGGCACTACCAGTAGAGAAGTTAGAGAAAAACTATATTTTTTTAAAAAAGAAATAGTAACTTTTGAGGAAAAAAATACTACCTACAGGGCTAAAGCAAGATATTTCGAACTTTTCCCAATTAGTGGTCTGAAGTTTTTAATGCCTCGAGAGGTTTTTCTTCTTAATAAAAACCTTGATGCAATATCAGCTTTGATAATTTTAGAAGATTATTTCAAAATTAAGTTTACTTTGAATCAAAATATAGATTTTAAAACTTGGCTGAAATAGTGAATTTATATTCATTCCCCGCTTCTAGTTCATAATCTTTTTTTAATAAAAATCTCAATAATGCATCCTCAATTAATGCTCTTCCCAAAGGTGGATTCACCGTTAATAAACCTTTATGGAAGGACCATGTAAAATTCCACTTAAATTGACTAGCTTCCACAACTCCCTGAATTTGCTTTTTTGAGAAGCAATATTCCTTAACACTTACGTTGGCTATGGTTTCAGGTTTTGAACGCATTTCTTAAATTTGATTTTTGTCAAAAGAATTTAATTCATTAATAATATATTCTTCTTTTTTAGTATTTAGTTGTTCGAGGGATTCAATTACTCTCTTGTAAACTTTATCCAATATTGGTTTTTCTTCTAAAGAAATATTTCCTAATACATGTGAAATAGTATTGAAATTATTTTTTTCTTTTTTTAGAGGAGGTGACCCTATACCAATTCTTATTCTCTTGAAGTTTTGTGTCTGTAATTGTTCAATGATGCTTTTAAGTCCATTATGTCCCCCTGAGCTTCCTTTTCTTCTGAATCTTATTTTTCCAAGAGGAAGATCTTTATCATCGACTATTATGAAAATCTGATCTAAATTTATTTTGTACCAATCAACTATTGCTCGGACAGCATCGCCACTGTTATTCATAAACGTATTTGGTAAAAATAACCTGAAAGTAGAATTATTGATTTGAAATTCTGAGCAGGAACTTTTAAGCTTATCTTTTAATAAAAAATTTGAATTATATTTTTTAGAAAAATTTTCAAGCAGTAAAAAACCAATATTGTGTCTACTATTTGAGTATTTTTTCCCAGGATTTCCTAATCCAATTAAAAATATTTCTTTCATTTTTTATTTCTAAATCTCTTTTTTTTGAGAATTATGAATATATACAAACTATAACTAATTAATAAAAACAAAAATTAAAAAAAAAGTTATTCGGCAATTTTCACATTAACCAAATAACTTTTTGAAAAATTTTCAGAAAGTTAGTTTCCGTTCCAATCTACTGAGAAACCTTGTAGTAGTAAGGATTGGTTATAGATTTGTAGAAGAATAACTAAGAAAACCAAAAGTAGTAGACCAATTACTGTCATGACAGGAACTGCTCCCCAACCAGGTACAACTTTTCCTTGACCTGAATTGCCAATTGCTTTTAAAAGACTTCCTAATGCTGTTTTTTGACCCATGTTAAATTCACAAAATCGGATATTATTTCGCTATTGTATAAGAACTAATACATAAATTGTTTACAAACTTAGCAAAATTGATGCAAACTTTATCATCAGCCCCAGATCCTGCAGTTTCTATAGCCGTAACAATTCTGGCTCTACTTTTAGCTTTAACCGGTTTTGGTCTTTGGACTGCCTTTGGACCAAAAGCAGCAAAGCTTACTGATCCTTGGGATGATCATGACGATTAGTCTCCCTTAAAGTATTTCAAAATTTACCAAAAATACAAAAAGTAAACATTTAACCATAGTTTAATTATAAATTTAATAGGATATAAATCTGTCAGCACTAGTAATTCCATGCTCGCCCTAAAAATTTCTGTATACACTATCGTCTTTTTCTTTGTTGGAATATTTCTTTTCGGATTTTTAGCAAGTGACCCAACAAGAACCCCAAACAGAAAAGACCTAGAAAGTCCTCAAGATTAATTTTTTAATTAAATTCTTAAATTGATTTCAGGAATACCAAAAAAAGTAATATTTTTATCTTTTCTTTTTATTAATTTTATTCAGCCATCAAAGTCAGCTGAATTATCGAAAATTAATAAAAATATCAATAATCAAAATACCCAATTTCTTTGGTCAAATACCCTTAGTGAAAAAAAAAAATTATCAAGTAATTCAAAAAATTTTAATGACAAAAATTCCTTCGTAAATTCATTAAAGAAAAATTTTGATCCATTTTTAGTAGCTAAAGCTGAAAAGCAACAAGAGTTAATAATCCAATCTGATAAACAGTCTGAAATAAATAATGTTATTTATGCAGAGGGTAATGTAAACGTTTCTTATAGAGGCAAACTGCTTAAAGCAGATACTTTAATTTATGATAAGTTAAACAAAAAAATTAGTGCTAAAGGAAATATATCTTTGGAATTAGGGGATCAATTCTTCAAAGTTTCACATCTAGAGTACAGTTTTATAAGCGAAAAAGGGTATTTATTAGATGTTAAGGGATCTATTAATACCAATACTCTGATAGATGACTTATCCTCAAATTTCAACTTGTCAGATATTAATAAGATAGAAAGTTTACTTGAAATAAACAAAAAGGAAGTTTTATATACCCCTAATAAGGTTGAGAATTGGTTGTTTTACACAGATAAGATCACTATAGATGGAGAAAAATGGAAAAGTAAGAAGGCTTTGTTTAGTAATGATTTACTAGAATCAAAGCAAGTGAAATTAGCAATTAATTCATTAGAGGTTTATCCTCGAGATGAAAAATTACGATTCAAGTCCTCATTAAATTATCTAATAATTGATGAGAAATTATCGATCCCTTTTTGGGTAGGTGATAGAGCTTTTAACTTTAATAATTCTCAAATTGATAATAGATGGAATTTAGGATATGAAAACTTAGATAAGGATGGGTATTTTATTGGTAGGAAATTTAACTCTATAGATATTGCTGATGATTTTGTTCTTGATGTAGAGCCGCAATTTCTAATTCAGAGGACATTTAAAGGTTATACAAATAGTTTTGTAAAGAAGAACGAATCAATCACTTCAACGAGGGTTAAAAGAAATACAAGTTTTGGAGACTATTTCGCTCTCAAATCTCAGATAAAAGGCACAATAAAAAATTGGGATTTAGAAATAGATAGTATTTTAAATTCTCTTGATTTTGATAAATTTTCAGATGCTTTTAGATTTAAAACTGAATTGAGTAAAGAAATTAACCTACTAGATTCAAAATGGGAAAAAAGTTTTTATGGAATTTATAGAGAGAGGGTTTGGAATGGTTCATTGGGTGAATCAGAAATTTACTCAGGTTTTGGTTCAAAATTAAAAAAAGAAAATACTTGGATTGTTGATGGCATTAAAAAGTCAGAATTTTTATCTTTTGGTTTGGCCAAGATAACAGCAGAGGGTTTGAATACTAAAAATTTAGTAACCAACCTAAAAAGTAATTTGTTTTATTCTCTTGATCAAAAATTTCCAATCAGTATCTTAGAACCTAAAAAGAAATCTGTTGATATCTCATATAGTTACATTCCTGAACCAATAACCAAAGGACTAAGTATTAATACAAAATTCGAATTATCTTATTCTCTCTATGAAAATGGGGATCATCAAGAATATTTAGGTTTAGGTGCTGGCCCAGAATATATAATGGGTAATTTTAAAAATAAAACTTTTGACTATACTCGAATAAGTCTTTTACCCTTCTATAAATTTAAAGGTGGTGAAAGTGTATTTAAGTTTGATCAAAATTATGAGAACTTCACTTTAGATATTTCTTTCGATCAGCAATTATATGGACCTATCATTCTCAAGAGTTTTGGTACCTTGAACCTAACGAATAATGCAAATGATTATGGTGAATTTATAGATTCTAAAATTTCTTTAAATTGGAAAAAAAGATCCTATGAATTTGGTATTTTTTATCAGCCTCATAATCAAGCAGGAGGCATTTCTTTGAGTCTCTATGGATTTAAATAGCTATGAAATATTAGTATTGAATTTTATATAGGGTAATTGGTTAAATTTATTTTCTATTAAATTTTTATTATCAAGTAGTGTTGATGTAGCATCCCATTCTCCTGATAAAAACATTTTTCTTGAGCTTTCCTTAATCTCAAGATTGAAATTTAAATCTTTTGATTGTGCTGATAAATTTTTAAGATCAATTTCTAAGAATAAAGATTGATTATCGCAATAGTTTTGTATTTCTTCTATGGATTTTTTAGGTAGCGTAAAACATGGAATTCCTATAGCAATACAGTTACTGTAAAAAATGTCAGCGAAACTCTCGCCTATGATTGCTTTTATACCCCATCTCATAAGCGCTTGGGGGGCATGTTCTCTGCTGGAACCACATCCAAAATTGCTATTAACAACTAGTATTGAGGCACATTTGTTTTCCTCTAGATCAAAAGGATGCTTTCCTTTTAAAGTTTTTCTATCATCCTCAAAAACAGATTCACCCAATGAATCAAAGTTAACACATTTCAAAAAACGCGCTGGAATTATCCGATCTGTATCAATGTCGTTACCAATCAAGGAGATACATTTTCCGTTCATATTTGCAATTTTTCCGATTGGTGGGGTGAACTCTGATTTCATCAGTTGATAAATTCTCTAACGTCACTGACTTTGCCATTAATTGCAGCAGCAGCAACCATTGCTGGACTCATTAGCAGTGTTCTTCCACTGGGAGATCCTTGCCTACCCTTGAAATTTCTATTACTAGAACTAGCACTAACTTGATTACCTATTAGCTTATCTGAATTCATTGCTAAACACATTGAGCAGCCAGGCTCTCTCCATTGAAATCCAGAATCCTTAAATATCTGATCAAGACCTTCTTGTTTTGCTTCAGTGGCTACTTGTTCTGAACCTGGAACTGCAAATGCTTTGACATTCTTGGATACTTTTTTGCCTTTTAATACTTTAGCTGCAACTCTTAAGTCACTGATTCTTCCATTTGTGCAACTACCTATGAAACAAACGTCTACAGGAGTATCTTTTATTAATTGTCCAGGCTTGAAACTCATATATTCATAAGCTTCTTCTGCAACTAATTTATCATTTGGGGATAATTCATCTAAAAGAGGGATTTGTTGATTAATGCTTATACTTTGGCCGGGAGTAATCCCCCAGGTTACAGTTGGTTCTACCTTAGAAGCATCTAATTTAATTACGTCATCATAAATTGAATTTCCATCGCTTTTTAATGATTCCCACCATCTAAGCGCTCTATCCCAATGCTCATTTTTTGGAGCATAAAATTTACTTTTAATGTAACTAAAGGTCTTTTCATCAGGGTTGATGTAGCCGCATCTTGCTCCTCCCTCAATAGACATATTGCATATCGTCATCCTTTCTTCCATTGATAATTCATGTATCGCAGGTCCTGCGAATTCATATGCAAAACCTACTCCTGCCTTTACACCAAGTTTATTAATTATATGAAGGACTAAATCCTTAGCATAAACGCCCTTAGATAATTTATTGTCACACCAAATCTGCCTCACTTTCAATTTGTTCATGGCTAAGGTTTGGGTAGCAAGAACATCTCTTACTTGACTTGTACCTATCCCAAAAGCAATTGACCCAAAAGCTCCATGAGTTGAAGTATGAGAATCTCCGCAAGCGATTGTCATTCCTGGCTGAGTTAGGCCTAATTCTGGTGCTACTACATGAACTATTCCTTGATTACCACTACCAATATTAAAAAATCTTATTTTATGTTCTAAGCAATTCTTCTCAAGTGTTTCAATCATCTGTTCAGCGAGATTATCTTTGAAAGGCCTGCTCTGATTATCTGTTGGCACAATATGATCAACAGTGGCAACAGTTCTATCAGGGAATTTTACTTTTAATTTTTTGTCCTTTAAAGCACCAAATGCTTGAGGACTCGTCACTTCATGGATAAGGTGAAGACCAATAAATATTTGATCAGATCCTCCAGGAAGCCTTGAAACCTTATGTAAATCCCAAACTTTATCAAATAGGGTATCTTGACTCAATTTGTAAAAATAGTTACTTACTATTCGATAATAGGATTAATCGGAGGCTGTTCAAACACACATTTACACTTAGTCTTTGAATTTCTATTCGATTTCGTGTTGAGTTAAATAATTTTTTTATATTAGTTATATGATTATTCGGTCCTGAAATTGAAATATAGACAAGTCCAACCGGTTTATCTTGACTGCCTCCGTTAGGACCAGCTATTCCACTAATTGCTATTGCCCAATCTGCTCCTAATTTCTCTTTTACATTAATTGCCATGGCCTCACAAACTTCTTCAGAAACAGCTCCATATTTTGTAAGCTTTTCTTTAGAAATATTTAATAATGAATTTTTTAGTTCATTACTATAGGAAACAATACTACCTTGAAAAACTTGAGATGAGCCTGAAATTGACGTTATTGATGAAGATAGAAGGCCTCCGGTGCAGGATTCAGCAAATACAATAGTTTCGTTCCTCTTGGTTAATTCTTTTATTAAAACGCTAGGAAGAGTATCGTTATCCTCTCCAAAAATAAATTTTGAAAAATCTTTTTTTAATTTTTCTTTAATAGGTTTAATTATATTTTTTGCTTCTAGGTCGTTCTTAGCTCGCGCGGTGATTCTGAGTTTAACCTCTCCTAAGTTTGCATATGGAGCAACGGTAGGGTTTTTAAGATTTAATAGATTATTAATTTTTTCAGCAACACTTGATTCTCCAATACCCGCAAATTTAAGAGTATTCGAAAAAAAGGAATAATTATCTGAGAATTTGGTTTTAATGAAATCATACGCCGTCTCTTCCCACATAGTTTTCATTTCACTTGGTACTCCTGGGAAAGTAAGGATAGTAAAATCTTTTACTGGTTCCCAAATCATTCCTGGGGCAGTGCCCCTAGGGTTATTAATAATTTGAGCATTTTCTGGGAAGAAACATTGTTTCCTTAAGCTGGAGGAATCGCCCTTGAGCTTTGAGTTTGAAAGTTTTTGTTTGATTTCATCCCATAAAAGCGGTCTTTCAAAAAGAGATACATTAAAAGATTTGGCTATTGCTTCAGTAGTTAAGTCATCTGGGGTGGGTCCCAAGCCACCAGTCGTAATTAGAAGATTACTTCTTTTCGATATTTCTTGAATTACTTTTATAATTCGATCACAATTATCACCGACAGTTGATTGCCTAAAGTGATTTAAGCCTAATTGAGATAACTGTTCAGAAATCCATTGAGCATTTGTATTGATAATATTTCCTAAGAGTAGCTCTGTTCCAATAGAAAGAATTTCAACTCCCTTGGAGTTAGGGCTCATTTAATTGATGCTTCAAGTTTGCCTTCATAAAGAGGAAAACGATTACATAAGGTTAATACTCTTTCTTTACATTGACTTTCAATCAGTGAATCGTCTGGGTTAATTAATCTATCTGCAATAATTTCGCCAACTTCAGCAAAAGCATCCTCATTAAAGCCTCTAGTAGTTAAAGCAGCAGTTCCCAACCTTAGTCCGCTGGTTACAAAAGGTGATTCAGGGTCAAATGGGACAGTATTTTTATTTGCAGTGATATTCACTTCACTTACAAGTAAGTCAGCAATCTTACCAGTCATATTGATACTTCTTAAATCGAGTAAAACAATATGGTTATCAGTGCCTCCACTAACGATATTAATACTTCTATTTATTAAAGTTGAAGCTAGAACTTTTGCATTTTTGATTACTTGTTGGGAATAATTAACGAAATCTGGCTGCAATGCTTCTCCAAATGCAACTGCTTTAGCTGCAATTATATGTTCGAGGGGCCCACCCTGAGTTCCAGGGAAAACAGATTTATCAAATTTCTTTCCAAATTCTGCATCTTTACACAAGATGAGTCCTCCTCTAGGCCCTCTTAATGTTTTATGAGTAGTTGTGGTTACTACATCACAATATGGTATTGGATTTGGGTGAAGTTTACTTGCTACAAGACCGGCGATGTGTGCAATATCAGCCATTAAGAATGCACCAACTTCATCTGCAATATTTCTAAATGACTCAAAATCGATTGTTCTTGGATAAGCAGAATATCCGCATATGATTAATTTTGGTTTTGTTTCAAGTGCTATCTCTCTTATTTCATCAAAATTTAATTCACTAGTTTCTTTATTTACACCATAGTGAACAGCATTGAACCACTTGCCACTCATATTTACTGGAGACCCATGAGTTAGGTGTCCACCATGAGATAAATCCATCCCCATGATTGTGTCGCCAGGTTTAAGTAGACTTAGGAAAACAGCAGCATTTGCCTGAGCTCCACTATGAGGTTGAACATTAGCCCAATTTGCATTAAATAATTTTTTCGCTCTTTGAATAGCTAATTCTTCGATTTCATCAACAAATTCACATCCCCCGTAATATCTTTTTTGAGGTAATCCCTCGGCGTATTTATTTGTAAGAACGGAACCTTGAGCCTGCATAACGGCAATTGATGCGAAATTTTCGCTTGCGATTAACTCAAGATGAGTTTCCTGCCTATTTTTTTCAGAGTTGATAAAATTTGATATTACTGGATCACTTTCTTTAAGATTTTGAAGGATATTCATTGAATTTGATGAGTAATATCTTTAATATAGACGATATTTTTTAGAAAAATATAAAAAGAATATTTCAGAATTTTAAACGCGCCTGGAGAGATTCGAACTCCCGACACCCTGATCCGTAGTCAGGTGCTCTAATCCACTGAGCTACAGGCGCATAATTATGTAATATCTCTGTTTCAGGGTCTCTTAGTCAACTAGATTTCGGGTAAAATGCGTATTATTAACAATCTACTTATTAATATGCCTATAAAGTGGTACGGAAATGGTGATTTAGAAGATCCTATCTATAAACATTTTTCTCGAATAGTAAATTTTGTCATTCACTGCATGATATTTACTGCGATTGTAAGTGGTACATGGCTTTTGAAAGAGATTAAATATGAAATCGGCTATTTTAATAATTTTGCAATTGTTTGGTCAGTTCTTTTGGCTTCCCATTTGCTTTTCGTAATTATAAAAAAACCTAAAGATACTTCCAAAAAATCAACTTAAATTAATTTATATTTATGGACTATCAGATACGTATAAGTGATCTAGAAAATGTTATTTCCGAAAAGGTCTTTATTAAAATAGAAAAGTGGAATTTGTATCTTGGAGACGCTGGCCTAGCTAGGCATCTTGCTATTGAATGTATCAGCAATAAAGATCAAGGCCCATTGGAGGCTGCAAAATTAAGTTTGAAAGCAATAAATGTAAAAGTAGGGGATGGTGTTAATAGTATTCCACTGATTAATTTAATCACCAACTCACAAGTGCAAGAATTAGAAGAGATTTTGGAAAGTTTTTTTTAAAAATTAATACTTCTTCTTAAAGTTTAATTTATTCACTTTCAAGAATTTTGTAAGTAAATAATAAATTACAAAAAAAGTTAGAGATCCAAATATTAATAATAAAAATTCTCCTAGGTTTGAATTGAAGTTATTCATAGTTTTGAGAATACTAAAACAAAAAGTGCTCCCTATAAGTGCTGATAATGACATGAGGCTAATTTTCTTCAATAAATCGA